>JAUCCH010000040.1:0-53874 GCA_034676385.1 Leucobacter sp.
CACCGCACGTCGTACCGCACTGGTCAGAACAGGAACCACCTGGGCAGGATCCTCGAGCAACCAGATCTTTCAGCAAAAATTCCGTCGCTCTGAACGTTCTGACCAGGCTTCAAGCTGCATGATCGTGCTTATTACCTTGCTCGCGGCAATAATCCTTGTGCTGCTCGTCACCTGGGGCATTTCAAAGGCTCACTGGGCGATGGTTGGCATGGTCATAGGCACGGGCCTAATTGTGTTGTTTGGTTTCGTAATGTTCGTGGCTTTCACGGTATCCGTACTTTCTGCCGGGTCTGCGAAACGGATCTTTAAGCGTCAAGAAAAACTTGAGCGAAAAGAGTAGCTGGACCCTCAGCGCCGGCGTACAGTACGAGTGGTGTGGGTGACGGGAGTGCCGACGACGCATGAGCGCCGATTCGGGCACGCCTTATTGCTGAACAGCGATGCTGAGCACAATTGTGGTGCCGAGGACCACCTGGTCCCCGGCATGTGCCAGCAGCGAGGTGTGAGGGAGCAGTGCAATCGATTCACCAGATGCGCGCACGAGCACCGTCCCGTTTGTTGAGTTGAGATCGGTGACTGCGGCCCCGCCTTGTCGGGGTTCAATACTCAGGTGGGTGCGCGAGAGTCCGCTATTGAGGTGACCAAGTGTGATGAGTCCGAAGGACAGCAGACTCTCATCGCGTGGAACAGTTGGTTTTCTTCCAACGAGGATCGCCCGATCCAGCGGCTCAACGGTGCCATCTGGCAAAATCAGGGCCAGCGCGGGTGATCCTGACTGATCGAGTGCGGTTTCGAAGGGTGAGGCGTCCTGGGCGAGATGGGTGCCAGAGAGGGAACCGCTGATCTCGCTGGTCTGTGCTTGTGGTTGTGCTTGTACCTGCGCCTGGTCTGCGGCCTCCGCGTCTCCGGTGTCTCGGACGGCTGCTGCCTCAACGTCGCGAAACCGTGTCTGCCCGAAGAGCTGGTCGAAAATGTTAGTTGATTGTGGCTCCGTTGGTGCTGGTGCTGGTGCTGGTGAATTGGGTGTCGGTACTACAGCATCCGGTGCGGGAATCGCAGGTGCAGGTGCAGGTGCAGGTGCAGGTGCCGACAAATCGGGTGTCGGTACTGCGACATCGGGCGCGGTCATCACCTGTGGCTGCACCGGCGCCGGTGCCGCGACCGGCAAGGAGATCGCCGGGGGCGGTACCTCCGCCGGCCCAGTACGCGCGTCATCTCGGTTCCACACGAGTGAGACAGCTTGCACGACACCATCGGCGAGGGGGAGCGCGAAAGGTACTGAGCTTGATATTGGAGCAATAGCCAAACGAACCTGAGCGACTTGACTCATGTGCAGTTCTGTCGTTGCGTTCTGCCCGGGGCTTGCAAACGCGCCAGAATCGTCGAACTCGGCTGTAGCTTGCCCACCGATTGCAACCCGGATCCGCTCATTCGCGACGTCTGTCTGAAGTAGCGCAAAGTGCTTGAACGCTGGTTCAGATTGACTGCGCAATTCATCGAGGATGCTGTCGAACGTCACCGTGCGTGTGAGCGCTACGAGCTGCGCGAGTGGTGCCTCCGAAGGTAAATCTGCGAGTAGTAGGGCGGTCGGCCCCGCAACAATCGCTACGCTTCGATTTTGCGGCACACCGGCTGCGAGGTAACTAAACACGAACTCCAGCCTAGTGTTTGCGGCAACCCGGTCTGGAGGCTTTCAGAACAGACTTGGCCTTGGCAATATAGCGACGAAAGACAAACAAGCGCAGTGTTCTGGCAAGAATTCTTCGAGTGGCTGCTTCCGGGCGTCGGGGAGCATCGCTGACTCGGATACGCTTTCTTGCATGAAGGTACGAGTCACGCTGCACAGGCCGGATCGCTCAACCATGGATCTTGCGATTACCGCTGATGCAGATGCTCGCATTGGAGACCTCGCTGACACGATTCTTGAGAAGGATCCCTCAGGATCCTATGCAGGCGCTGGGGTAGAGCTGGGCGAATCCACACTCGAGGTGACTTCCCTCGCAAACCCTCAGCGCGGCGTCGTGCTAGATCCGGGGGAGACTCTGGGGGACGTTGCGCTGGCCGATGGCGTACAACTCGCGGTGGTACCCGCCTTGCACGCGCCCAAGGCTCCGGTGGCATTCATTGAGTTTTACGGTGTTGACCGAAATCGACGGTACGAAATTCCGCGAGGCTCCACCCTGATTGGGCGGGGTGACGAGAACGACATCATTCTCGATGATCCATTGGTGTCAAAACGGCATGCCCGAGTACACGTCGGCCCCGGACACATTGAGCTTCTTGATATGAACTCCGCCAACGGTGTTCTTGTACAAGGGCAGCCGGTGCAGAAGCTAGAACTTCAGGCTGGGCAGCAGGCCCAGATCGGTGACACCGTGGTGCGTGCGGGTCTTTTGCCGCAGCAATCGAACGCGGACCCGGTCATCAGTGAGATCATCTTCACGCGATCGCCAAGCGTTGAAGACCGTTACCTCGGTAGCGAGATCGACGGGGTGAACTCACCCGACGAGCCCGAGGTGCAGCCTTTCCCGTGGCTCGCAATGCTTGTTCCCATCATTGCTGGCGTTGCCATGTACCTGGTAACCCGCTCAATGCTGTCCATCGTCTTTGTTGCGATGTCGCCTCTGCTCATGCTCGGCACCTGGGTCACCTCAGCGAGCGCGAGGCGCAAAAAGAAGAAAGAGGATCGGGCCCGGTTCGAGATGCAGCTCGAGCGCTTGGCGGCGAGGTTGGCCGCAGAGAACGAAAAGGAAACCACTATACGAAGAGGCGAGTCTCCGTCTCTTGCTGAAGTGGTGGCTGCGGTGATCGGCGAACAGAGCGCAGTCTGGAAGCGTCGCCCGGAGCACTGGACCTTCTCCCAGATGCGCCTCGGGATCGGTACTGTGCCGTCACGCAACACCGTGAAGCCACCCACTAACCCGGATCGGTCAGAACCCGACGACCTGGCGGCAATTGAAGACGTTATCGATCGGTACCGATTGGTCACGAATGTACCCGTGGTAGAGAGCTTTGAAGACGCGGGTGCGATTGCCGTGTGTGGGATCCCAGAGGCTGTTGCGTGGTACACGCGTGGCCTTGCGGCTCAGGTTGCGGGCACAAGAGGACCAAACGAGTTCGTGATTTGCGGCATCTTTGGGCCAGCATGGAGCGAAGAATTCTTCTCAATGAAATGGTTGCCCCATTCTGTCGAGAGCGATCAATTCTTCGGTGGCATGCCCTTCGCTGATTCCACTTCAGCGGGCACACACGTGCTTGCCTGCCTCGAAGAGCTGGTGTCGTTGCGCTCGCCGCAGGGCAAGGAAGATGCGAACAAGCTCGGTGCGATGGACCAAAAAGACAGCGCAATGAATGCGGGTGAGCTGGTCGGCAAGCGCGGCGGTCAGAATACCGAGAGCGTACCGTTGCCGCCGATCCTCGTATTCATTAGTGACGATGCACCCGTTGACAGGGCTCGCTTGATTCAACTCCTTGAGCGTTCTGCAGGAAGGGGTATTTATCCGGTCTGGATAGCCGCTGAACGCGCGCAAGTACCCGCGGCGTGCCGTACTTTCGTGGAGTTTGATCAGCAAGGTGCGCGGGTCGGATACGTGCGCCTTGGCGTGACGACCGAGCAGCTACAGCCTGAAGGACTTACGCGCGAAGAGTTCTATCTTTTTGCACGCAAGATCGCATCTTACGTTGATGCGGGTGCAGTGCAGTCGAGTTCGAGCGATGTGCCGCAGACCGTGTCGATGCTGTCGCTCCTTGGCGAAGAGATGGCAACGAATCCTGATGCAATCGTTGATCGTTGGCAGCAGAACGGATCTCTCATCGAAGCGGGTGGGAGCCCGAGTAAGACGGCACCAAAGCTTCGAGCTATTGTTGGCCAGACAGCTAGCGGCACCATGCATCTCGACCTGAGGTCGCAAGGGCCTCATGCGCTCGTTGGTGGTACAACTGGTGCGGGCAAGAGCGAATTCTTGCAGGCTTGGGTGCTCGGCATGGCAGCTGAGTACAGCCCGCAGCGAGTGACTTTTCTCTTTGTCGACTACAAGGGTGGGGCGGCTTTTGCGGACTGCATCAGCCTGCCGCACTGTGTTGGCCTGGTTACCGACCTCAGCCCGCACCTTGTGCGTCGTGCGCTTGTGAGTCTCCGTGCAGAACTGCATTACCGCGAGACCCTCTTCATACAGAAGAAGGCGAAAGATCTTATTGAGCTTGAAAAGCGCGGTGACCCGGAGGCGCCACCGGCGCTTGTGATCGTAATTGACGAGTTTGCTGCGCTCGTTGGCGAGGTCCCAGAGTTTGTTGATGGCGTCGTGGACGTGGCGCAGCGCGGGCGTTCACTCGGTATTCACCTGATCATGGCAACGCAGCGACCTGCAGGCGTGATCAAAGACAATCTGCGTGCGAACACGAACTTGCGTGTCGCTCTTCGTATGGCCGATGAGGTCGACAGTGATGACGTGATCGGTGACAAAATGGCGGGACGATTTGATCCGGGTGTGCCGGGTCGCGCCGCAGCCAAAACTGGACCGGGCCGTTTGTCGGTGTTCCAGTCTGCCTACGCTGGTGGGTGGAGTTTCGCCGAAGAAACCGGGCCAGAGATCGAACTTGAAACCTTCCATTTCGGTCCGTCTGAGCGATGGGAACGACCAAAGCAAGAGAGCGACCGGCAGAGCGAAGAAAAGGATCTCGGCCCGAATGACCAGCAACGTCTGGTGAGCACCATCGTGTCGGCCGCACAGCAGCGACAGCTCCCGAACCCCAGGCGCCCGTGGTTGGATGAGCTTGCTGAAATGTATGATCTCGCGAAGCTGTCGCAGCGTAGCGATGAGCGGCTAGTTTTGGGCGTACAAGACCAGCCCCAGCGGCAGACACAGGCCACCGTTCACTTTGCGCCTGACCTCGATGGCCACTTGGCGGTGTACGGTACCGGCGGGAGTGGGAAGAGCTCGACGCTACGAACGCTAGCTATTGCGGCCGGAATTACCCCACGCGGAGGCCCAGTGAATGTGTATGCACTGGACTTTGGGGCAGGTGGCCTGCGAATGCTTGAAGTGCTGCCACATGTCGGTGCCGTGATTGGCAGTGATTCGAGCGAGCGGGTCAAGAACCTGTTCAAGATGCTGCGCGAAGAGATTGCACGCCGCTCAGAGGCATATGCGGCGGTCAATGCTGACAGTATCGTGCAGTACCGGGAGCTCACGGGTAACCGCGACGAGCCGCGAATCCTGCTCTTGGTCGATGGCTTTCCAACTTTCCGCTCCGACTATGAGGGAATTACGGGTCGGGCCGATAGTTACGAAGCATTCCAGCAGATCATGACTGACGGTCGCGCTATGGGTATACACGTTGCGCTCTCCGCTGATCGCGGGCAAAGCGTGCCAACTGCACTTCAGGCTCTGATCCAGCAGCGAGTAGTGCTGCGGATGGCAGATACCGACGGGTACGCAATGCTCGGCGTACCCCGGGACGTGCTGAGCCCGGACTCGGTGCCTGGCCGTGCAATTATTGACGAACTCGAAGCACAGATAGCGGTTATCGGCGGCACGCGATCGATCAGCACTCAGGCGGCAGCGGTGCATGAGCTTGCGCAATCGCTGAAGAGGCAGGGTAGGCTCCCAGCACCATCCATTCGCGCTTTGCCCGAGCTGTACGCTCTTGATGAAATACCGGAGCAGGTTGCGGGGCAGCCAGTGCTCGGTATCTCCGAGAAGGATCTGGGGCCGATCGGGTTCGAGCCAAGTGGCTTGTTTGTGGTCGCTGGCGGGCCGGGCTCTGGGCGCACGAACGCGATTGCCTCGCTTGCCCTCTCGATCCGTCGAGCCGGTCTCGCAAAGAGAATGTTGCTACTCACGAGCTCGCGCACGCCGCTCTCCACGATCATCGAATGGGACAACGTCGCGACCGACGGCACCTCGGCTATGGCGCTCATAGATGGGCTGATGTCGAACGGGGAACCGCTTGATGACATTGCGGTCTTTATCGAGGGAGCCGTTGACTTCTCGACTTCTATGGCAGAGATGAGTCTCAGCTCCCTGGCCACCCGGGCGAAACGTGGGGAATGCCTTATCGTCAGTGACGGCGATACGAGTGAGTGGCACACCGGCTTCGGCTTGATGGGAGCGCTGAAATCATCCAGACGAGGTGTCGTGCTTGCTCCCGACACCCACGACGGAGAGATGATCTTTAAAACCCCATTCGAGCGGTTGCAACGGAAAGAGTTCCCGCCAGGACGGGCAATGTATGTGGTCTCGGGTAAGTCGCTCCGAGTGCAGCTTCCACTAGTCCTGCCAGAATAAAATTTCGCTCTCGAAGCTATTGGGATGGTTCAACTGGTTGAAGTTATTCACAACAACACCTGGAATTCGTTTTTGTCAATGCCATCGAAGTAGTAGATTGATGGGTGACGACGTCATGCGGGCGTCGTATTGACTTGTAAGCGCAGGAGCGCACTGCTGCGCTTCTACTGAGAGGCAGACATGGCAAATCTGAATGTAACTTACGAGCAGATGAACTCTTCTGCTACCCGCCTGCGTGCAGGGCAGGGTGAGCTTGAGGGCAAGCTCAACGAACTTCGCGCACTGGTGAACGAGCTCGTTTCGAACGGCTTCACCACCACCAGCGCTTCGGGTGCGTTCAACGCATCGTACGAGCAGTTCACCACGGGTGCACAGCGTACCGTGCAGGGCATCGAGGGCATGGCAGCATTCCTGAACAAGGCAGCTGAGACCCTGAAGTCGACAGACCAGCAGCTCGCTAGCTCGATCGGTAGCTAAGCTTCCGCTCGTAATAAATTTTTGAACATGCTCGGGTCATAGCGTTGGCCCGAGCATGTTTGCTTGTTTGATGAAGGTGAATTCTTTTGAGCGTTGAGATCTCAAATCAGTTGAGCGCAATTCCGGGCGACGTCGCGGGGATTCAGGCCGTAGCGACTCGCTTTACGCAAACCGCCAAAGCAATTGAAGATTCGGTCGCCGATCTTAAGGCCATGATCAAAAATTCTCGAACCTCTGAGAGTAAGGCAGTCACCGCACTTGCCGGTGTTTCTGAGGACGTCACCGGCCGCCTTGAGTCTCTCAAGACCAGGTATGCGGCAGCAGGAACGCAACTCAGCGAATTCGCAACTCATCTGCAGACAGCTAAAAGCTCGGCAGATCGGCTTGTCGAGCAGCAAACTCAGCAGCAGGCAACGGTTGCAAGTTGGGGGAGGCGCCTTGAACAGCACACTGCTGATGCCCCGCGCCTCGGTAGCCCGTCCTACATCACGGCAACACAGGACCACATGCAAGAGCAGTGGCGGTTGCGACAGGCTCAGACCGAAGCACGCGGCGCTCTGCAAGACCTGCAGCGTCAGTACGAGCAGGTTGTGCGTGATCTCAAGGATCGCGGATCGACAGCTGCACGTGCTCTAAACGGAGCTATCAAAGCGGATGGCCTGAATGATTCGGTATGGGACAAGGTCAAGAACTGGGTGAATGAGCACGCTGAGTTCTTAAAAGTCATTCACACAAAATATTGCAGGTCGTAACAGCGGTGCTGGCGGTAGCGAGTTTCTTCTTCCCAGTTCTTGCGCCTTTTGCTCTCGCCGCTGCTGGGCTTACTGCAGGATTGAGCTGGCTACTCGCAGCTTCGGGTGAGATTTCGTGGGTTGATTTTGGTCTTGATGTGCTTGCGCTTGCGACCTTTGGCGTAGGCGCGATTGCAGGCAGTCTCGTACGAAGCGCGACCCAAGCATTGCGGATGACCCGAATTGGCACGCTAGCCTCTCGCGGCCACAGCATTGCGGAGTCATCCCGTAGGGTGAGCCTTAGCTTTAAGGGTGTGCTGAACCAAACCACCCGACCTGGAACAATGATTCCGAAGGTAACCTGGAACGGCTCGTTTAGCCGGCCAAAGATTTCAGGGTGGGGCGTTGAAGTTTTGAAGTCTAAGGGCGTCGATAACGCACAGTTTCTCCGCCTAATTGCGGGGTCGAAAGCTGGTGCGAGTTCGGCGGATAACCTGGCTTCTCTCACCGGTCAAGTCTCGATTGAAGTGGCAAAGATTTCTGGAACTGTGAACACAGTAGGGCATCAGCTCAATAACGCATTTGAGAGCTACCTCCCCAAAGTGGATGCGGCACTTGAAGCGCTTGATTCGGGCGTTAATGGACTCTTTGGAACCGAATTCAGTACAGGAGATTGGCTCGACTCAAGTTACGACTGGTACCAGGACTTCAAGCACGAGCATGCGACCTGGAAGGTAGGCGGCTAGCGTGAATAACGTCACATTTGGCTCCGCACATCCACGACTAACCCTCTGGGTGGGTGCACTGTGGGCGGGAGTAAACCTGCTCATCGTGGTCAGCATCGTATTGTTCGCGGCATTCTTCCTGCTGAACGATCCACCGAAGCCAGGTGAACCCTTTCTCACGCCACCGCAGGGTCAGTACTGGGTGCTTTGGGCGGCTGCGCTGATGCTGCTGGCCGCCGTGGTTCTTTCACTACCTAACCCGCGCGGATACGAGGGTGATGTCGACCCGAGCAGAATTCCGCTTGTGCTGCGCTGGCCGCTAAAGGTTGGCAACTGGATTGGTTTCGTCGCGATGTTTGTCTCAAACATTTTTTTGATCTTTTCCACTCCTGCTGGCGGGTCGGCACTGCCCGGTAATGCGCGCTTTGCGATGTCCATTACAAGCCTGGTGGGAGCGTTGGCCGCCACCATAATGAGCTTCGACCTACCCGGAGCGAAGGTGCTACTCCTTGTGTGGGCTGCCTCATTTGTGCTGCTGTTCTTGCGCGGGCTATTGGGGCTCGTGAGATTGCTCCCCGCAAGCTGGCTGAAACCGGCTTGGAAGGAAGCGGTGTGAAGGACGCATCCGGACCCACCGAGGTAAACCCAGCAGCAGAACTCAGCCGCAAACCCCAGATGATTGTGCCGCCGGGGTGGGCATGGATTCCGGTGCAGGGCAACCGTCGAACAACCGTTCGTGAGCTTTTTCGCGAAGCTTGGGAGACCGCTCCGCGCGATAGCATTGGTCCCTTTATTCATCGGCTCGAGGAAGCGATGATCCAGGTACTCGACGAAGCCAGCGGCGCTGGTGGAATCGCGGTGGTCATGCCTCTCGGGGTTCCGTGGCAGGTGCCTGTTTCGGCGTCCATCGCCTTGAGTCTGCTTGAACCAGAATCGGGTGAGCTGAAACTTCCAAATGGTGATGGCGTGCAGACTGATGCTGGGCCAGCGACCCGAGAGATCGTCGACTTCGAAGCTCCGGCTGGTGCTGATCCGGAGAGCCTCGTCGTGCTCCGAACGATAGAAACTACCTGGATCACCCCGGAGGGAGGCGCCTACTTGCTCGCCTCTGCGACGATATCTGGGATTGCGGTAGAGGATTACCGGCCAATTACAGATGCCCTCACCACGCTTATTATTACCATGCTCGATGCGCTGACTTGGGAGGAGGCGAGTCATGACGCTTAGAGTCGACTGTGATCTGTTGAAGTGGTTGTACGTGCCGACCGAGTGGCCATGGGAGGGTTTCGCCTCACCTCAGGAATGGAGTGTGCAGCTCGCCGACGAGACCGCGGTGGCTCTTGGATACGACGCTTCGACCAGAGAGTGGTTGCAGATTACTCTCGAAGGTCTTGCACAAAATGTTGGACCCGCAGAGTACCGCTTCGTCTATTTTGTGGATCCGAATGCCATCTTGAGTTTTGTGAGTCTGTACGAGGTCCCCCGACAAGATGATTCTTTCGAGGATCTGCTTGGCATGGGTGACAGCGCTTGCATTCGCCCGCCCCAGGCCGTGCGCTTCAACTCGAGCAATCTTGGGAACGGTATGAAGAGCATGCGGTTCGTTGCTGATGCCAACGATCGCGAAATTACTGGAATCTCGCACTGGGCGTGGCGGCAGGACGATCGCGATATTGTCATGATTGCTGCGGGCCAAAATATTGCAGAGTTCGGCATGCTGCAAGACGAATTCGATGAGTTTGCTCAGAGTATCTCGGTTATAGGTCCAACTTTCCATCTTGCAAGTTCGGAGGCATAAAGATGACTGGTAAATTGCAGGTTGATACCGCGGTGATCGCTTCCGCGGCAAAGGGCACCGTCTCGATCAAATCGAGGCTGGAGAGTGCGGCAGCAGATGCGGCTGAACTTGAAGGCATGATTCCGGTCTCAGATTTGCGTCGCACGTCGGTTGATTTCGCCTCGAAGTGGGAGATCGGTCGGAAGAAGATGATCGAAGAGATCGGTCAGTTGCGAGAACAGTTGGATGCAGTAGCAGATGCCTTCGAGAACGCCGACGCAGAGCTAGCAAAGCGACTCTCAGAGAACCTGGGCCAGTAGGAGCTTGCTTGCGTTGCACGACTTCGAGTCTCAGTTTTGAACCTAGCCGTGGCAGCAGATGTGGTGCTTACGCACCAGGTGAGAACGTACTAGACCTCTCTATAGTGAAGCGTTGGAAAAGAATCAATCTGACGGTTCGACGGCCCATCTTTCTCCCATAGGATTATTATCGTGTCTGCCCAATCCCTGCCTCCTGCTCCACCGAGCATCACAGGGCTCGGATACGTACGCCCATTAGGTAGCGGTGGCTTTGCTGATGTGTATCAGTACGAGCAAGATATGCCACGGCGGGTAGTCGCAGTAAAGGTGCTCAAAGTATCTGTCAGTGAGGCGCGTGACCGGTCAGATTTTGAATCTGAAGCAGATGCGATGGCGCGTTTGTCGAATCACCCGTCCATCGTTTCAATGTATTCGGCGGGTATTTCTGCTGACGGCAGACCGTACCTCTCGATGGAGTTCTGCCCAGAGAACATGCGTGCTCTGACTCTCAAGAATCCCGCCCCACTAGAGATGGTGCTCGACGCGGGTGTGCGTCTTGCGGGTGCGCTTGAGTCTGCCCACGAGGCGGGCATCATGCACCGAGACATCAAGCCATCTAACGTACTGCTCACGACGACCGGCCGGCCGGTACTTACGGACTTTGGTATTTCGATGCTGCAGAATCAGTACGCATCCGATGACAAGCAGCGGGCATTGTCGATTCCTTGGGCTTCACCGGAAGTCAACCTGGGTACCACCACTGGCACCGTCGCAAGTGAGATTTGGGCTCTCGCGGCAACTCTCTATACGTTTGCCGCGGGCTTTTCTCCTTTTGAAAACCAGGATCGTGCTCAGAACACCGAATCGAAGATGAAGTCCCGCATCTACCAAGCAAAGTACATCCCCATTCCTGGTGCGCAAGGATATGAGCCGTTTGAAGCTGTATTGCAGAAAGCAATGCATCTGCGCCCGGAGCAGCGCTTTGCTAATATGCGTGAGTTCGGCGAGGCACTGCGACAGGTACAGCGCGGTTATGGGTTTGACGTTACGCCGCTTGATCTCATTAGGCCCGGATGGGTTGCTCCCGCGGCAGATTTCTCACTCACACGTGGGCCCACAGTGACCTCCGTGCGGGCAACGACACGGGCACAACGGCGTGCTGAACTGCGTAACGAGAGCCAAAGCGTGAATCGGGATGGTGTTCTAGCTGATAAGCCACCATCGCCGATGAGGGCTGGCCTGATTGGTGCCGCAATCGCGGTGCTCGTAGTCGGCGGTGGCCTCGGTGCCGCGTTTGCTTTGGGATGGCTCGGTTGAACGTCGCGAAGCGCGATGGCGCGCACTCAACGAGGAACCGCTGGCTTGGCTGGATTGCTGGTGGGGTAGCTACGGCACTGGTCGTGACTCTTGCTGTCGTTGCGAATGGATTCGACTCACGTGAAACTCCCCGCGAGGATCCCTCGGTCTGGGTTGAGCGCGCAGCGGGGCAGTATGCCCGGGTAAACACTGAAACCGCAGAGATTGATACTGTCCGGGTGGCAGAGAGCCCGAGTGGAGTAGTGCAGACGGGTGATGTTGGGCTGCTACTTACACAGGGATTTGGTCGGGCACACGAGATCAATCCGGCCTCACCAACCGACGTGAAAGATGAAGCTCCGTCCGGGGAGACCGAGGCTGAAGGTGAGGGTGGTGCCGCGGAGGAAGCAGCGGCAGGTGAAGACACTCAGGGCGAGGCTATTGATGACTCGGCTGCGGCTCCAGCGGGTGCCACGGAAGGCAGTAGCCCCGCGAGTGAGGGAAGCTCGGCAATTCGCACACCTGATGGCACACGTCAGGTGATTGCTGCCGGTGGTTTCGTGCTGTACTTCACGCAGACCGGCACTGTGTATCTCTCTCAAGTGAAAACTGGTGGTGGTGAAAGCCGCAGTTCTCTTTCCTCTGCAGTGCAGATTGACCCTGTGAGAGAAGAGCGAGACCGGCTCTCGGACGAAGAGGTGAAAGAGCTTGAGCAGTATGTTGCCGACGCCGCTGCAATCGACGAGCAGGGCCGGGTGGCACTCTACTCGAGCGCAGAACAGGCGATCCGCTGGTACGACGCTATCTCCGGTACTTGGCGAGGAAGCCCAACACCTGTGCCAGCCGATGTACCCGCCGAGGGTTTGCAGCTTGCAATCATTGATGGTGATTGGGTGCTCTTTGACCCGGCCGCAGGTAATCTCTGGCTGGAAGGCAGCAAGGAATCGATAGCGATCGATATCCAGGGTATTCCACGTCTGCAAGGCTCGACAGCGGTGAATGCCGGCGTGCTGGTTGCCGATGAGGGTGGTCTATGGCGTATCGACGAGAACGGCACGACTACGCGTGTAGTTGAAACCGATGGGATTCCGGCACAGCCAAAGTATGTGAATCAGCTCGCGGTTGCGGCCTGGGTTGGTACGGCGGGTGCCCTTATGTGGACCTCAGACACAGGCGAGTCATCACTCGAACTTGATGAGTCAGTTGAGGATCTCAGCAACCCGGAGCTTGAAGTTCGTTCAAATGGTAGCCGTGCGCTCATCGTTGAGCGGCGCAGCGGAATGATGTGGACCGTCCCAGACGGGCAATTGATTCCGGTTGTGCAGTGGAGCCTGGTCGATCCTCCAAAACAAGAATCGGGCACTGTAGTTACGCAGGACGTGACCGAACAAGAACCTCCGATGGCTATCGATGATGTCTTTGGAATACGTGCGGGGGAGCCGGTTCTGCTCCCCGTGCTGCTGAATGACTTTGATCCAAACCGCAAAGATGTGCTGACGGTTGTGCCCGAGGGGCTTGGCGATGGGATGAGCGTCGAGTTTGGCGTGATCAACTCGCTGAGCGACGGCCAGGGCATGGTCGTGCACCCGAGTCCAGATGCAAAGGGATCGGCAAGCTTCAGCTACGCGATTACCGATGGCGTTCATGTCTCTGCACCGGCTACTGTCACGCTCACAGTAGTTGACGAGTCGATAAACACGGCCCCGCAGTGGTGTCCGGTTGAGGGCTGCCAACGTGCTTGGCCAAGCCCCGAACTTGCTCCCGGTGGAACGCTGATCATGCCCGCACTTGAGGGGTGGGTCGATCTTGAGGGTGACCCGATGATGCTCGCAGGCGCTTCGGTTTCAAACCCCGAGGATCCGCTTCGCGCGCTGGTCACCGAGGATGGCAAGCTTGCCGTTCGGCACACCGATCCAAACGCTGCTTCGGGCGATGCAGTTGTACGAATTACAGTCGCCGACTCGCGCGGTGAAGCGACTGAGCGGGATCTCCGTCTGCGTATTCGTACCGGTGCCGCAATCGAGTTTGCTCCAGCGGCATCTACGGCGACCATTGGTGAAGCAACACTGTTGCGGCCGCTTGAGCGGTTGACCGGCGGTTCGGGTTCATTCCAGCTTGTGGACGCCGTCGTACAGCAGGGTGCTCTTACGGTGACACCCAACCAGGGAGCGGGAACTGTGGAGGTGCTCGCGGACACCGCAGGTAACTCCTTGGTAGCAGTAACTGTTCGAGATACCGTTACAACACAGGAGGCGACGGGCATCATCCGCGTCACTGCGGTTGAATCGAGGGCACCATTTGCGGTACCTCCACTCCGAGCTTTTGTTCGATCGCTGGCAGACAGCACCATTGATGTGCTCGCGGCGGTTCCTGGGGCGAACTCTCGAGCTATGACGGTGCAATCGGCAACTGTTGCAGACGGGCAGTTGCGCGCTGACGTAATCGAACACTCCCGTGTGCGTGTATCTGGGGCTACTGCTGATGGGCAGCCAGGTCGTATCGGTTCGGTTGACTTGGTGATTGCTGAGGGCAGCACTACTGCTGTGGGCCGGTTGACGGTATTCCAGGTCGCAGAAGCGGGCCTCGGTGCCATTGCTGTCGCCGACAACGCAACAGTGCGCGCGGGCTCGGTTGTCGATATTCCAGTGCTTGAGAATGATGTGGCTCCACCGGGCGAGCGGCTCGTGCTGCACCCAGAAGTGGGAGCTCCAGGAGCTACAGGAGAACTGGCCTTCGCCTCGGGAGGTAGCGTGCGCTACCTCGCTCCGAAAGAACCAGGCGAATACCTGCTCAGCTACACAACCTATGGTGCGTCTAGTCCGGAGCAGAGCGACGTTGGGCAGGTACGGGTGATGGTGCTGCCCACCGGAGCCAACCGTGATCCTCTGCCCGCAACTGTCACCGTGCGAGTTGCACCAGGTGAACGCGTGAACGCTCTCGTGCCACTTTCTGGTGTGGACCCCGATGGGGACCGGCTACGCCTAGTGTCTATCGACGCTCCGAACGATTCGCAGCTCTCGACCAGCATTATTGCCCGCAGCAACTCGGTTCAGGTCGAGGCCTCGCAAACGCCCAACGCAGCACGCAGATTGTGAACTACACAGTGCGTGATTCGTTCGGCGGAGAGGCAAACGGTCGTTTACGTATCATCATCACCGACCTAGATCCCTCCGGTGGCGCTCCTGTGGTCTATAGCGATTACGTGCGAATCGCTATGGGCGCTACAGACCCTGCGGTGGTGCGGCCGCTAGATAACGACATCGACCCATCGGGTGGTGAACTACAACTGCTTAAAGTTGTCCCGAACGTGCCGGGCGGGGAAAGCTCGCCTCTGTACCGTGAGCTTGAGAGTCGCCTTGATCTGACAGGTCTCAAGCAGGGTGTCGTGGCTATCGAAGGCGGTACCGAGCTCGGAACGGTTTCTTACAAGTACACGGTTCGCTCGAAAACCAGCAAAAGCACAGCTGATGGGCTGATCGTCGTGCAGGTGTCTGAGCGTATCGGCCAGCAGGCTCCGGCAGTCAGTGACACGGTGCTGTCAGTTCGAGACCGCGCTGACTTCGCCCGAACTGGCGTCGACGTAGTCACGGACCGTGTGCGGTGGGCGTCGGGTGATATTTCGACTCTTCAGCTTTCGCTCTGGGGTAGCGCCGCGGATCGCTACAGCGTGAAGGGCTCCAAGATTTTTGGTAGCTACAAGGCCGAGGGTGACTTGGTTCCCTTCCGGCTCGCTGGCACGGACATGACTGGTACAGAAGTCGAGTCTTTTGGCTTCCTCATAGTGCCTCCCCTTGACGAATTACGACTTTCCTTGAAGGCTGGCGTACAGCCGATCTCGGTGAAGGAAAACAAGAGTGCTGAGGCAAGGATCTCAGATCTGCTCGATCTCGGTCCTGGCGATCGGGTCGAACTAGATCAAAGCGCGTTCGGCGTGCAGCGCCAGCAGGCCAGCTGCGAAGCCATAGATGCAACCACTATTCGCTACATTGCAGGGCGAGAAGCCCCGTGGAGCGACAATTGCACCATTCGGGTGCGTCTTACAGAGCAAAAGACCTACACGACACTGCCGATTCCAGTGAGCATTGTGCCGGACGAGCCCGTCGCTCAGCTGAAGCCCCTTACAAGAACCGTCGCACCGGGCGCGGGTGAATCGGTCAAGCTCACCGATATGGTGCAGTGGCAAGGCGGTCGCGAGGGTGACCTGTCCAAGCTGCGCTGGCAAGCATCAGGCGGTGGCTCCTTCTTCGAGGTCACCTCTTCGGGCGATCAGGTGCAGGTGCAAGCGAGAGCTGATGCTGTGCCTGGAAGCCAAGAAGTGGTCACGGTTTCGGTATCAGGTTCTGGTGAGAGCCAGGCAGCGCTGACTTTGCGTGTAGGTGAAGCTGCAGTGGATGCGCCGAAGGGTGGCACAGTTTCTCTGCAGTGCACCGTTGGGTCTTCCTGTAGCACCTCACTTATCGGTGTTGGTGGCGAGTATGATCCTTTCAGCGGCAAGAGCGGGGGCGGCCTGCATCTTGTCTCTGTTGACGGCGCTGGTTGCGCATTTGGCAGCATGCAGGCTTCGGGTAACTCGGTGAGCGTGAGCTGGGCTGATCCTCGTGGTCCAGGCGGAAAGTGCACGGCGAGCTTCACTGTTCGTGACGCGCAAAACCGTACAGGCACCGGAACGATCGAGTTTGACGCTCAGGGTGTACCGAGAGCCCCTGCAAATATTGAGGCAACGGGAGCAAACGCTACGAGCGTGACTCTGACCGTGTCGCTGAACTCACAAACGGCCTACCCGTCTGTGACCGGAATCGAGGTTCTTGACGAAGGCGGTAGCCCTGTCGCGAGCTGTTCCCCCTCAGGAAGCGTGGCGGTCTGCACCGTAAATGACGTGCCTGTCGGCAAGGAGAATGGGCGACGTTACCTTGCTCGGGCGGTCAACTCGGTTGGCCCCTCGGACGCCACCTCGAATGCTTCTGCTGCCACCTGGGCCTATGTCGCTCCACCTGCGCCTGAGGTTATTGCGGAGGCAATGGAGAATCGAAGTAATACCTCTCAAGAAGATGGGGAGGTTCGATTGAAAATCAGGGGTTCGGATGGGGCGAGACACCTCTGGCTCTCGATAGATAACGGGCCACGTTTCGAGGTTTCCCGCGGAGACAGCACACACACGCTAAAAGTCGGTTTACGCAAGTTCTCGGTAGTTCCAGAGGATCGCGAAATTCCCCCTGGATACTCTGGCGGCGGGAATGGAGAGGGAACTGCAGGAAATGCCGAAGTGGTTGTCGGCGCTGCTCCGATCCCAACGTCTTATGGGCTAGAGGTAATGGATGACGGGGTTTCGGTACGTGTAGTTGAAAATTGGGAGGCAAACTACGCGAAAGAGCTCACCCTTACATACGGGATAAGCGGCCCGAACGGCTCGTCTGCGAGCTGCGATAGCAGTACCGGAGTATTCCCTCCCCAAACTAAGCTGCGCAGCTATGTGGCGACGATATGCGCGAAGAGTGAATTTGGCACAACAACCGTAACTACCGAACCGGTGTGGGTGGGTGGTGTTCCGGACGCATTGGTTGTGAACTATGGGTACAACATCGGGAGCCAGGTTACGAACCTCGGTTCGATCCGGGAATACACCACAGTAATAGACCAACCGAACGTTTCCGGTCGGGTGGACGGGGCGTGGCTCAGGTACATTCTCAGCAACGGAGTCGCGGTTGACAACTCGATTGGGTCGGTGCCGGTGGGTGTCTCCGTGCAGATACAGCAGTGCATCTTGGGTATGAACCAGGAACGCTGCTCATCGCCGGTTGCTGTGTCCGCTGCGGGGAACCTCCCGACAAGGGTGACATGGACCGGGGCCTGCGTACTGGCCGATGGTGATCTTTCGAGTCAATTCATAGTTGAGGGCCGTTCCGCAGCCGAAGCTAACTTTGCTCCGCAAGGCTCGAAGGACATTCGGCTGAGTTGGACTGGCGGTGGCTTCGACAACACGACCTTTAATGGCGCGATTTGTGACGCACCGCCACCGCCTGACCCGGTTGACCCGGGCGATCCACCGCCCCCGGGCGGGTAGACCGCGCGATCCCGCCCGACACGACACGTAATCAGCAAAAAGAAAGAAGCACCAGATGAGCATTCAGCAGGTCGCGGCCCCCTCACCGCTAAGCGATGATCGGGCCGTTTGGGCGGGCGAGAGCTTGCGCACGACCGCCGATGCCATGGAGCAGGTCATCCACGGCAAACGTCGTGTGATCGAACTCGTGCTTGCCGCACAGGTCGCGGGCGGCCACGTGTTACTTGAGGATGTGCCGGGCACAGGAAAGACGGCTCTCGCCCGGACGCTCGCGCAGGTGATCCAGGGATCCTCGTCGCGTGTGCAATTTACCCCAGATCTGCTTCCTGGCGACGTCACCGGCATCACCGTATTCGACCAGCGACAGGGTATTTTCGAGTTTCATGCGGGGCCGATCTTCGCCAACGTGGTACTCGCTGACGAGATCAACCGAGCCAGCCCGAAAACCCAGTCGGCGCTGCTCGAAGTGATGGAAGAACGTCAGGTCACCGTCGATGGAAAAACCCATCCGGTGGGCAGCCCGTTCATGGTCATCGCGACGCAGAACCCAGTCGAGCAGGCTGGTACATACCGCCTTCCCGAAGCGCAGCTTGACCGGTTCATTATCAAGACAAGCATCGGCTACCCGGACGACATGGCGATGCGCCGCATTCTGCAGCAGCAGGCCTCGCCGGTTCAGCTGCAGCCAGTAATGAACACGGGCAGCCTCGTGCAACTGCAGGAGTTCGCGACGCAGGTCTTCGTGAGCCCACTCATCGTTGACTACATCACTCGCCTTGTTGAAGCGAGCCGTGGAGCCGCAGAGGTACGCCTCGGCGCAAGCGTCCGTGGTGCACTGGCCTTGCAGCGCATGGCGACCGCTTGGGCACTTATCCAGGGACGTGCCTATGTAGTACCCGATGATGTGCGTGGCCTTGCGACGGCGGTGCTTTCACACCGCCTGATCCTCGAACCTGAAGCAGAGTTCGACGGCGTCACAGCTGAGCAGATTGTTGGACAGTTGCTTCTCGACGTTCCCGAGCCGCAGGAGAACGGCACCGCGTGAATGCTGATCGCACGCAAAGCCGGTGGCTCACAGGCACTGGCACGCGTACTCGCGCCCGCACGCGAACGATGGGATCAACCGTCGTCGCAGGCGGAGCTTTGTCGCGCCGTCGCGTGCGTCTAAAACGATGGTGGCGTCGCACCTGGCGCAAACTCAGTCGAGGTACTCAGGCTGTCACCCGCGCAATCACTCCGCTCGGATGGTTTGTGTGCGTCGTTGCGGTGTTGGGTGTGGTCTCTGGGGCAATGTTCTCGTGGATTGAAGCGTGGTTTGTCGCCGTGTTCGCGCTGCTGTTGCTCCTCATCGCGCTGCCGTTCCTGCTTGGTTCCCGTTCATACCGAACAACGCTCGAAGTGAGTCGAAAGAATGTCGTTGCGGGTGGCGAAGTACATCTCTCGGTTGAGGTGCAAAATATAGCAGCCAGGCCGCAACTCCCTGCTGTGATCGAGCTGCCAGTTGGTGACGCACTGCGTGAACTCACGGTGCCTTTGCTAGGCCCACATCACGGTACGCAACTTCCCGTTGTAGTGCCGACGGCGCGGCGGGGCGTAATCCGGGTCGGGCCGCTGACGGTCGCCCGTCAGGATCCTCTTGGTCTCCTTCGTCGCGAGATGACGTGGCAAGATATCCACAGCGTTCACGTACACCCGCGCACGGTGCTGCTCCCGCCCAACTCGGCGGGCCTTGTGCGTGATCTCGAAGGTCAGTCGAGTCGGCGGCTTACCGACAGCGACCTCTCTTTCCATGCGGTTAGAGAGTACGTAGCCGGTGACGCGATGCGGCACATCCACTGGAAGAGCACCGCGAAAACCGGCAAGTTGATGGTCCGGCAGTATGAGGAGTCGCAAACTGCCAGACTCGCTGTCCTGTTTGATGCTCGCCGTGAAGAATACGCGAGTGATGACGAATTTGAACTTGGGGTGAGCCTCGCAGCATCGATTTCCGTGCAGGCAGTGCGAGAGGGGCGCGAGAGATTCATTGCGTCGGCGTGGACACCGGGAAAGCTTCGCCCAAGCGTAGACGGACTCGAAGAAATGTCGTCGCGAACGCCTTTGCAGATGCTCGATGCCTGGGCAGAACTTGATGCTGCAGTCGGAGAGCATCCGATTGAGGTGCTTTCGCGTAGCCTCGCGCATACCGTGCGAAACCTTTCGATCGTGGTCATCGTCACCGGATCAGTGCCCGAGATGGACCGCATCCGGCGAGCAGCGATCTCGTTTTCCCCAGACGTGCACGTGATGGCGGTGCGGGCAGAACTGCTTGCTGACCCCGCTGCCCAGCGCATCGACTCGCTCACCCTCGCAACGGTGGGTTCACTCGGCGACTTGCCGCAGCTTATGGTTCGAGGCGCACTGTGACCCCCCGCGCGCGCTTGATCGGCGGAGTGATCGCCTCGGCGCTTGCCATAGCGCTCGGGGGTATTTGCAGCCTGGCCGATTTACCGCACATGGTGGTTGTTGGTGCCCGCGGCAGTGGGTCTCGTCATTGGCGGTGGGATCGCCGTCCTCGGTGCGAAACGGTTTGGCCCACTCGCAACCGTCGGCCTACTATTCGGTTCATTTGTGCTGACCGTGGTGCCAGTCGCGGTTCCGCAGTCGTTTGAACGGCTTCCGGCGGGGCTCGGACGAGGCCTGCTCGATGGTGTGGCTGCGGTGGTGCTTGGCTGGAAACAGTTGCTCACCCTGACGCTACCGGTTGGCACCTACCAAGCGGTCATGGTCCCCGCGTACCTTGTCTTCATGCTTACCGCGTTTCTGGCGGTAACGCTCGCAATGCGTGCCGGGCGATTTGCTCCGTTGGCGGCCTTGCCACTTGTGGTCCCCGTGGCGTTTGGTACCGTGTTTGGTTCATCGGAAGTCAGCGCACAGTTTGGCGGCGGTCTATTCAGCATTGCTGCGCCACGAGAGATCGGACTGTGGGTCGCGGCGGGCGTACTCGGAGCGCTTTGGGTTTGGTTCTCTGCGGGAGCGGAACGGCGAGCCGCGCTTCGACGCGGCCGGCTTCCCGGCGAACGTCGTGGAACCGGCGGGCGGGCGCTCCGCACCGGAATCGGTGCGGCCACAGTGCTCGTCGCCCTGCTAGCAGGTCTTGCAGTTGCCCCCCTTCTCGATAGCGGCTCACGACAGGTTCCGCGAGACCGCATCGATCCCGAGATTGTGCTTCGCGAACGGGCCAGCCCGCTGGCTGCATACCGAGGCTGGAAGCGTGACGCCACGCTCGACGCCGCCCTGTTCAGGGTGTCTTCTGAGGGGGCGTTGCCGGAACGATTGAGACTTGCGGTACTTGATGCATACGATGGCGTCGACTTTCACGTGAGTTCGGACGAAGCCGGCCGCTTCACCCGCTTTCCGAGTGGGGATCGCGTGAGTGACCCCTCTACGGTCACAGTGATCGTAGGGGACGGTTATAACGATATTTGGGTGCCCACTGCGGGCCTGGGCTCGGTGCCCAGTTTTGGTGGAGCTCGGGCGGCAGAGCTGGCCGATGCGTTCTACGTGAACCGTGAGACCGGTACGGCCATTGCCGTGCCGGGTGGAAAGAACACGACTGGACTTGTTGCCGGAGACGGGTTCAAGGCGACAATGCAGACCGGGGCCGAAGCGCTGCTCGAGGGCGGCGCCGCATCAGATGCGCCCAGTTTCGATCTTGAGTCGATGCCCGAACTTGCAAACTGGTTGAAGGTGCAAGATCAACCGGCCACAGCAGTTGGGCTCCTCGAGTTATTTGACCGGCTGCGTGATCGCGGGTATCTCAGCCATGCGATAAGCGATGGCGAGGGTGAGAGTCTTTGGCTGGAGCGACTCTCAACCGAGTACGGCACTCAGTTCGAGTCGAGTGCCGGTGGACATTCCATTTCGAGAATTGAACAGCTCTTCGAGCAGCTGAATACTCAGGAGCGACTCGCTGGCGAAGAAGCAAACCCCGAGTTGCTCGTGGCTGGTGTCGGCGATGATGAACAGTTTGCAGCTGCCGCGGCTCTCATCGCTCGGGCACTCGGATTCGAGTCGCGAGTTGTGCTTGGAGTTCGCCTAGGCGATGCGGCAGCTGGAGTTCCCGGGGTTCCGGCGTGTGAGGCCGACTGCACCGGTGAAAATATTGCGGCATGGGTTGAGGTGCGTGGAGCACAGGGAGCCTGGGTCGCGCTAGATGTCACACCCCAGGTCGAAAAGCGCCCGACAACACTCGAAGAGGGCGAACAGCTGCCAGAATTTCCCACCACGCCCGAAGAGCGCGACGCAAAGAGGTTGACCCGCCGCTCGGTCTAGGCGAACGAAGCGAGGGTGCGGACGAGATCGATGACGTACCGGGGGAGTCTTGGCTGATTCCAGTGTTACGGACAGTCGGGCTCAGTTTTGCAGCGCTCCTGCTCTTGGCGCTGCCGCTGCTATTCTTGCCGTTCGCGAAGCGTCGGCGTGCGAGAACCCGTCGAGCTGCGGTAGACCCGGAGCTACGGGCGCTCGGTGCTTGGCAAGAGATGATCGACAGTGCGGCTGATGCTGGGGTCATAATTCCAGCTGGCGCAAGTCGAGGTGAAATTGCCGAAGCGCTTGGTACTGATGCGGCTCGATGGGCCGGGCAGACCGCCGATCGCGCGGTGTTCTCCGCACAGGGCCTATCAGAGCAGGATGCTGAGTGGATGTGGGCTGCTGTTGCTGCTGATCGAGCTGAGCGAGAAGCTCAGTTCACACGTAGGCAGCGGCTGCGTGCCGGTTACGCGCTTCGGTCGTACGGTGTCAATATTGTCAAGTGGCGTGCTGGTGCGGCAGAATCAGCAGCAGTGTCACAAAGTGAAGAACGTTAGCTAAGGAGCCAAAAGATGCTCAGCGATTCAAGCAGTCCGATGCTCATTGTCCTAGGCCTCGTATGGGTGCTCATCGGTATCGGGATATTGGTGTGGTACTTATGGGCGATGTCCCGCCTATTTCCTCGGATTGGGCTGAAGAGCGGCGAGGGTTGGATTCCTGTGTGGAACCAATGGAAGCTACTCGAGCGGGCTGGCCTTCCCGGCTGGGTCGTCGTGCTTTCCTTCGTGGGGCTTTCGATTGTTCCAGCGATCATGCTGATTATCGCGATGCACCGAATTAACAAGGAATTCGGTGCGGGTGGTGGGTACACGGTGCTCGGCGTGTTCATCGCACCGCTGTGGGCAATGCTGCTTACAAACTTCATCGATGAGCGTACTGCCATCAGTGGGCCGACACGCCAACAGCAGGTTGCTCCTGTCTTTAACTCCACGGGGCACCGTGGCTTTGCGCCCGGTACGCAACCTGCGTCATCACCGAGCTTCGCATCACAGATTGCGCCTCAGCCTCCTGCAACTGCTCCCGCGCAGTCGACGGCTCCAACTATGTTCCAAGCGCAGGGATCAGGGTTTGCGCCTCCACAGTCGCAGCCTCACGCGCCTCAGCCCGTGCAACCTGGCTATGCCCCACAACCCACACAGGCCCCACAGCCATGGAATCCTGCGGCAGCAGGGCCGGCAGGGCCAGCAGTTCCGGCAGGGCCAGCAGGGTCGGCAGTTCCGGCTGCGCCGGCACCCTATATGCCGCAGGGTCCGCTCGGCGGCGAAACGGAGGCGGAGTACGATCGCCTTGCTGCAGAGAGCTTTTACGCTTCGCCGGCCGTGCCACTCGGCCAGAACCAGGCCCCGTCACCCTTCTCGTGGACGGCGGCATCTCAAGCCGCTCGTGAGCAGGCTGAACCAGAGCGCGTGCCTGTGATCCCTCCAGTGCACCCTCTGGCTGCAGCAGTTCCTGCTGCGCCTCTGCCTCCAGCGCCTGAGGCTCCTGCAGCACCACCGGTACAGGTTGCGCCTGTGGCTCCGATGGCTCCTGTGATTCCTGTGCAGGCCCCCGAGGCCGCTCAATCCATTCCTGCCACGATGCCAGTATCTTTGCCCGGAGTTGCTGCGGCTCCGGCCGTGCCCGTGGCTCCGGCGGCCGCGCAGGTCGACGCAGTTGCGGCACCCCCTGGGCCGGTCGCCGAAGAAGCGTTTTTCGCACCCCCTGCTCCAGTTCATGCTTCGCCTACCCCGGCTGTGCAAATACCAACTGGCATCACGGGCAAGGTCGACCCGTTGCCGCCGGGTGAGGTCTATGCAGCGGCAACGCGCGCAGCCTCCACACGCCAGGCCATCCGCGAGGAAGACGATCTCGACCGCACCGTGGTGGTACCGCGTGGCAACACGCCCATTTGGGTGCTTGAGCTTCCAGATGGCACGGAACTGCCGTTGCAGGGTGATGTGACCGTGGGTCGACGACCTGAATCAGTCGGCGGATCCGAGATTCTTGCGATCCCTGACACCACGCGTACCCTCTCAAAATCACACGCTCGACTGAGCTTCGCTGATGGGCAGTGGGTAGTGGAGGATCTGGGCTCGACAAATGGGCTTGTACTCATGAATGATGACGGCAGTGAGAGCGAATTGGTGCCCGGTGTCAAGGCAGCGGCAACAGAACGGATGCTCTTCGGAACGCTCGAGGTACGGCTGCGGCCCCGTGGTGACTCTGCGTGAACTTACCCGACTTCACTCCTCGGGTCACACTATCGGTAGCGGCACGAACTGACAGAGGCAAACGTCGAGAGTTAAACGAAGACGCGCTGTTTGCTGCTGACCCCTGTTTTGTCGTCGCCGACGGTATGGGCGGACATGAGCGGGGAGATGCGGCGAGTAAAGCCGCGATCTCCGCTTTTAGTGAGGAATTCACGGCTCCAGGCGAGGCGACCGTGCAGCGGATTGAACGTGCATTGGAGGAAGCACGTACTCGAGTCAAGGCTGTTGCGTCTGGTACCAAACGAGGTGCCGGGTGCACGCTCACTGGTGCAATTCGTATTGAGCACGAGGGCCAGCCCTGTTGGTATGTGCTGAATATCGGTGATTCGAGAGTGTACTTGCAGCGCGGTAACGAGTTGCGGCAACTCACAGTCGATCACTCACTGCGTTCTGAGCTCATCGCTGGTGGCGACCGACAGGGTGCAGCAACCCCGCGCAACATTATTACGCGGGCGCTCGGAAGCGACGATGATCGGCACGATGCCTGGTTGCTGCCGCTTGAAACAGGCTCGCGCCTGCTTGTGTGCTCCGATGGGTTGACCTCAGAGGTTCCCGATGAGCAAGTGCAGGCCCTACTCACCGTGGGCGGCCGGGCTGACTCGGTGGTTGATGCACTCGTACAGCGGGCGCTCGATGCGGGTGGGCGGGACAATATTACGATAGTGCTCGTTGACGTGCTGTCCGGAGGCATAGATATGCAGATCATGGACGATTCACGCGATGATGCTGACGGCACCACAATCGAGATTACGAGGCCTAGGGCGCGATGAGCGAGGAACGATCAAATCTGGACGAGACGATCGTCGTTGCCGCGGCAGATGAGACAGTCGCTGTTCCTGCTGTGACCACTGACGATTCGACGGCGGTGGTGAGCGACGAGACGATTGTGGTCAATCTCGTCGAGGCCAGCGACGAGACCGTCGTGGTGAATGTTGCAGGCCTTGGTGACGAGACTGTTGTCGTGCCAGGGGTGGTTTTCGCTGAAGACGGGACCCCCGACGACGCCACTGTGGTGGTTGTAGGACTTTCTGGGAGTGCAGACGCGAATGCCGGACCGGCGAGCGCCGCTGAGCAGCATTCCGCAGGATCCGTGAATTCAGTGTGGGGGGGTTTGCGAGGGCGCAGAGCTGCACAGAGTAAGAGCATGGGTTTCTTCACCGGCCCCGCCTGTTGACGGCCCGGTGAGCAATCGTGGCATTTCAGCGCTGTTCGGTGGTGGAGCTGGTCTTGACCCAAAGCGACCGATCGCGCCCGCCCCTGAGACGACGCCTTGGGATGCGCAGGTTTCAGGCATACGTGGGGTAGCGCAGGGAATTCCGGTGAGCTATGGTGCCAGGGCGCATGCGGAAGCGGGCGCGATCGTGGGGATCGATGAGGTGCAGCGTAAGCTTGGCGTAGCTCCACAGGGGAACCCGGTAGTTGTTCGTGAGGGCAGGGAGCGGCTTCCTTCCTTGCATCATATTGACCACCGCCGGAGGGTTGCGACCCTGGCAATCTATGGTGGTGTCACCGTTGCCTGCCTCATCGGGCTTTGGGGGGTAGCGACGATCGCTTTTGGGTGGTAGATTTTCATTACAGTTACTGATCAGTAACTGGATGAATCATCGCCTTCGCTGCGATGGTGTTCAAAGGAGAGCCCATGTCGTTGGCAGGTAAGACTATTCTGATGAGTGGTGGCAGTCGTGGAATCGGCCTTGCGATCGCACTGCGTGCAGCAGCAGATGGCGCAAATATCGCACTGGTTGCGAAGACCGACACTCCCCACCCCAAGCTTGAAGGCACGATTCACACCGCGGCCGAGGCGATCCGCGCAGCAGGTGGGCAGGCGCTGCCGATTCACGGAGACGTGCGCAACGATGAAGATATTGCGCGCGCTGTCGAACAGACTATTGCGGAGTTCGGTGGCATCGATATCGTCATCAATAACGCCAGTGTGATTGACCTTTCGACGTCGCTTGACCTTGCCGAGAAGAAGTACGATCTCATGCAGGATGTGAATGTGCGCGGCACATTCATGCTCACGGGCAGCCATCCCGGCGCTCAAGAAGTCGTCAAACCCACACATTCTGTCACTCTCACCACCGCTGAACCTTACGCCAAAGTGGCTCGGTGGGCACACCGGCTACACGCTTGCGAAGTACGGCATGACTATGGTGACACTTGGTCTGGCCGCAGAATTTGCCGAAGACGGTATTGCCGCGAATGCCCTGTGGCCCGCAACCGCCGTTGCGACCGCAGCGGTGAAGTTCGCGCTTGGCGGCGAAGACATGATGCGGGTATCACGTACTCCCGAGGTGTGCGCCGATGCAGCCTACGCGGTACTGACGAAGCCTGCACGAGACTACTCTGGCCAGACGCTGGTAATGGAAGACGTGCTTCGCGCCGACGGTGTGACCGACTTCGCGAAGTATGCTGCCGTACCAGGTACGCCAGACGAGCAGCTCTTTCCCGATATCTTCCTCGACTGAGTTTGAAAAGAGTGGTTAGCTTCCCCCGGTTGATGCAGTGGTAGCCACCTGGAGGGCGACGCAAAAGGCGAACCGGCGCGCAGCGCTCATGAGGGCTTCTGCGCACCTTTTCGCTGTGCGCGGGTATAACGCGGTATCGACGGTTGAGCTTGGTGAGGCCGTCGGTATGAGCGGCCCTGCCCTGTACAACTACTTTCCGAGTAAAGAAGCGTTGCTGTGCGAGCTGCTGATTGACGTCAGCACTCGCCTCCTCGCGGGATGCCTAGAGATTGCCGGAGATGACCGCTCGCCATCCGACACCCTCGATGAGCTGATTAACTTTCACGCTGAGTTTGCAACCACCGAACCAGACATCATCCTCCTGCAGGATCGTGAGCTCTCGAGCTTGCCGAGCGAAGCAAGCCGCAAAGTGCGACGTTTGCAGCGAGAATATTTGCGTGAGTGGGAGAAAGTGCTGCGTGCTATCCACCCTGAGTTTGATGAGGCTGAAGCGCAGACCCGGCTTCTCGCAACGATAGGCCTGCTCAACTCGACACCGCACAGTGCAAGTGCAAGCGGATCTCGTGCGGCCGCGATCCTCGCCGCGATGGCGCGAGCAGCCCTGACTACGCCTGGTCCTGATCCTCGGGAGCAGTAAAGTACGCGAGCTCGACGATCGTGTCGAACAGTCGAAGCACCGTTTGCTCGATCGCGCTTAGGCCAGTGGAGAATGAAACGATAATCGCGTTCTTGGTGAATGGCTGGTGGCACCAGTAGTCAACACGCAGATTGGTGACCTCGATCCCGTCCGCCTCAGCTCGAACACTTGGGTCGTTGAGAGCTTGGTAAGCGGGGTGCTTCATCGCCTCCGCAACGGTTGGATCCGAGGAATCGGGGGCTGGTGGGTCTTGGTGCTCGCGGAGTACGGTGCGAAGTCCTTTGAAATTTCGCCCAGTTACTTCGTGTATCTCTTCGTGATCCTTCTCGAGTCCGCGGCGCAGGATATTGAGCACCTGGTCTGGGTCCGTGCCAACGGCTGGCGTGAGACGGAGGCTCTGCGGTTGGTACACGGTGATGCTGACAGGTAGAGCGACCCCCGGAACCAGCTCGTTGCCGAAATACATTGCTGCTGGCTGGGCACCTTCCGCAGAGCCCACGGCCTGAGAAATTTGCTCACGGAGCAGAATTCGAGCGGGCGCACCCTCGTCTGAAGTGCCGCCTACCTCCGTAGCAAGGCGCTTGATCGAAGACTTGGTGGCCTCGGGCGAGGCGAGATCGATCGCATGCCAGCTACCGGGGAGCGCGAGCTGAAGTTGTGCCTGTTGCATAGTGAGAATCTCTGTCGTTGAGATGAGCGTGTGTGCGTTTCCGTGTGGGTGAGCTGCATCCCGGGAACAATACGAGCCCGCTACTGGTCGATTGTGGCCGCCAGTTCCTGGCGGGTGAGTCTCAAACTCAGACCGCTCGATCGTGAAATTTCACCAATATTGAGCGCCGCTGCCGCTTCAGAAATATCGAGCGTCTGGAAGTCCGCATCTTCAAAGTAGATTACGAGTACCCCATACTTTTCTGGCGCGTGGTCGAACAAGCTTGTCAGAGTGGACTCCATGATTTCAACGTTGACCGCACTCGTAGATAGTGTGACGATGACGTTCAGATGCTTCGCGAGACCGCTCCGACTCTCGCTTGCACTGACCGCTGTAATTGCACTATTCGACCCCAGTATGTGAGATTCTACGGACTCCAAGTCTTTGTCACTCGCTGAAAGTGATGCACAGCTGACAAGCAGCATGCCAAAAGCGAGAACGGTTACGAAAGCACCGAACTTCTTGCCGGGTCTGTACGCCATTGCTTTGGTTAACCTTTCGATCCTGCAGACACTGTATTCAAGTAATCACTCTGTGAGTTGGTACTGTACTTGGCTTTTGGGTGTCCCATAGAAATCCGCGAAGAGCCCATCCAGCTGTGGATCTGCGGTACGTACGTTTGTCATGCTCCTGGCGTAAAGCTCAGGGTCGTGGGCATTAATGAATGCAGCACCATCGGGGGCTGGGAGCGCATGTGTGTGGAAATGGGGTGAATCACTGTAGCGAATGAACGGTACCTCAAGTGCGGGCACCGGGTCGCTCTTCCAAAACGAGAGCCCAGTCTCTTGGTGCCGTAGCGTGACTACTTCGACGGAGTCTCCGTGGGAGGTGACTGGAGGGATCGCGATATCGTGCACCGGCGAACCAAAAGTGACAACTCGTGTGATGTTGAATCCACTGTCTTCGTTTGCTGCCATTCGTGCGCCCAAAATGCCGCCCTGGCTGAAGCCAAAAACTGCAACAGGGTCGCCGGGCTGAATGCCGGCCTGCTCCATCGCCTGCAAAATAGCCTTCTCAAACTGAGTTTGATACCAGGGAAGAAGTTTGAGAGGGACATTATGTGCCCAATCGTTCGGTGCCCCACCCGTCCAGTCTTTAGTGCTTGGAATGGTGACCACCCACCTGGGCGGTTCGCCACCCATGTTTTTGATATCTACCACGGCGGTGTCGGTCGTGCCCATCCTGTCGATGGTGCGTACGCTTTCCATCAGGTCACTAAGGCTTTGATGATCGCGGTCCTTGAGCGCGGAGTTTTCTTCCCAGGCTTTGAGCTTCAACTTCGCCTTCTCTAGCTCGTCTCCGGTCTTTCCCTCAAGAGATGGTTTCTCGTAAGGGCGAACGTCAAGTGGTGGGCGGGTGGCCTCCCAGAGGAGAGCTGCGCCGACCGTCAGGAGCACAAGCGAAACGAGAATCTTGAAGATTGCACTCGCCAGGATGACAACCAGTAATTGCAGCGCGACATAGATCAGTGCGACTAGGGCAATGATCGCAACAATCACAAGTAGCGCAATTGCGACGACTTTGAGTATCTCAACGATGACCTCTAGGACCTTCGTAAGTACTTCAGCAATCCAACGCCCAACCGCCGCAAGCATCTCACCAAGGTCGTCAAAGAAGCTGCCGAGTTTGTCTAGTACACCATCGTTTGTTTGCTTGATCGCAGTATTGATCTTGGTGATCGCTACCTGAGCGGCAGCGTCAACATCGCGACGGGCTTGTTCGATCTGCTCGGTGGCTTCTTGCGCGCGCTGATTAGCGGCTCGCTGCTGGTGGTACAGGTCGTTCAGTTGCTGTTCAGCCTGAAGGATCTGGTGTTGGGGAATGCCAGAGTCACGAAGCGCTTCAACTTGCGTTCGTTGGGATTGTAGCGAGTTGCGAGCCTGTTGCTCTTGGTATCCAGCCGTGTTGCGTGCACTGTCTGCTGCATCAGCGCTATCTTGTGCCTGCTTCAACACGACAGAGTATTCACGAAGCGCGATGCCCGTGTCGCGGTAGCGCTGCTCGGCCTCTGTCAGTGCTGCCGAGGTTTCGGTGGTTTTCGCCTCCGTCGCATCGACTGCCCTCGACTGGCTGTCGAGCACAAGATTGCGCATGTCGGTAGCCGCTTGCTCCAGGAGGCTTGCCGCGGTGATCAGATCGTTAGCGTGTGCCGTCAGTGCAGCTGGATTTCCAGGGAGCAGGCTCAATTGTCCCCCTCGGTCGGAGTTTCTGTGGCCTCTGTAGCTTGCTCCGCAAGTGACCCGTCGAGCTCCTCAAACGTCTCACGGATAGCGGTAAGCGATTCTTCGACGAAGAGCAGTCGTTCATCGAGCTTTGAGCGGGTGATGTCCCACTTGCTACCAAACTCTCGTACCTTGGCGGCAAGCCTGTCATGCCCGACTGTGCCAGCGACCTCATCCGCGGTCGACCGCACGTTACTGAGCGAGGAGCGAACTGTTGAGATCGCTTTCGCCTGCTGCAGCAGTACATCGGCATCGATGCGCAAGGTTGTCATAGGTTTAGTTTCTGAGGTGCCTCGGGGTTGGTCTTGCATTCGAGGTTACATGTTGCGCTGTGTTGTGTGAAATAGTCCCGGGTGAACAATCGGCGATCTTGGGGCGATTCGTTGCAGCCATTTCAGCACACGCTGTGGCCACCTGGCTGCGCGATGACATCGCGGCTGGTCGATTCTGGGTATTTTGTGCGAGGATCGCCTAGCGTCCGAGCATCGCCCGCGCCTGGCGCAGCACTGGCTCGTCGACCATCTTGCCCTCAAAGCGGAACACCCCGGGTTGCCGCTCTGCTTCGGCGAGCACACGCTCGGCCCAGGCTACCTCTTCGGGAGAGGCTGCGTAGGCAGCGCGAATTATTTCCGCCTGCGAGGGATGGATGCACGCTGTCGCATCGAAGCCACTCGCACTCGCATCGGCTGCTTCGGCGCGGAGGCCCTCGGCATCAGGAATATTGACGAATACCGAGTCGATCGCGAGCTTTCCGGCGGCCTTTGCCTCGATCAGCATGCGTGAGCGTGAGTAGCGCGCGAAGTCGCGGTACATACCCGTGGCAGCGCCTGTTGCTGGATCGCGCCTGGAGCTTTTGCCGCCCATGCTGGCCGCGAGATCCTCGGCCCCCCACATGAGTGCGAACACCGCGGGGTGCGCCGCGATCTCGGCCACCCGTGAAATGCCAAGGGCCGTTTCGCACAGTGCAAGAACGCGAAAGCCCGCCTCGCCCAAGGCATTGAGCTGCGAGGATCCCTCAGTCTTTGCCAACATCAGTGTGCGGTAGGGGGTTTGCTGCACAGCAGCCAGGTCGAGAGCAAAGTCAGGAGTGGGGAAGGGGTTCACTCGCACGATTACGCGAGCGGGGTCGAGCGCGTCGAGGCCACTTGCTGAGGCAACTAACTGCTCGCGCGCCGAAGGTTTGTCTGCTGCTGCGACCGCATCTTCAAAATCGAGGATCACGCTGTCTGCTGCGGCCAGCGCCTTGGCGTATCGCTCGCCCCGGTCGCCGGGGCAGAAGAGCAGTGAGGGGCCTTGGAGCGAAAGACTGTTCGCCATTACGAATCTTCGCTCGAGGTCAGTGTCGGAGCTGGAGCTGGAGCTGGAGCCGGAGCCGGAGCCTGAGCCTGAGCATCAGCGTGCACCCCGCCAGGAACGCAGTGCATGAGGGTGGATCGGGTGGCGATCGCGACGACCTTACCAACCTGGTTGCGCATCGTGTGCTTGAACTCGACGATGCCCTGGCCTGGTCGAGAAGACGAAAGGCGCTTCGACACAATGCGGGTTTCGGCGTACAGGGTGTCGCCCACGCGCACCGGGGCGGGGGAAGGAGACTTCGCTGAAACCGAGATTGGCGACGATAGTACCCATGGTGAGCTGCGATACGGAGAGGCCCACCAGCGTCGAGAGGGTGAACATGCTGTTGACCAGGGGCTCGCCGAACTCGGTGTGCGAACTCCAAGCGGCGTCGAGGTGCAGCGACTGGGTGTTCATGGTCATCGTGGTGAAGAGGACATTGTCGGACTCAGTCACCGTACGCCCTGGACGGTGCAGGTAGACGGTGCCCTCTTCGAACTCCTCGAAGTAGAGCCCGCGCTGCTCAATTCGCTTGTCGGTCATGATGCCTCCTCGGTGCTTGCTTGCCCGGTGGTCGTCTGTTCGACGGCTGTCTCTCCAGTATCCACCTGAATGACGGCGAGTGTGGCGCCTCGAGCCACTTGATCTCCGACGCTCGCTTGCAGTGAGACTGTGCCTGCGACGGTTGCGCGCAGCACGTGCTCCATCTTCATCGCCTCAACCACGATCACTGGATCGCCCGCTTCGACGTGAGTGCCGTTTTCGGCATGTACGAGCACCACGGTTCCCGGCATGGGGGATTCGAGGCGAGGATCACTCGAGGCCTCGTCGGCACCTGCGTTAATGGCTCTTACAGTGCTGAACTCAAACATCGCACCGTCGACTGAGAGGGCTACCCGGTCAGCGGAGGTGCCGCCAGCGCCGAGCGAGACAAGAGCAGAGATCGTGCGGGTAATGCCAGCGATCGTCGAGGTGATGCGGTGTTCGCCGTGGTGGCGCAGCAAAGCGGGGCGGCTGAGTTGGTCGCCCGAGGTGCCTTCAGCCACCTTGACGATGGCCTGTTCACCCTTGCCCGTGATGCTTACGTCGACCTGCTCGCCCGCACTCTGCAGCGCGTACTTGCGTACGGCAGGTGAACCGAGCCGCCAACCATCGTGTCGAGCCCAGGGTCCAGTTGCGGTGGCTGGAGTAATCTCGGCACAAAGGTTGGGATCGTCAGCAAGCGTTTCACGTGAAGCATTCGTCTCAAGCGAGGCACGTGTGCTATCAAGCAATAGTGCGGCCTCAGCGAACTCCCGGGCTCCGGGCCTCGCGTACTCGAGAGAATCTTGTACCCGGCCGATGAGCCCGGTGTCGAGATCGCCCGCAACCACCTCGGGCAGCTCGAGCAGCATCCGCATGAACTCGATGTTTGTCGGGAACCCCAGTAGGGCAGTCTCGTCGAGTGCGCGGACGAGGCGGCGCCTCGCCGTCTCGCGATCCTCGCCCCACGTGATGATCTTCGCGAGCATCGGATCGTAATCGATTGAGACGTTTAGCCCCGATGAGATGGCGGTGTCAACGCGGACGTGTTCGCCCGTTGGGTGTGTGACGTGGGTCACTAGGCCGCCCGTGGGCAGGAACCCGGCGGCAGGGTCCTCGGCGTAGACACGGGCCTCGATGCTGTGGCCAGTGAGCACGATGTCCGCCTGCGTAAGGCCGAGCGGCTCTCCAGCCGCGATGCGCAACTGCTGCTCGACGAGGTCGATGCCGGTGATCTGCTCGGTGACGGGGTGCTCGACCTGTAGACGGGTGTTCATCTCCATAAAGAAGAACTCGTCTGGCTTTGTCGCCTCGACAATGAACTCAACAGTGCCGGCGCCACGGTAATCAACGCTGCGCGCAGTCTCGCAGGCAGCCTGGCCGATCGCCGCGCGGGTGGCTTCGTCGAGCAGGGCAGAGGGTGCCTTTCCATCACCTTCTGGGTGTTGACGCTGCAGCGAGCACTCGCGTTCGCCCAGATGGATCACGTTGCCGTGCTCATCGGCAAGGACCTGCACCTCAATGTGGCGCGGGGTCGTGAGGTAGCGCTCGATGAACAGAGCGTCGTCACCAAAGCTTGCTGCGGCTTCTCGCCGGGCGGCGTCGATGGAAGCTGGCAGATTCTCGGCTCGCTCGACCACGTGCATGCCTTTACCGCCGCCGCCCGCGCTTGGTTTGATGAGCATGGGGTATCCGATCGCGGGTGCCGCCGCGATGAGATCATCGTTGGTGAGCCCGGACCGTGCGATTCCCGGCACGACCGGTACGTTGCGCTTGGTGACTGCTGCTTTCGCCGAGATCTTGTCGCCCATGACGTCGATGGCTGAAGCGGTAGGGCCGATGAACACGATGCCCGCCTCTTCGCATGCTCGTGCAAACTCAGCGTTCTCGGCGAGGAACCCGTAGCCCGGGGTGGATCGCCTCGGCGCCGCTTTCCTGTGCCGCTTTGATTACCGCCTCGATGCTCAGATAGCTCTGCGCGGCCGGTGCAGGGCCGATCCTCACGGCAACATCAGCAAGCGCGACGTGGCGTGAGCCCGCGTCGGCATCACTGTACACGGCCACTGATCGGATGCCGAGGCGTTGAAGGGTCGAGATGATGCGGCAGGCAATCTCGCCGCGGTTCGCAATAAGTACTGTGTTGAACATTGCTCTCACATCCTGAAGACGCCGTAGCCCGGCGCGTCGAAGGGGGCACGCATGACGACGTCGAGCGCAAGGCCCAGCACGTCGCGGGTCTGGTCGGGCTCGATGATGCCGTCGTCCCAGAGGCGGGCGGTCGAATAGTAGGGGCTGCCCTGGGTTTCGTACTGTTCGCGGATCGGCGCCTCGAAGGCTGTTTGATCCTCGACACTCCACTCACCACCGGCACCCTCGATCTGGTCGCGGCGTACCGTCGAAAGCACTGATGCGGCTTGCGGGCCGCCCATCACCGAAACACGCGCGCCGGGCCACAACCAGAGGAAGCGGGGCGAATACGCGCGGCCGCACATTGAATATGTGCCGGCACCGAACGAACCACCGACCACTACGGTCAGCTTCGGCACGCTCGCCGTTGCGACCGCGTTGACCATCTTCGCGCCGTGCTTCGCGATACCGCCCGACTCGTACTCGCGGCCCACCATGAAGCCGGTGATGTTTTGCAGGAAGATGAGCGGGGTTTCGCGTTGGTCGCACAGCTCGATGAAGTGGGCGCCCTTCATGGCGCTCTCGCCGAAGAGCACGCCATTGTTCGCGATGATGCCGACGCGGTGCCCGTGAATGCGGGCAAACGCGGTGATCAGTGTCGTGCCGTATTCCTTCTTGAACTCGTGAAACTCGCCGCCGTCGACAACTCGGGCGATGATTTCTGGGCGTCGTAGGGTTCCGTGAGCGGGACCGGAGCCACATCGAGCATTGAGCTGGCATGTGGTTTCTTGGAGACGAACGCGCCGCGTTCTCCCGAAACCCGCGCTGGGTCCACCTGTCCAGGTGCCAGAACTTCACGCGCGGGCAGTTCTTTCAGTGGCGGATTCTCGGGCATGGTCGCAACGATGTCGCGTACGATCTGCAGCGCGTGCTGGTCGTTCTCAGCAAGGTGGTCGGCAACGCCCGAAACGCGTGTGTGCACTTCGCCGCCGCCGAGATCCTCGGCCGTAACAATTTCGCCCGTCGCAGCCTTCACCAATGGTGGCCCGCCGAGAAAAATCGTGCCCTGGTTGCGCACAATCACGGTCTCGTCGCTCATCGCGGGTACGTAGGCGCCGCCCGCGGTGCTTGACCCCATCACAGCTGCGATCTGAGGGATGCCATCGCGCGACATACGCGCCTGGTTGTAGAAGATGCGGCCGAAGTGCTCGCGGTCGGGGAATACCTCGTCTTGCATGGGGAGGAAGGCTCCGCCGGAGTCGACGAGGTAGATGCACGGGAGGCGATTCTCAGCCGCGATCTCCTGCGCGCGCAGGTGCTTCTTGGACGGTGATCGGGTAGTACGTGCCGCCCTTGACGGTGGCATCGTTGGCCACGATCATGACTTGGCGGCCGTGGATCAGCCCGATGCCGGCGATCACACCAGCGCTTGGCGCATCACCCCCGTACATGTCGTAGCCCGCGAGTGGTGCCACTTCCAGGAAGGGGCTGCCGGTGTCGAGCAGCTGTTCTACGCGGTCTCTTACGAGCAGTTTGCCGCGGGCGACGTGTCGCTCGCGTGATTTCTCGGGGCCGCCCAGGGCAGCCTCTGCCCGTCGTTCTCGCAGTTCACCTACGAGTTCGGGGTATGTTCTCGCGGTCTCAGCCACTGCTGCCTCCCTTGGTCGCTCGGCTGGCTTAGTATTCACCGGGCCTGTTGATTCAAAAGGTTACTGCATAGTAATTGAAAAGTCATTAGTCATTTTGCTTGATGTGCGGAATCAAGTCAGTTAGCCTTAAGTTCAATTACTCAACGATAATTGGGAGTCCGCAATGGGGCACTTTAACCTCAGTGAAGAGGAGTCCGCACTCGCAGGTATGGTTCGCGAGTTTGCCGAGGGCGTCGTCGCGCCACAGGCCTACGAAGCAGACCGCACGCACACCCTCAACATGGACGTGGTCGCGGGCATGGGTGAAATCGGCCTCTTCGGCCTCCCGTTCAGCGAAGAATACGGCGGCCAGGGCGGCGACTACTTCGCACTCTGCATCGCGCTTGAGGCACTCGGTCGCGTCGACCAGTCGATCGCGATCACTCTTGAAGCTGGTGTCAGCCTCGGTGCCATGCCGATCTATCGTTTCGGCAACGAGGATCAGAAGGCCGAATACCTGCCCGACCTCCTGGCCGGGCGTGCACTTGCCGGCTTCGGTCTGACCGAGCCCGAGGCTGGCAGCGATGCGGGCGCGACCCGCACCACCGCTCGGCTTGAGGGCGACGAGTGGGTTATCAATGGGTCCAAGCAGTTCATCACGAACTCGGGCACTCCGATCACGCGATTGTTACCGCGACGGCGGTCACAGGTAAGAAGGACGGCCGCAAAGAGATCTCGACGATCCTCGTGCCGAATGGCACCCCGGCTTCACCGTCGAGCCAGCGTACGACAAGCTTGGCTGGCACACCTCCGACACACACCCGCTTACCTTTGACAACGTGCGCGTACCCGCTGCGAACCTCGTGGGGGATCGCGGGCGAGGCTTTGCTAACTTCCTGCACATTCTTGACGAGGGCCGCATCGCAATCGCTGCGCTCTCGACCGGTGCTGCCGAGGGCTGCCTTGAGGAGGCCGTCGCGTACTCGAAGTCCCGCACTGTGTTCGGTACGTCGCTATCGACCCGTCAGGGCATACAGTTCATGCTCGCGCGCATGCAGCAGCGAGTGCACGTTGCGCGTCTTGCGTGGCACTACGCCGCCCGGTTGCGCGACGCAGGAAGCCTTTCAAGACCGAGGCCGCGCTTGCGAAGATCACCGCGAGCGACGCCGCGATGGACAATGCGCGCGACGCCACGCAGATCTTCGGTGGCAACGGCTTCATGAACGAGTTCCCGGTCGCGCGTCACTTCCGCGACTCGAAGATCCTTGAGATCGGTGAGGGCACCAACGAGGTGCAGCTGCTGCTTATCGCCAGGTCGCTGGGCGTCGCCTGATCCTCGCCTGGTAGTTACCCGACTTCGATCGAGACTTAGACCTAGATCGAGGCTTAGATCGAGACCTAGACCAACGACTAACTAAATTTTCCGTAGGGGGTTACTAAACGTTGCCCCACGTCGGCCCAGGCAACGTTAAGTAACCCCCTCTGCGTGGAGCGGGGGGACTTGGCTGCTAGTCGAGCAGCAGAGCAGCCGGGTTCAGGGATGCTATCTGGTCGTTGGTCGTTGGTCGTTGGTCGTTGTCGTCGCTCGGCATGGGGACTGGCGGCGAAGCTGGGGTTGACGTCGGGAATGGGGACGAGGCTGGGACTGGCGCCGGGACTGAAATCGAGGCTGGCGTTGGGGCCAATCACGGCGGCTAGGCAACTCGACGGGCGGTCAAACGCTGCATCCCACCGACCGCGCATTTGTCGCGCACAGGGTGACCTGGATACTAAGGCTGCGGGGCCTTGTGGATTAGTCCAATCACTGTGGTTGTATCAACGAGTATCGGCTCATGTACCCCTCCCAACTTCCACCCCAGCTTCTCCCTGAATTCTCCGTCGTTCAGGCGACAGGCCTCGGTGTGACTCCGCAGCGGCTTCGTGCGAATGACCTTGACAGGCCGTTCCGCGGCGCACGAATTCGCAAGGTGGCATCAGCGCCAGCAGTGTCTGCGGTAACAGCTACAAACCGCTACGAACGTGCTCAGCAACTTGAGCTTTCACTGATTCGGGCACTGGGTTCCCGATTGGTGCCTGGCCAGTTCTTGAGTCACCGCAGTGCCGCGCTCCTTTGGGGCGCTCCTGTGCCGAGCAGGCTCAACCCTGAACTGCACGTGACAACGCTTGCTTCTCAGAGCATCCCGCGTATTCGTGGGGTGCAAGGCCACCGTGTACGGCCGCATAGAATGCAGTTTGTCGAACTCGAGAGGCTCAATGTTGCTGATCCTGCGACAGTCTTCGCAACAGCTGGCGGGTTGCAACTCACGCAGTTAGTGGCGCTCGGAGACTATTTTCTGAGGGCTAATCGCCCGGGGGTGGGCAGGAAGAACGTGGGAAAGCCTTCGCTTGCTTCCCTCGAGGATCTCAGCACCTCGGTCGCGCATGGGCGTTGGCACGGGATGAAGCGCTTGAGGAAAGCGCTCTTGCTGCTGCGCGAGGATTCGTGGTCTCCGATGGAGTCGAGCACGCGGGTGGAGCTTTTGCTGGCTGGTTTGCCAGAGCCCGAGCTGAATATTGATCTCTTTGACGAGTGCGGGCGCTTTCTTGGATGCCTTGACATGGTCTATCGGCGTTACAAAGTGGCAGTGGAATATCAGGGCGGCCAGCACGGCGAGCGCTACGCCGAGGATGTTGAGCGATACCAGTCGTTCGAAGCGGAAGGGTGGAGGGTCATCCAGGTGACGAAAAGGCTCGCGGCACGCACGGAGGTCATGACCTCGAGAGTGGCGGCAGCGTTATTGGAGCGGGGTTGGGACGGGCAGGGCTGATCCTCGGCAAAATCTTGGAGTCTTTCTCGCAGGGGGTTACTTAACGTTGCCAACGGTCATGCGATGCAACGTTAAGTAACCCCCTTTGCTGGGGAGGAGAGGGTCGGAGGCGGGACGGAGGGGATAGGGAAGAGGGGAAGCGGGAAGGAAGAGGGGGAAACGGGGCGGCAGAGGGAAGCAGAACGGAAGGGGGAAGGGAGAGGGCAAATGGGAAGGAAGAGGGCGAGGAGAGGGCCGAGGATCGCCCCGGCCAGTGCAATGTGCACACTGCGGATATCCAAGATGTACGAGGACGTACAGTCCCAAAGCATCGCGGGGCGGTTAGCGTGTGGTCACGCGGAAGATTTATGTCGAGAAGAAGTCAAGGAAGACACACAAACTGTTCAAGACATGGCTCGGATGCGCCACACGGACGTCGACAGATAGCGTCAACGTCTTTACGTGAAACCCATCACCAAAGGAGATGACATGGGATTCAAAGTAGGACACTTCCCGCCGGTTGATCCGGCGGTGTTCTTAAACCAGCCGCTGAAGGAGCGCGTCAAGCAGCTTGCCCAACACTGGGGCGAGTACGGCTTTGGCACGGCCCGCAATATCAACGTGATCTACATCTTCAAGATCGTGGTGTTCTATGCTTTCTTTGGCGTGCTCATCGCGACAATCGGTGTCGCGCCGTTCTGGGAAGTCGGCTCGTGGTGGAACGAAATCGGTGTTTACCAGAAGCTCGTCGTTTGGACCGTCTTCCTGGAAGCTATGAACATGGCCGGCTCCTGGGGCCCGCTTGCAGGTAAGTTCAAGCCCATGTTCGGTGGCCTGCTTTTCTGGGGCCGAGTTGGTCAGATTCGTTTGCGCCCCTGGAAGTGGGTCCCGGGCACGAGCGGCGATACGCGCACTGTGCTCGACGTGACGATGTACTACGCATTCCTGCTCTCACTCGTGGCCGCACTGGCTATTCCGTTGGCGCCTGGCACAGGCAACTTCCGCGCGGGCACAGAGGGCCTCGTTGGCTTCCAGGCTGGTTTCATCGCTTCGACACCACTCATCGTCGCCATGGTGTTGTGGGTGTTGATTGGTCTCCGCGACAAGATCGTCTTCCTGGCAGCTCGCGTTGAGCAGTACTTCCCGGTACTCCTGTTCTCGGTCGTGCTCCCCGTAATCGGCGACTACAACGACATGATCATCGCTATGAAGTTCGTCATTATCGGATCGTGGGTGTGCGCAGCCGTTTCGAAGTTTGGCCGTCACTTCACTCAGACGGTAGGCCCGATGGTTAGCAATACGCCGTTCTGGGCAATCAGGCCGCTGAAGCGTGCGATGTACAAGAATTTCCCGGAAGACATGCGTCCCTCGAAGTTCGCCAGCCTCTTTGCGCATATTCCGGGTACCCTGCTTGAGCTCGTGATGCCCCTCGTGCTGTTGTTCTCGATGAACACGACACTTACCTGGGTTGCGGCGCTCTCAATGGTCGCATTCTGTGTGTTCATCATTTCGACTTTCCCGCTCGCCGTGCCACTCGAATGGAACGTGATGTTTGCGTTCACTGCAATCGTGCTGTTCATCGGCTTCCCCGCCCAGAACGGCTTCTCTGCATTCGACTTCTCGCAGGGTTGGATGGGTATTGTCATTGCGGTGCTGCTGCTCATCTTCCCGGTGCTCGGCAATATCCGCCCAGACTTGGTGTCGTTCCTGCCGGCAATGCGTCAGTACGGTGGCAACTGGGCGACAGCGCTCTGGACTTTCACTCCGGGTGCAGAAGCCAAGCTCGCTGCGATCAAGCGCCCCGCAAAAGAACAGATCGAACAGCTGCAGGGCATGGGGTACCCCTACGTGGCCTCGGAAATCACTCTGCAGCAGACCATCGCATGGCGTGCAACGCAAAGCCAGGGCAAGGGCCTCTTCTCGGTGCTCTACAAGTACCTCCCCGATATCGAGTCGCGCACCGTGCGCGAGGGTGAGTTCGCCTGCAACGCCATGATCGGCTTCAACTTCGGTGATGCGCACCTACACGGGCCATACCTGATGCCATCGATCCAATCGCGGGTGGGCTTCGAGCCGGGCGAGTTCATCATGGCCTACGTAGAGTCGCAGCCGATCAACAAGGGCACCCAGAAGTGGATGCTGATTGATGCGGCCGTGGGTGTGCTTGCCGAGGGTGAGTGGAATGTGAAAGAGGTCACCTCTCAGCAGCCGTGGCTGCAAAACGGACCAGTAAATCTGCCTGAGAGCTTCAAGCGAGCAGAGGCAGAATGGCCCACATTCAACCTCGACCAGCGGCCAGAGTTCTGGCAGGCAACCGATACTGCGGTTGCTCGCGTAGTGGGTCAAGCCGAAGATGCCGTTGCCGAGGCCGCGTCAGAACCCGCACATACCGCAGCACCCGAAGCGGGCGAGAGGTAGCGTCGAACACATGACAACGGCAATCGTGGTCGGCAGCGGACCGAACGGGCTAGCTGCCGCCACGGTGCTCGCGAGGGCCGGCGTCGAGGTGACGGTGCTCGAAGCATCGGATACCCTCGGCGGCGGCGCCCGCAGCGTTGACTCGCCGATGGATGGACTGCTGCAGGATCACTGCGCCGCCGTGCACCCAATGGCGCCAGGATCCGCCTACTTTCAAAGTCTCGATCTTGAGGCGATGGGGGTCGAGTGGGCGTACGCGCCATTCGACGCAGCCCACCCGCTCGACGGTGGCGACGCCGGGCTGCTCTCGACCTCTGTCGAGGAGACCGCAGCGGGACTCGGGGCCGATGGCAAGAAATGGTTGTCGATGTTTGGGCCGTCGTCGCGCGTGTTCGACAAGCTGGCCCCGGGCATCATGGCACCCATGCTGCGCATTCCGCGGCATCCATTTCTGCTTGCCAGATTTGGCTTGGTGGCGGGGCCGCCGCCGACCCTCGTTGGGAAGATGTTCCGTACCGACCGTGCGAGAGCGTTGTTCATGGGCGTTGCGGCTCACGCTCTGCAACCGCTCGGGCAGCCACTAGTCACCGGCATCGGTGCCGGCATCATTACCGCGGGTCACGCTGTTGGTTGGCCGGTGGTGAAAGGCGGCACCGGCCATTTCACTGATGCCACGATAAAAATGTTGCTCGGCATGGGGGTCAAATTCGAGACCGACCAGCGCGTCAGCCGCTTGCATGAGCTCCCGAGACACGACATCGTCATGCTTGATGTGCACCCGCACATCGCGGCTGGCATTCTCGCCGAGCAACAGCCTTCGGGTTCGCGCCGTGCCTACCGACGATTCCGGCCCGGCCCGGCCGCGTTCAAAGTTGATTTCGCAATTGACGGAGGCATTCCCTGGAGCAACCCCAAAGTGGCGAAGGCCGGTACTGTGCACCTGGGCGGCACTGCAGCCGAGATCGTCCAAGCTGAGCGTGAGATCGGCGCCGGGCGCATGCCCGAGCGACCATTCGTGCTGGTAGGGCAGCAGTACGTTGCTGATCCTGCGCGCGCAAATGGCAGCATCGTGCCGGTGTACGCATACGCCCACGTACCCAACGGTTTCCCGGGCGATGCCACTGAGCAGGTGATTGCCCAGATCGAACGGTTTGCGCCGGGAGTGCGTGACCGAATCATCGCGATCAGGTCGCGCAGCACGGCTGAGGCAGAAGCAGAGAATCCGAATTTCGTGGGTGGCGATATCTTGACTGGTGCGAAGTCTCCGGTGCAATTTTTGTTGGGGCCGAGGATCAGCCCTCACCCGTATGACACTGGAGTGCCGGGTGTGTACCTCTGCTCTGCGGCGACCCCGCCGGGCCCGGGGATTCACGGGATGGGCGGCTTCAACGCGGCGAACCGTGCGCTGAGTCGCGCCCCTAGCTTTCGGGCCCCGGAGTGCGGGGCAGGTATCAGGGTCGTTGAAAGAGATTGCTTGGCTCCTGATCCTCGAAGAAAAAAATGTCCGATAGCGTTGCACAAGACAGATAGTGCAAACTGCACACTTTGATGAGTGATTTGTGTCACTATGCATGGGGGTCTGAGCGTAGTTTCCGTAGTACGCTCGGGCCAACGCACGAGTCAACGAAGACCGTTCGAAAGGATAGACATGTCTCTCAGCTACCTCCCGTGGGAATCTCCGGCAGCGGGCACCTCCAAACCGTGCCTGGGTGATGTCAATGGCACACTCAGCTACGCCGAGGTGGAAGAGCGGGCCGCGGCCTTTGCAGAACAACTGGCTGTTCGTGGGCTGGGAGCCGGCGACGTGCTGGCGATCCAGCTGCCCAACGGTCTCGAGCTGCTCATCGGAATTTTGGCAGCCTGGCGGGTCGGAGCTGCCGCGACGCCGGTCAACCCGACGTTTACCTCGCGCGAGCTCGACTATCAGCTGGCCGACTCCGGCGCGAAGCTGATTCTCGCGTCCCCTGGCACAGTTACCGGGATCGATCTCATCACTCCCGAGCAGATGCGTGTGCGGCCGGAGCAACCGGTCGTTTCACCGGATATCCCCGAGGATCAGATTGCGCTGCTCATTTACGAGCGGGTCAACCGGTCAGCCGAAGGGGGTTATGCTCGACCACGCGAACGCGCTCGCAATGAGCACCCAGATGGCTGAGCTGACCAAAATGACCGATCAAGACCACGCGCTTCTTGTCTTGCCGCTGTTTCATGTGAACTCGATCATGGTGAGCTTCCTTGCCCCCATGACGGTTGGAGCGCGGACCACTGTTCTTGAACGCTTTCAGCCCGAAGCGTTTGTCGCGGCTGTGGAGCGGTTCAAACCCACCTACTTCTCTGCAGTGCCGGCGATCTATGCACGTCTTGCCGAGCTGCCAGAAAACACCCATTTCGACACTGACTCGCTGCGGTTCGCAATCTGCGGTGCCGCGCCGGTCTCGAAAGAACTTCTCGAACGGGTGGAGCAGCGCTTCAAGATCTCGCTTATCGAAGGTTATGGGCTCACCGAGAGTACCTGCGCATCGGCTTGCAACCCGGTCGACGGTGTGCGAAAGGCAGGCACGGTTGGGCCCGCTCTTCCTGGTCAACGTGTGCGTGTGCTCGACCCTGAAGGGAACGAAGCAGCACCGGGTGAACGCGGTGAGGTCGTGATCTCTGGACCGACGGTCATGCGAGGCTACCTCGGTCGGCCAGAAGCCACGGCCGAGACCATTCGCGACGGCTGGTTGCACACGGGCGACGTCGGTATCATGGACGAAGATGGTTACCTTTCAATCGTCGACCGCATCAAGGACATGATTATCCGCGGTGGCGAAAACATCTATCCGAAAGAGATCGAGGGTGTCCTCGCTGAACACCCCGCGGTGCTCGAATCCGCGGTGATTGGCGCGCCGCACGCGATGCTCGGAGAAGTGCCGGTCGCGGCGGTCGTGCTGATGCCCGGTGCCTCGGTGACGGAAGAAGAACTCATCGAACACTGCCGAACGGGCCTCGCGAAGATCAAGGTTCCAGCTCGGATCGAGTTCCTGCAAGACCTGCCGCGCAATCCCGTCGGAAAAGTCGACAAACCCCGGATGCGTCCAGAAGCTAAGCCGGTAGATATTCCAGTCACGACGACAGTTTCACTGCCGGGGGCTTGACCCTTGACCCTGACTGAATCGCGTCGCATATTGCGCGATGTGACTCTTCGTATGGAAGAGAACCATCGAGAGATGGCGGCAGAAATGCGAGATTTGCTCTCAAGCAATATCGAGAGTCTCGACGGCGACCAGCAGCTGGTCGAACTTTTGCAGGCCAGCATCGAAAGTAATCTGTCGACCATCTTTCACATGTTCGGCAATGATATTGACCTGCAAGCGCTGAAGCCCCCAACTGCTGCGATCGAGTATGCGGTTCGACTCGCCCAGCGAGATATTCCGCTCTCTGCGCTTTCACGCGCGTACTACCTCGCGCAGAGCATGTTTCTTCGCGTAACGCTCGAAGAGGTTGAGACCCTGGAGCTTCCGGACGGCACCCGAATCGAGCTCGTACGCGAGATTGCGAACGCGATTCACGCATACATCGATTGGATGCTGCAGAGGGTCACCGAGGAGTACGGTGCGGAGCACCGCCGCTGGTGGTCTGCGCGCGCGACAACGAACACCGCGATCATCCAGAAAGTGCTCAGGGGCGATACGGTGGTGCCGCAAACGTTCACCGCAGAGACCCACTACGAGCTCGATCAACGGCACCTCGCCATGGTGGCCTGGTTTGAGGATCCCTCAGGGGGAGTGGAGGCACAGCAACGACTCGACCGTCTGGTGCGCCAAATTGCAGCCCTACTTGGCTCCACAAGGGCGCCGTTGATTAGCGCGGTGGATCGGACGACCGCATGGTCATGGGCCTCGATGCCCGTTGCTCACCTGCGAAACAGCACCCGACAGGCAATTGACGAGGTAGTGGCGGGCCAGCCTGGTGTGCGACTTGCGCTCGGCGAAATCGAGAATGGGGTTGATGGGTTTCGCAGATCCCACGAGCAGGCAGTCGGGGCGTGGCACGTCGCACTCGCCGCAAAACGCTATCGTTCTGCACCCGTCGTGGCAGATGCGGACCCCTACGTGGCCCTCACCTCGATCCTGCTCAAGGACCAAACCGCCTCGCTGAACTGGATGAAGCGCGTTCTCTGGCAGCTTTGCTGGCCCCGGTGAAGCGAATACGTCTGTGCGCGAGACGCTGCGTGTGTTCTTTGCGACTGGGCAGAACTACTCGCGCACGGCCGAACTCACCGGCGTGCACCGAAATACCGTTCGACACCGCGTCTCTCGATTCGAGGCAGAACGTAAGGAATCGCTGAACCTCGACCCCTTGAGGTGGCTCTTGCCCTGCGTATTCACGAGACCTTTGGTGCGTGACCCGAATTATGCAGGCCACTGTCGGCGTTTGCTCATTTGGTGTTCAGGCGGTGGGCGTAGTGTGCAGTCAGGACGAAGCGGTCAAGCTGGTGTCGCGAAAGGACAGTGAGTGAAAACTCTGAGTTATAACCTCCGGAAGAACCGCGCGCTCGGTGAACTTGGGGGGCTTGCGGACCAGCATGAGGTCGACATACTTTGTCTGCAGGAAGCCGACTCCGTCGCGCTCCCCGCTTCTCTTGGGCATCTGCGCCTGGTGCATGCGACTGAGAAGAATCGGCTTGGGCTTGCAATGTATGTGCGCGAGGATCGCTTCCACGTGCGCGCGACCCGCACATTCCAGCTGAAGAAATCCTTGCACGACCGAGTGTTGCAGCCCGCCCATGAACGGTTGCTCGGCGCGCGGTTGCATGACCGCGAAACGGGTCGTGACCTCGTTGCCGCTTCGTTTCACGCCGCACCGCTCACCGCGTTGAACTCGCTCAGGCGGCATCAGATCAGCACGGCGATCTCTGAGTTACGTGCGCTCGGCCCGGGGCTTCCTGCCCTCATGGTGGGCGACTTTAATTACCCTGTATTCCAATCAAGGCTTGACCGTCACATCAGTGGCGAAGGCTACGAGCTTTCGTTGAGTGATAAACGGACATACACCCGCTACAAGATGTTTCGTGGGCACTACGATTTCGCGACTTCTGCGGGCTTCCAGATTGACTCCGTGCGCACCCTGGCACAGGGCACGAGCGACCATATGCCGATCTTGGTTGAATCGCTCTTCGAAGAGGCCTGGCAGCCCCACCCGGTCGAATCAGCTGGTGCCTAAGTCGGTTAACTTGCCGCAGCGCCGGGAATGACGCTGCGGCAAGTTAACTAGGTGGCGAGTGCCTCGGTCGGAGCGGTGCGAGCGGCTCGAACTGCTGGCAGCACTCCAGCTATTGCCCCGACGGCTATCGTCACTGCTACCCCCGCGACGAGGACGAGTGGGGGGATTGAGACGAGCCAACCATTGGCGGTCGCCACGACGGCTGTAATTACCCAGCCGAGGAGTGTGCCGACCACACCACCGTAGGTGGCGAGCATCACGGCCTCCACAAGAAATTGCGATCGGATGTGCGATCGGGTTGCACCGAGTGAGCGGCGGAGTCCAATCTCTCGGCGCCGCTCCAGCACCGTGATCACCATGGTATTTGCGACGCCGATGCCACCGACAAGAAGGGCGATCGATCCCACGCCCACAAGAAGTCCGGTGAAGGCCTGGTCGATCGTGTTCTTCGCCGCGAGTGCGTCGGAGGGGCGACTGACGTTCACCTCGTGCGGGGCCTGGGGATTGACGGTAGGTGGAATCAGCTCGCGAACCAGAGGTACTGCCTCGTCGGTTGAACGCTCGTAGATAGTGGTGGGTGCACCGCCAAACGAGAAGAGATTGGCCGAGATGCCATTTCCAATCAGTGCCATCGAATCAAGCTCGGGTGCGAGAGGCGAGGGCCTGAGGATTCCCGTGACCGTGAAATATTGCTCTCCGAGCCAGACCTGTGATCCCACGCTGCGAATGCCGAGCCTTTCTGCCGCGGTCGAACCGAGCACGACGGCCGGGTAATCGCCGGTCGCGGCGTTGAGCCAGGTTCCGACTCGTAGTTCGCTGGCGGTCGCCGGGAGCAACGCTTGATCAGTTGCGGCAACCGCGAGGCTACCCGTGGCGCCGGGGTCGATGAATTCGCTGCGGTACACGTGCACGTTCTCCAACACGGCGAGCCACCCGACCTGCTGCACACCTTCGATGCGACGAAGCCTTTCCGGGGCTTCTTCTGGAAGAGCAGTGGCATTGCCAAAGAGGTCTTTGCCTGCTGTGACGGTCAGTAAATTGGTGCCGAGCGATGCAAGTCGTTCTTGCACACGCGCCTCGCTCGAGGTCGAGATGCCGATTACCGCGACCATTGCTGCGATTCCGATAGCAATGCCGAGAGCTGAGAGCGATGCACGCAGCGGGTGAGCTCGAAGCCCGTGCATGCCGAGGGAGAGCAGGTCGGCAAACCGTATTCGTGATCGTTGGATCTGGTTCATGCGGCAGCCTGCTCTGCCGAGTCTTCGACGATCATGCCGTCACGTAATCTCACACGGCGGGGGATCTGGGCGGCGAGATCCCGGTCGTGGGTGATCACTACGACGGTCGTGCCGGCCTGGTTGAACTCTCGAAGAATCTCCATGACCGCGTCACCCGCGCTGGTGTCGAGCGCTCCCGTGGGTTCATCGGCGAGGATCAACGCAGGGTTTCCGACAACCGCGCGCGCAATCGCGACACGTTGGCGCTGCCCGCCGGAAAGCTGTTTTGCCTTATAGCTCAGTCGGTCGGCCAGCCCGACTCTGGTGAGGGCCTGCTCGGCGTGCTCCCGCCGTTGTCTTGGTGGCATCCCGGTATAGAGCAGGCCTGCAGCAACGTTTTCAAGCGCGGTCATGCTGTCTTCAAGATGGTATTGCTGAAATACGAATCCGATCGTGTGAGCTCGAAGCGCAGAAACCTGTGCATCGCTTAAGCCTGAAACCGCATGCCCGTCAATGTGCACCTCACCTTGGCTTGCCCGGTCCAGCGTGCCGATGAGATTGAGCAGGGTCGATTTGCCTGACCCGCTTGGCCCGGCGATCGCAGTGAACTCTCCTCGATCGATTATGAGGTCAACAGAGGAAAGAGCGACGGTAGGCGGTGAGCCGTATTCTCGCGTGACGCCGCGCAGCTCTATGAGGCGCGGCGGAGACGGCTCAACCATAGACGGTTCAACCGAAGACAGGTCGTTGACTTCGATCATTTCCCAATCGCCACCTTGTCACCCACAGTAAGTTTGCCCGCGGTGACTTCGACCAGGCCATCGGCAAAGCTGCCGAGTTCAACCGGTACCAGTCTTGAGGTGTCACCCTTCACTACCTCGACTGCGAAACCTCCGCTAGGCTGCGCGAGAAGCGCGAGCACCGGAACCAGGAGTGCGTCCTGACTGAGCACGCGTGAGACCTCCATGCTTACCCCGACATCCGAGTATGCCTCGGCAGCGGCGGGGTCATCGAGCGTGATGGTGACCGGAATTTTGAGCGACTTCGTTCCCATGTTGTCCTCCTTCTCGACCGGGGTGCCGAGGGACTACACGGTTCCGGCCGTGCTGATGCCGCCGGGGAGCGACATGTTGACCTGGGTGCCCACCGCAACTACCGCCTGAACAGCCGGCGAGACGAGTGCCGTCACCGTCTTTGTGTTTGACGTCACAGTCAAGATTTCGGCACCCGAGGCTCCACCTGGCGCCGCTTTGTGCTCGGTAATGCGGAGCTCGGCGGGGGCGAAGATGAGCCCCGCCCAGACGCGATCATTCCAGTGTCCTCAAAACCAAGCGAGTCTTGCCACAGTTTGATCGCTTGAACGGTGCTTCCCGCGAACTCCTCGTCTGGCTCGCGGTTGAAGAACCCGAGGGCGGCCAGATTCTGTTCGAGCTGCAACACATCACGCCCGTCCGTCATGCCTTGCTCGAAGCTGCGCCAAGCGGGCAACGTGCCAAACATCAGCAGCACAGGCTCGTCATCAACGCGAAACAGCTCCCCACCCTGGCCGATCACGGTGCCGGCAGGGGCCAATGCGGTAAGGGTGCCGCCGAGGGTGGTGCCGAGCGTCTCCTTGCCCTCTTGAAGCTAGGGTCCCGTTCACGCGAATGCGCTCAGCCAGCTCTCCCCGGCTGACGGTAGCGGTTTGTTGACACCGTGCTCTGCGGAGTAGGGTGTAGCTCCAGGCATGAAGATAACTGCTGTGGCTACCGCGCCCGCTGCGAGAACTACCCCCGCGACGGGAGCAAGAAGTATCTTGTGTTTCTTCTTCATTCACTTGCCTGTGGTTCAGACCGAAAAGGCGTCCGAGAGGCCGGACTGTGTGCTGCACGCATCAACGTCATCGGGGTTAATTTCGTCAGCGGAATACGCCTGCACGGACATGCTCGCGCCGCCCGAAACCGGCTGGGGGTCGGGGTAGTCGTAGCCCGCCTCGCGCATGCATCGAGCGAACTCGAGCATCATGGCGTCTGTCTCTTCGGCCGTGGGCATGCCTGGTGGGTCGGCGGTTCGCCGACCTCTTTGATGCAGGAGGCATCTGCCTTTTGGTAGTCCTGGGCGACTTGTCGCCAAAGGTCGGTGCAAACTCTCCCGCTTCGGTGCTCTGCATGGGGATGCCCGCGGAAAGGTCGAAGCCGGCTTTCAGCATGCAGTCGTCATAGTCAATTCGCCATGCATCAATGTCAGCCATTGTCGAGATGCTGCCAAGCTCTTCCTCCGCCTGGGGTGCGGAGGTGCAAGCAGATAGCGCTGCGACGATGCCGATGCCCGTGATAGCAGCGAGCGCAGTGAGAGCGAGTATTGAACGGGGAAATGAGTGGAGCATGTGGGTCCTTTCGAGGGTGCCCAGAAACGGGACGTAGTGGCCATTCCATCGAAGTCAAGGTTGCGAGAGCGTAAAGAACAACATTTACCTTTCTTTAACCCTCCGGCTGATTTACTTGGCATTGAACCGTGTAACGCGAGATGGAAGGTGGCCTGATGCGGGTCTTGATTGTCGAGGATGAAGTCGTACCTCGCCGAAGCCATTCGCTCAGGGCTGGCGCTTGAAGCTATTGCGGCTGATATTGCTCCTGACGGTGAGAGCGCACTGCACGCGATCGACGTGAGCGCGTATGACGTGATGCTGCTTGATCGCGACCTCCCGGGGGTACACGGAGACGAGGTGTGCCGCATCTTGAACATGCGTGCCGAGGACCGGCGATCCTCATGCTGACCGCAGCCCGCCGACTAAACGACAAGGTCGACGGCTTCGAACTCGGCGCAGACGACTACCTCGCGAAGCCATTTGAATTCGCCGAACTAGTTGCCAGAGTGCGTGCGCTCGCTCGTCGATCCTTTACCCCTCTGCCACCGCAACTGCGGGCGAACGGAGTCACGCTTGATCCGTTTCGCCGTGAGGTGTATCGCGACGGTCGTCATGTGCAGCTCAGCCGCAAAGAGTTTGCCGTACTTGAGGTGCTGCTGCGTGAGCGTGGTGGCGTGGTGAGTGCTGAAACTCTCCTCGAGAAGGCGTGGGATGAGAACGCTAATCCGTTCACCAACTCCGTCAAAGTGACGATCAGTACGCTGCGCCGTAAGCTCGGCGAACCATGGGTGATTCGAACGGAGGCTGGCGTTGGCTATGCAATCGATGACCGGGACTAAGCAGGATCGCGGATCAGGCAATGACGAAAGGTCGGCTGCGCGAGAAGTCCGGCGACCCCGCAACCGGCTCACCGTCAGAGCGCGGCTCGCGCTCACCTATGCCGTACTCGTGACTGTCGCTGGCATTGTGCTTCTCGCAATCGTCTCGGTATTCGTCGGCCTGCTTCCGAATTATTCCTTCGGCATCGTTACGCCAGCGTCCGAGGTCGCCTTTCCAGTGGAGTTGGTCGAACCCTCAACGCCCCTTGAACCGGCTTTTCCCGCGCCGGTAGAAGACGGGAGCGCGGACGGAACCAGCAGTTACCAGAACAACCCGGATCTTTCTGGATACGAAATCGTGCTTGACCCCGGGCTGATTTCCTCACCGGCAGTGGCTGTCACCGTGAGCTCGAGAGCTGACATGCTGCAGCTGCTGATTGGTGTCTCGGCGGTGGCGCTTGTGCTGCTCGCAGGTGCCGGAGCTTGGGCGGGATGGATCATTGCTGGTCGCATGCTGCGGCCGCTCCAGTATGTCAATACCGCGGCACATGAAGCAGCTGCTGGCCCCACCTGGACCATCGCATTGCCCTGACCGGCCCGAGGACGAGATCACGGAACTTGCGGACACCTTTGACAACATGTTGGGGGAGATCGAGCGCTCTGTTGATTCACATCGACGGTTCGCAGCCAATGCCTCGCACGAGTTGCGCACACCGCTGGCCACGACCCGGACGATGCTCGATGTTGCGCTCAGCTCGTTGAGAACTCAGGGCGCGAAGGACTCGCAGACTGAACTGTTGCACCGCCTGCGCAAGACCAATGAGCGCAGTATTGAGACCGTCGAATCGTTGCTCGACCTTGCAGAGATCCAAGCTGGAACTGTGGATGTTGAAACGGTCGAACTTGATGCGCTCGCGAAGTCGGTCATGGCGTCGTTTTCACATGCAGCGGCGGAAGCCGGGGTGGTGATGAGCAGTGAGCTTCAGTCGGTGTTGGTACGAGGAGACGCGGTGCTGCTGCGGCAAATGCTGAGCAACCTGATACAGAATGCAATCAGGCACAACGATCAAGGCGGATTCGCCACTGTTCTCACTCGCTACGAGCAGGAAGTCGTGGTGCTGAAAGTCGAGAACTCTGGAGCGAAACTCACGACAGAATTGGTGGATCAGCTCGTCGACCCGTTCTATGGGGCACGGGTCGAACGAGGACCGAATCGAGTCAAGGGGCGCGGACTCGGCCTTTCAATAGTGTAGCCATCGTCGACCGGCACGAAGGCAAGCTGGTTCTTGATCCTCGTGAAACGGGGGGACTCATTGTGCGGGTGAATCTGCCGAGAAGCGCGGGTCAGGCTTCTGCTTAGTTCGAACGGCTTTGGGGCCCGCACAGGTTGGCATAGTGCCAAATGAATGCGCGTAGGTCACCCCGCGACAGTGAACGACGGGGCGCGAGCGAGACGCGGGCTTACCGCACGAGGCCGGCGATTGCGGCCGATGCTTCCTGTAGCTTCTCCACCGAGACCTCGCCACCCTCGGAAGCGGCCTCGGCGACGCAGTGGCGCAGGTGATCATCGAGGAGGGCAAGCGCAACGCGTTCGAGTGCTTTTGTGGCGGCTGACACCGAGCGATCACGTCGATGCAATACTCGTCTTCTTCGATCATGCGGTGGATGCCACGCACCTGACCCTGGCGCGGCGAAGACGCTTGAGCAGGTCGTTCTTGTGCTCGTTGTAACCGTGCGTGTGGGGCTCGTCATGCATGTCAGATCTACCTCTCCAGGATGCAACCCGTGGGCCATGATCGCTCACCGCGGAGACAAGCTGGCAATGATGACGACAGCGACAGCGTCAACGATCGCGCCGTCGCGAACGAACGACCTCCGCGATGCCTCCGGCGACGAGGATCAGCACTGCCGTCCAAATCGCCCCAGCAGGCCAACCATTACCTCGACAATCTGCTCGCCCAAGAGGAGGGACGCGATAAGCAGCATCGCTGGCTCGACGTAGCTCAGTAGCCCAAACAGGCTCATGGAGAGGAGCCGGGAGGCGACGAGATACAGCAGCAGTGCTAGCGCGGCGAAGAGCGAGAAGGCGGGTGCGAACCACAGAAGCGGCGGGGGGGGTTTTCTGTTAGCCAGGATCCATCCGCGAATGACCAGATCGTAACGACCACAGCGAACACGAACATGAGCGCAAAATCCCACCACATGCCGCCGAGATGGCCGGTTCCCGCCGCACGTCGCAGTACAAAGAAGGCTCCGTAGCCGAGCGCCACTGTGAGCGTCTCCCGGCTGATCCCACCGATACGAATAATCTCGTAGATCACACCGGCGAGCGCGGCTCCTGCAGCAGCTACCTGCCACCAAGTCAGGCGATCCTTGTAGATGAAACGACCAAGCACAACAAGCACAAGCGGCAGGAGAAAGTAACCGAGTGCCACCTGCATGGCGCGCCCGTTGAGCGGAGCCCAAGCGAATATCCACAGCTGGACGGTCATAAGAGCTGACGTGCCGATGATGCTGAGAATAAAGCAGCGGCTTTTTCTTGATGCGGCGCCCAACGTCTGAGACCAGTCGCCAGTCTTTTGCGATCAGTAATACGACCGTCACAAATGGCAGCGCGACTAGCGCGCGCATCGCCCATATGGATTCGGCCGACATCGGCTGCAAAAACGGGGTCAGAAAAATAGATCAGCCCGAATGCGACTGATGAGAAAACGGATACTGCTGACGCCTTTAGCGCCCGCGGTAAAGGCCAGGGCCCTTCGGCCCCAGCTGAGCCACGTATTACAGGTCGATCGCGCCGATAACTTCACCGTACGGCGTCTCGCCGATCGGGTTGAAGCCAACGTGTAGGAAGAAGCCTTCGGGGCCGTCTTCGCCTCGTTCCCACAGCACTGTCAGGCGGTCGACCCCGCGGCGACGTGCCTCGTCGATGAAGTGCGTGCACGAAAAACCAGCCGACGCCCTTGCTCTGTGCACCCGCGTCGACATTAATGCGCCAAAGTGCTGCACGGAACTCTTCCTGTTGCGCTTCCGGATCGAAGTTGCCGTGGACAAAGCCAACGACGCGGTCGCCATCGAGTCCACGACGTGCTGCCAAGCCGAGTGCGCCGGAGTCACCGCTGCGGCAGCCGCATACGAGACCGGGCTCACGAATCGTCGTCCTTGGGCCCCAAGGCGAGCCGG
>JAUCCH010000041.1:0-12897 GCA_034676385.1 Leucobacter sp.
ATGATGCGGCCCCCTCATCGATCAGGCCGAAGTAGGTTGCGGCGGTCTGCATATCCTTATCGCCACGACCAGAAAGGCTGACAGCAACAACTGCATCTGAGCCAAGTTCACGAGCAATCCGCAGTGCACCCGCAAGTGCGTGAGCCGACTCAATCGCTGGGATGATGCCTTCAGACTGACTCAGCAATCGCAGTGCTTGCATCGCTTCGTCATCGGTAGCGGGAATGTACTCGGCGCGGCCAATATCTGAAAGCCACGCGTGTTCCGGCCCTACGCCCGGATAGTCTAGACCGGCTGAAATCGAGTGCGATTCGATTGTTTGGCCGTCTTCGTCCTGAAGAACGTAGGTTCGCGATCCGTGCAAAATACCGGGGCGGCCTCGCTCGATCGAAGCGGCATGACGATCCGTGTCAACACCGTCTCCGGCGGCCTCAACACCGTAAATCTTGACATCTTCATCGTCGAGGAATGCATCGAACATGCCGATAGCATTCGACCCTCCACCAACGCAGGCCACGACTGCGTCTGGAAGACGCCCTGTCTTTTCCAGAAGCTGGGCTCTCGCCTCTTCAGAAATGATCTTCTGAAAATCACGAACCATAGCTGGGAAAGGGTGCGGGCCGGCTGCTGTGCCAAAAATATAGTTTGTTCGCTCGACGCTTGCGACCCAGTCTCGATAAGCCTCGTTAATCGCGTCCTTCAAAGTTCGCGATCCAGCAGTGACTGGAATGACTTCAGCACCGAGCAAGCGCATACGCGCAACGTTCAGCGCCTGACGCTCTGTGTCGACCTCACCCATATAGATGGTGAAGTCCAGCCCGAAGAGAGCGGCGGCGGTCGCAGTCGCGACACCGTGCTGGCCAGCTCCGGTTTCTGCGATCACACGGGTTTTGCCAAGACGCTTCGTCAAGAGGGCTTGCCCCAAGACGTTGTTAATCTTGTGCGAACCCGTGTGGTTCAGATCTTCTCGCTTGAGAAAAATCCGGGCGCCCTCAGCGTGCGCAGCGAACCGAGGTACTTCGGTGATCGGAGAAGGGCGTCCAGCATACGAGCTAAGGAGCTCGACAAGTTCCGCTTGAAACTCCGGGTCGGCCTTTGCCGCCTCATAGGCCTCGGTCAGCTCGTCAATCGCCGCGATCAGCGACTCTGGCATGAACCTGCCACCGTAGTCCCCGAAGAACGGCCCGTGCTGATCACGCAGCGACGAGGTCGTCTGAGACCCTTGCACTTCTGTCATTGTCGTTTCCATCTCCGTCCGCGCCCGGAGGCGCGACTCATACGCTCAGAAAGCTCTGCAGATTCGCTACTGGATCGCCACCGGTCACCAGCGCTTCACCAACAAGCACGACGTCAGCGCCAGCCTCGCGATAGCGCTCCACATCGCTGACATCGACAACCGCCGATTCTGCGACGCGAATGACGCCAGCCGGAATCTGGTCGGCTACTCGGCCAAAAAGCTCGCGATCAAGTTCGAAAGTCGAAAGATCTCGCGCATTGACCCCGATGAGCTGTGAGCCAAGGTCAACAGCTCGTGCGACCTCTTCTGCACTGTGGGCCTCAACGAGAGGGGTCATTCCGAGTTCACGAATGAACGTATATAGCCGTTGAAGCGTCTGCTGCGGAAGTGCCGCAACAATGAGCAGCACGAGGTCGGCACCAGCGGCGCGCGCCTCAAGTACCTGATACTCCTCGCCAATAAAATCTTTGCGGAGCACAGGAATACTCACGGCTTTGCGCACCGCTTCAAGGTCTTCAAGCGACCCCTTGAATTTACGCTGCTCAGTGAGCACACTCACTGCGCTGGCACCACCAGCTTCATACTGGGCTGCGAGTGCCTGAGGCTCTGCGATCTCGGCCAAGTCACCACGTGAGGGGCTAGCCCGCTTCACCTCGGCGATCACCTTGATATGGTCAGCCGGTGTGAGAAACTCAAGCGCGTCGAGGGCGGCCGGTCGCTCAAGCGCCTCGGCCTCAACGATCGTTACAGGACGTAGCTGCCTTCTCGCTCGAGCATCCTCAAGCGAGCCGGCAAGCAGTCGATCAAGCACGTCAGTGGCTGCTGGTCTTTGGGGTGTACTTCGGACCCCTCACACCGTAGCCTGCCTTGGAAAGTATCCAACCGAGCAATGCTCCGATTACAAGTACGCCAACGCCAATCCAGACAAATAGGGGCTGGTGCAAAGCGAATGCGACCGAGCCGATGGCGAAGCCGAGAAGCATGACGATTACGGCCGTCCATGCTGCGGGCGAATCGCCGTGACCGGGATCATTGGGATTGTTGCTCATGAATCTCCTTGAAAGCGGACAGTTCCTATAAAGTCTATCGCCTGCTGCGTGTTCCCGACGATTTCTCGCGCGGGTCTGCGAAGATCAGGCCGGATCGCTCGGGTCGTAGCCCTCATTTTGGGCCTCCCAATCGGAAATTCGATCGGGTTCGTTGCTCTGAGGCTGTCCACGCTGGGCGTCAGCCTCATACTTTCGCCCGGCGCTCTTCCATCTCCCCCCGAGCCACAGCACTGGGAGCCCCAGGAGTGCGAGAAGAACTCCAGCAGCGAGCGTAACAAATACGAGCGGTGACACGGTTGTCGCGGTCACAAGATCCGCTTGCACTGCTCCTTCGAGCCCGGTCACCTCAGCGAGCCGGCTGGCAACAGCCGCGCTGGGATCGGACAACACGTTGATCGCAATCACCGTGATACCCGCGCCGAGAAGCAACACAAGTACCCCCAGCACACGCCGAAAGGCTTTGCCAGCGATAGTGAGTGCGATAGCCGCTGCAAGAGCCGCAAGAGCCACCGGAGAAAGTGACTGGTTGAGCTGCTGACCCGTCACCGCAAGTGTCTCTGACGCTGCCGCCCCCGCCGCCAGCGAAAGGGTGACCCACACCTGGGTGGCACCGAAAAGTGCGAGTGCACCAGCAAGTGCAATACCTGTCAGCAGCCATAGTTTGCTACGCATTGACCGGGTCCCTGCTTACTAGCTCAGTTAGGGTATTCGCAATCGCGACTGCCCGCAGCGGGGCAGCTGCCTTATTGCGGGATTCTTGATCCTCGAGCTCCGCGACAGAGTCGGCGACAATACCCCCGCCCGCCTGCACCATCGCGACCCCATCACGGATCGTTGCGGTTCGAATAGCGATCGCCAGATCAGCAGCCCCGGAAAGCCCAAAGTAGCCGACAACTCCCCCATAGACACAGCGCTGAACGGGCTCAAGCTCATCAATAATCTGCAGTGCTCTCGGCTTCGGTGCACCGCTCAGGGTTCCTGCCGGAAAAGTTGCCCGCAATGCGTCGACGGGGTTTTGCCCCTCGCGCAGCACCCCTTCAACGCTCGACACAATGTGCATGATGTGACTAAAGCGCTCGATCCGCATGAACTCGGTCACTTCGACGCTCGACGGTTCGCACACGCGGAGCAGGTCGTTACGGGCGAGGTCAACAAGCATCAGGTGCTCGGCGCGCTCTTTTTCATCGGCGAGCAGTTCACGCTCGTTCTGTTGATCCTCGTCAACCGTTGCACCGCGCGGCCTGCTACCAGCGATCGGGTGCGTCATCACGTGCCCACTTTCTTGCACGGTGACAAGCGCTTCGGGGCTGGAACCGACCACAGCGAACGGCTTTCCCACAGAATCTTCAAGCTGTAACAAGTACAAGTACGGGCTCGGGTTCAGGTGACGAAGTACCCGATACACGTCAAGAGGATCAGCAATGCAATCCTGATCAAAACGCTGCGAGAGCACGACCTGGAAGATGTCCCCATCCACGATGTACTGCTTGCATCGTTCGACGCCAGCAAGGTAATCCACCTCAGCGGTGAGTCGGGTCGCGTTGGCAAGCGCCGCACGATCGAGAGTACCCAGAGGAGACGCGACGGGAGCCGCCAACGATCGCTGTAATTCGTCAAGACGGGTCTGGGCATCGGCCCAGAGTTCATCTGGCCCCGCAGCCAGATCATCATTGAGCACGTTTGCAAGCAGCACCACACTGCCCTCACGATGATCAATAACCACGAGCTCGCTCACGAAGCTCAAACTCTGCGTTGGTAACGCAGGGCCCTCTGTCGGCCCGTTCGTCAATTTCTCGAACTGGCGTACTGTTTCCCAGCCAAGGTATCCGACGAAGCCACTCGCGAGTGGTGGAAGTTCAGGCATCGGAGCCTGCTGCCAACGCTCGTAAACTTCTCTGAGTGCCTCAGCTGGGCCGAGCGTGTCGACACCACCCGGCAGCAACCGCTGCTGGTCGATACTGCTCCCGCTTTCAGCAGCCCAGTGCGCTCGCCCGTCGCGTTCCGTCAAGACGCCAAAGCTGCCCGCACCGACGAAACTGAAACGTGTCCAGACGCCTCCCTGCTCCGCACTCTCAAGCAAGAACGTACCCGGTCGATTCTCGGCTACCTTGCGGTAAATACTGACCGGAGTATCCGCATCCGCGAACACTTCCCGGCATACGGGAATGACGGTATGGGTCGATCGGGCCGCATCAAAGGCGGCGCGTGTCGTGGTGAGGCTCACCCGACCAGCCTATCGTTCGACCTGACCTTGAATCGCTTCTAGGTCATGTCCGTCAAAACAGGTGCGACTTCCTGTGTGGCAGGCCGCACCGACTTGCACGACCCGAACAAGCAACGTATCTCCATCGCAGTCCATCGCAACTGAGCGCACGTACTGACGGTGGCCAGAAGTGTCCCCCTTGCGCCAGTATTCCTGACGCGAACGAGACCAGAATGTCACCCGCCCAGACGTGAGTGTGCGTTGCACAGCCTCACGGTCCATCCATGCGAGCATCAGCACGTCACGGTTCTCGTCATCCTGAATGATTGCAGGCAGCAAACCATCAGTACCAAAGACCAGCGTATCAATCAAGGCGGCGCTCCTCCTCTGTCAACCTCACGGCTCCCAAGATACACACCACATGAGACCAGGTCACCGGCTTCAATTAGGGTGTCTTGGTCCTGACCTCATAGCCAGCCTCAGCAATAGCTTGCTTCACTTGGCCAATAGTGAATGTGCCGTCGTGAAAGACCGAGGCAGCAAGCACCGCGTCTGCACCGGCTGCAATTGCCGGCGCAAAGTGCTCAAGCTTGCCTGCACCACCCGAAGCAATCACGGGGACTGTAACCAGTTCTCGCACCTGACGCGTCAGCTCAAGATCAAACCCAGAAAGAGTGCCATCGGCATCCATGCTGTTTACCAGTAACTCACCCGCGCCACGCTCGACCGACTCCCGGCACCACTCGAGAGCATCAAGATCGCTCTCACGACGCCCACCATGTGTAGTGACCACAAAGCCACTCGGCATCCGGTCGCTGCGCTTCACATCGAGAGAAAGTACCAGCACCTGAGCACCGAAGCGATCGGCAATCTCCCCGATAAGCTCGGGTCGCGCGATCGCCGCACTGTTTACCCCGACCTTGTCTGCCCCGACTCCGAGTAGTTTCGCCACATCTTCATTGCTACGAACGCCACCACCGACGGTGAGCGGAATGAACACCTGCTCGGCGGTCTTTCGTACCACATCGTATGTTGTGCTGCGATCGTCAACGGTAGCCGTTACATCGAGAAACGTAAGCTCGTCAGCCCCCTGCTCTGCATACCGCGCAGCGAGCTCGACCGGATCCCCCGCATCACGCAGGTTCTGGAAGTTGACACCCTTTACGACCCTGCCAGCGGCAACATCAAGGCATGGAATAACGCGGACTGCAACTGACATGTTCGCCTCCGTCACAACCGTGCGGCGTGGATAGCCGTCACCAGAATTGCCCTTGCACCGATATCAGCGAGCTGGTCCATCACTTCGTTGGCCTCGTCCGACGGAATCATGACACGCACAGCCACCCAGCCCTTGTCACGCAAAGGTGACACCGTCGGTGACTCAATGCCACCCGCCACAGCAATCGCCTCAGGAAGTAGTGATTCTTCGAGATCATACTCGACCATGACGAACTTCCGCGCTACGAGCACCCCACGCAGACGGCGTAGCAATCGAGAGATGCCGTCGTGCTTCTTCGGGCCGCCAATAAGTACTGCGGTTGATTCGAGGATCACCGGGCCAAAAATCTCAAGGCCCGCAGAGGCGAGTGTGGCGCCAGTTGACACGACGTCAGCGACCGCGTCCGCGACGCCGAGCTGAACCGCCGACTCCACTGCGCCGTCGAGCTTGACTGTTACCGCGTGCACACCGCGCTCGATCAGGAAATCGTCAACGAGTTTCGGGTAGCTCGTTGCGACTCGCTTGCCGTCCAGCTGCGAAAGTTCGCTGAAACCCGCGCCGACGGGAGCCGCAAATCGAAACGTCGAGTCACCAAAGTCGAGGTGTGCGATCTCATGTGCTTCAGAACCCGAGTCGAGCAACAGGTCCCGGCCGGTAATTCCCACGTCGAGCGCACCGGAGCCTACGTAGGTTGCGATGTCACGCGGACGAAGGTAGAAGAACTCAATGTCGTTCCGCGCATCCCGATGTACGAGCTTTCGGCTATCGCGTCGGCCACTGTACCCAGCCTCCGCGAGCATCTCTGAGGCAATCTCGGAAAGTGAACCCTTGTTTGGAACTGCTACGCGCAGCATGTGGAGATCCTTCTCTAGAGGTATCGGTAAACGTCTTGCAGTTTGAGGCCCTTGGCGAGCATAAGTACCTGCAGATGGTAAAGCAGCTGACTGATCTCCTCAGCGCAGGCCTCATCGCTCTCATGCTCGGCCGCCATCCAAACTTCGGCCGCCTCTTCGACGATCTTCTTGCCGATGCTATGCACGCCGGCGTCGAGACGCGCCACGGTGTCACTGCCTTCGGGTCGCTGCTCAGCCTTCAAGCTCAGCTCAGCGAACAATTCGTCGAATGTCTTCACGTTGACCAATCGTATCGGGTTTGCGGGAATCTGGGATGGCGTCAAGGAGAACAACGTCAGTATGGACACTGACGGTACGCGTATCGTCAGTGCGAATGGCGAGCAGCAGCCTCGCGTAACTCCGCGATTCTCTGCTCTGGAACCCCACCGTACACAGCCGAGCCAGCGACAAAAGTATCCGCCCCAGCTTCTGCTGCAATGCCAATCGTGTCAACGGTAATACCGCCGTCAACCTGTAGCCACACATCGAGCCCGTACTTATCCCTGGCTTCAGCAAAGCGCCGCAACTTCGGCATCATGTCTTCCATGAACTTCTGGCCACCAAAGCCAGGCTCAACGGTCATCACCAGTACCTGGTCAAACTCCGGAAGCAACTCGAGATACGGCTCGGGATCAGTGCCCGGCTTCAACGCGATACCTGCCCGGGCACCCATTTCGCGAAGGCGGCGAGCCAGCTTCACCGGATCTTGAGAGGCCTCTGCATGAAAGGTCACCGAGTATGCCCCAAGTTCTGCATACCCGGGAGCCCAGCGATCCGCGTCAGAAATCATGAGGTGCATGTCAAGTGGAATCGGCGAAACCGCCTGAATTCGCTCTACGATCGGTGGGCCCATTGTGAGGTTCGGCACAAAATGGTTGTCCATGACATCAACATGGACCAGGTCTGCAGACTGAATTGCGGCAAGCTCTGCCTGCAGATTCACGAAGTCGGCGGAAAGGATGCTCGGATTGATTCGCTGGGCGGTCACGCTTCAAGCTTATTCGATGCGGGCTCCGGCTTGTGCAGATCCGCTGCCAAATATGAGCGCACAAGCGTGCGATAGGTGGGTGTGAGGAGCGCAAGCAGAGCAATAATCGTTGTGATGATTCCAGTCCACAAGAAGATCAGGGCGATCCCACGACTTTCCCCTTCGCCAAGCAGCCAACCCCAATCTTGGTTTCCTTCTTCAGAACGCATGTACGGAACTATCCAGAATTCGGCAATTGGGGCCACGAGGAAGGAGGTGATCGGTGCTGCGGTGGCCTCGAAAGTCATCGCAAGCCCAAACACCCTCCCCTGTTTCTCAAACGGCACCACACGCTGAATCACGGTCTGCTCGGCCGCTTCAATCGCGGGCATCATCATCATGAACAACCAAATGCCAACGATGAAAAGCCAAGACCACTCAAGAATGGTCAGCACCGACCCGAACAGGCCAAGTGCCGCGACCAACACCAGCATGGTGCGCACTGGATTCTTGCCGAGGCCCCACCTCGCAACGATCGCGCCGCCGACGATAAAACCGGTTCCAGCTATGCCGAACATGATTCCCCACGTTTCAACGGAAAACATCTCGAGGCCGTACGGGTCTAGCAACGCCATGTAGGAGCCGCTGGCGAAGTTATTGAACGTAGTGAATATGACGAGCCCGAGCAGGCCAGGGACTGCGAGCATCGCGATCCAACCACCTCGGAAGTCAACCGCGCTTCTATGGGGTCGTGTGCAATTTCTGGTTCGGGAATTTTCAGCAAGTGCAAGTGCACGATTGGAACTGCTGTCAATACGAGCGCAATAAGCATGGTCATTCCCATACCTAAGAATCCGATTGAAATGCCGCTGAAGACACTGGTGACTATGAACGAAAGCCCCTGCACCGTACCAACGAGGCCATTCGCGTTGGCGTGCTTAGGTTCTGGCACCAGCAAAGTCACCGTCGTTGAAAGCGCCAGCGAACGCAACAACTCGACCACGCAGCCAGCAAGCAGCACGAGAATAAATACCCAAAACCACGGGCCACCAAGGTTGAGCAGTGTCTCCCCCGGCACCGAGAAAAAGATTACACAGCCGATGAAGAACGCAATGAGTGAGCACCAGGCAGAGACCAGCATGACGCGGCGCTTACGATACCTATCAACAAGGGAGCCAAACCACATTGAGCATGCCGCGAACAACAGCATGTAGGTTCCGCTCAGGACGCCAACGGCGAGGATGCTACGGGTCTCCAAATAGATCCAGAAGATTACCGCGAACCAAATAAAGTTCGTTGTGAGGCCCGCGACAGCAGTGTTGAGCATCACGTGGATGAACGTGCGCCATCCCCGTGATTCAGTGGTCTGCGGCGTGCTGGAATTCACTCATACAGACTACTCGCCGCCCCGTTCAGAGTCGACGGTCGCGCAGGATCAGCTAGCGATCTCCTGATAGGCAAACTGCAGCACCGATTCATCGACACCTGCGAGCACCCGTGGCTTCGCGATTTCATCGAGGACGATGAAACGCAGCATTCCCGCGCGTGCTTTCTTGTCCCGTTGCATCGCCGCGAGCAATCCCGGCCAACGGTCTGCGGGGTAGCTCAGCGGTAACCCGAGCAGGCTGAGTACACGACGGTGCCGATCCACCGCCGCATCCGAGAGATGACCACCCATTCGCCCAAGCTCTGCAGCATAAATCATGCCGATTGAAATAGCGACACCGTGACGCCACTGATACCGCTCAGCATGCTCGATCGCGTGCCCGAGTGTGTGCCCGTAGTTCAATATCTCACGCAAGCCACCCTCGCGGAAATCTTCACTCACCACCCGAGCTTTCACCCCGATCGCGAGTTCGATCATGCGGCGAAATTCAGGAGTTGAGGGATCCGTGGCGCGGTCCACATTAGCTTCAACCGTGTCGAGAATCTCGGGTTCTGCGATGAAGCCGCACTTCACTACTTCAGCGAAGCCCGCGAGGATCTCATTTCGAGGGAGGGTATCGAGCAAATCAAGGTCGCAAACCACTGCGCTTGGTGCATAGAAGCTACCAACCAGGTTCTTACCCTCGCTGGTGTTAATACCCGTCTTCCCGCCAACTGACGCATCGACCATGCCAAGCACTGTGGTGGGAATTTGCACGAGGCGCACGCCACGCAACCAGGTTGCGGCAACAAAACCGGCAAGATCGGTCACGGCACCGCCGCCGAGCCCGATCACGGCGTCGGTGCGGGTGAAGTCAGACTGGCCCATAATCTGCCAGCAAAACGCTGCAACCTCGATCCGTTTCGAATCCTCAGCGTCTGGGACTTCCGCGAGAAGTACCTGTTCATACTGCTTCTGGAGCTCGTTGCGCAGGTCTTCAGCCAGCCTGCCAACAGTCGCGGTGTGAACGATCAGCACCTTGTTTACTCGTTCGCCGAGGAGTGCAGGCACCTGCCCAATTACTCCGCGGCCAACGGTGATCGAATACTCATTTTCACCGGTCACCCGGATCTCGGTATTCGACTCGGAGTTCTCTACGGCGTTCTCGGGCACACTCATCGTTCTCTACTTTTCACTCGACTTATTGGACTCCGCGGTTCCTGCGATCTTCGCAGCATTCGCCTTTGCCGCGGCCCTTCGTGCCTCTCGGCGGCCACGCGCACGCGCCCAATCGATGACCCGGCGACTCAGTTGTTCTTTGGTGGCACGATCAGTGCGGAAGGTCACGTCTGAAACCTCAATGTAGAGCGGCCGTCGCTGCTCAAGAATCCTGCCCCAGGCCTCGGGGTCATCGCGCAGCAGGGGTCGCCTAGAAAGGTTTGCAGTCCGCAACACTGCTGCCTGCGTGGTCATCAGCAGCACGACGGGGTGCCCACGGAGCAACTGCCTGGTGGAGTCCGTAAGAACTGCACCACCACCAAGAGCAACGATACGCAGACCAGGAAGCGCGAGCTGTTCAGCGATAATCTCCGCCTCAATTCGCCGGAATTCTGGCTCACCAAATCTCTCAAAAAACTCGGTAATTACTCCGTGTCGGGACTGGAACACCGCGTCACTGTCAATAAATGGCACACCCAGGTCTTTAGCAACCTTGCGTCCAAGACTCGTCTTACCCGCTGCCATCGGGCCAACAAACACGATGGCACGCTCGGGCAGCCGCCCCCGGCCACGTTTGCGTCCGCGCCGACTTCGCTTTGGTGTTGCCGCCCCGACCACCGGTATTGGTTGCGTCAGTGGGTGTTTAGGAGGTGCTGGCACCGGGTGCGGTGCTGAGGGGTCTTCAGTCACGACTCAATAGCGGTCTGCAGCGATTCGGGAATAGCAGCAAGATAGCTCTCGAGGTTGCGGCGGGTCTCGGTAACGCTGTCGCCACCAAACTTTTCGGTGACCGCATCTGCGAGGATCAGCGCAACCATTGCCTCGGCAACCACGCCTGCAGCGGGAACAGCCGACACGTCGCTGCGCTGGTGGTGCGCTTTCGCTTCCTCACCTGTAGCAACATCGATGGTGGGGAGTGCATTCGGCACGGTAGCGATCGGCTTCATACCCGCACGCACGCGCAATACCTGCCCGGTGGTCATTCCGCCTTCAATGCCGCCGGCACGATCGGTATCACGGGTGATGAGTCCGTCTTGGAGGCGTAGTGCATCATGAGCTGCTGATCCTCGACGACGCGTCGTTTCGAAGCCGTCGCCTACTTCGACTGCCTTGATCGCCTGAATGCCCATGAGTGCGCCGGCAAGACGCGAGTCGAGCCTACGATCCCAGTGCACGTACGAGCCAAGGCCCGGCGGCAGGCCGTAGGCGAGCACCTCGACCACTCCGCCGATCGTGTCACCTGATTTCTTGGTGTCATCGACTTCTTCGACCATACGTGCGCTGGTCTCAGCGTCAAAACAACGCAAAGGATCTGCATCGAGCGAGGCGACGTCTTCGGGTCTGGGCAAGGGCAAGCCGTTCGGCACCTCGACCGACCCGATCGAACAAGTGTGACTCACCAAACGGATACCGAGCTCGGCAAGAAATGCGCGTGCTACAGCTCCGAGTGCGACACGTGCTGCCGTCTCGCGCGCGCTCGCACGCTCAAGCACCGGTCGGGCCTCATCGAAGCCGTATCTCTGCATGCCCGCAAGATCAGCGTGGCCGGGGCGTGGCCGGGTCAGCGCCGCACCGCGCCCTCGCGAGCGATCGCCGAGCTCCGTGGGCTCGGGGCTCATGACCTCAACCCACTTCGGCCACTCGGTGTTGCCAATTCGAATCGCAATCGGGCCACCGATGGTGCGCCCCTGCACAACCCCACCCGAGAAGTTCAGCTCATCCTGCTCAAACTTCATGCGTGAGCCTCGGCCGTACCCGAGTTTGCGGCGCGCGAGATCCTCGCGTACCGCATCAAGCGACAAAGGCACGCCCGCGGGCATGCCTTCAAGCACGGCAATTAATTCTGGGCCGTGGGATTCCCCGGCGGTAAGCCACCTCAACATAGGTTCTATACTTCCATACTCCCGGAGTCCGGCTGTTCGGCCAGGTACTCTAACTGAGCTCGAACGCTCATTTCAGCGGCGAACCAAACCGATCGGTCGACATCCGCGTACACTCGCTCGACAACCTGCATTGCCGTTGTATCCCCCGCTGCAACAGCATCGCGCACCTGCTCCAAGCGCGCAGCACGATGCTTAAGGTACCCATTGACCACCTCAAGCGGCTGATCTATCTCCGGCCCGTGGCCCGGCAGAATCCGCTGCACATCGCCCGATTCGACGAGCGAGCGTATGTTGCGCAGTGACTCGAGATACGGGCCAAGTGCACCGTCTGGGTGCGCCACCACCGTGGTACCGGTGCCTAAGATCGTGTCTGCGCTCAGCAGTGTCCCTTCGTCGGGCAGCACGAGGCAAATCGAGTCCATAGTGTGGCCTGGCGTCGCCAGCACACGAATCAAAAGCCCGTCGACCGACAGCATCTCGCCGTCAACCAGTGGCGTACCATTTCTGCACCATTTCAAGTCGAGCGCTCTAGCCGGTGCGCCAGTGAGTGCAAAGAATCGATCAATCGCATCTGTGTGGTCAGGGTGCCAGTGCGAGTAGAGCACGAGTTCCACGTGCCCGTCATCCTGGTGCGCGACATCGAGCACCGCTTGCAAGTGCGCCTCATCTAGCGGTCCCGGATCAAGGACGACCACGCCATTACGGCCAGGTTCGCGAAGCACCCAGGTATTGGTTCCGTCGAGCGTCATAACCCCGGGATTATCAGCTTTGACGAGCGTTGCACGAGTGGCTTTCAAGCCGTTAGATTTGCTGGTCAACATGCACTCCTATGCGTTCGTACCCGTGTCGAGCCAGAGTTTTC
>JAUCCH010000042.1:0-5619 GCA_034676385.1 Leucobacter sp.
TATCGCTATCAGCTTCGCACTGACGTTCCTCGTGATCGCTTGCCCGGGTGCGCTGGTCATTTCTGTGCCCGTCGCAGCGGTTGCAGGCCTTGGCAATATTGCGAGGCATGGCGTGCTCATCAAGTCGTCTGAGACCATTGAGCAGCTCGCACGCGTCACCACGCTGCTGGTCGATAAGACCCGCACCCTGACCGAGGGCCGCCCCGCGGTGGGCCGCATCGAGGCAGAGGGTTCGCTTAGCTCGTCAGAGCTGTTGGCGTTGGCCGCGGCCGCCGAATCCGTATCCGAGCACCACACCGCCCGCGCGATCGTGGCTGCGGCGCGCGAACAGGGTGTCGCACCCCAAACTGAGCCCAGCGAATTTGAACTCTCGGTCGGCGTCGGCGTCAGTGCCATGGTCGACGACCAAAGGGTCATCGCGGGCCGTAAGTCTCTGCTCGCGGATCACGGCGTGCAGCTACCCAAGCAGGCCGGTGAGGCAGCGGCCGCCCTTGAGGCGAGCGGCAGCACGATTGCGTACATCGCGGTTGATGGCAGCTACGCCGGATTCATCGAGATCACCGATCGTGTTCGGCCTGAGGCTGCCGCGGCACTCGCGTCACTACGCGCCCAGGGCGTCAAGCGTGTGCTCATGTTGACGGGCGATAATCCGCACGTTGCACAGCACGTTGCTGATGAGCTCGGTATCGACGAGGTACACGCTCAGCTGCTGCCCGAAGACAAGGTTCGCTTTGTCACCGAGTTGCAACAGCAGGGTGAGAGGATCGCCATGATCGGTGACGGTGTCAACGATGCTGCGGCACTTGCCACCGCCGACGTCGGCGCGGCGATGGGCGATTCGGGCACCGATATCTCTATGGAGACGGCCGACATGGTCATCCTCAACGGGAGCCTGCACCAGTTCGCACACGCCCACCGCACCTCGAAGGCAACGGTGCGCATCATGCAGCAGAACATGGCAATTGCCCTCGGCACCGTTGCGATCCTGATCGCGGGCGTGTTCCTGAACTTCGTGCACCTTGCGAGCGGAATGCTCGTGCATGAGATCAGCGTGCTGCTCGTGATCCTGAACGCGCTTCGCCTGACCACTCGCCGTCAACGGCAGGCCGCCACCCCGGCTGGGCCGATGTCACCGACCGAAACGACGTCACCGGCTCACCGCATCGACACAAGCAACTCGAACCCAGGTGGCAAAGATTCAAGCACGGCACCTATCGGCGGCAAAAGCAGCGGCCCTTCCGAGAAAGCGCCGAGCGTACACTGAGGGGTAACTAACACCCGTTGAGAGGACCTGCGTGATCAAGGCAAGTGAGCTGTGTGTCGCCCAGGTTCCTCTCTTTCTGGCCTCTCAGACGACGAACTCTTCGAGGTCGCCGCTCGGGCTCAACAAATTAAGAAGCAGGCAGGCGAAGTCATCTTTCGCCCGGGCGACTCGCTCTCGCAGCTACTCGTCGTGCACAGCGGCAGCGTGCGCATCACTCACCTCGACGCGTCGGGCGCCGAGCGGCTCATCCGAGTGCTGAACCCAGGCGACTTCATCGGCGAGGCCTCGTTCGTTGCGGGGCTCGCCCCTGAGCACTACGCCATAGCAATGACGAACGTCGCACTGTGCACTTTCGACCATCGCGAGTTCGACGGTCTCGTCGCCGACTACCCAGCCATCGCCCTTGAGATGCTCCGCGGTGTGATGGGCCGCCTCGAGAGCGCCGAACGCTTCATCGTCGAGGTCACTGACTCGCCGGTCGCCACCCGTGTCGCCCACTACCTACTCGACTTACCCGGGAAGGTAACGGCCGACGGGGTTGCGGTACAGCTGCCGCTCGCGAAGAAGGACGTGGCATCACTGCTCGGCATCACGCCCGAGTCCTTTAGCCGGCAACTGGGCACTCTCCAGAGCGCAGGAGTGATCACCGTACGAGGCCGCTCAATCGAGATCCACGACCCGAATAGTCTCGAGGCTCAGCTCACCAAGTAGCTGCGCTGCCCCGACATCCTTCCGCGATTCATCGCACTACCAGAACTGCAGCACCCAGTAGCTGCACCCCACTCTCCGCGCCGAGATTCAGTCACCAAGCAATGCGTCAAGTGCGGCCGCCCGCGGTACGTGCGCGTGATCCACCGCCTCATCATAGATTCTTAGCTGCTTGGACTCCGCAAATTCTGGCCAACCGGCGTCGCCAGTTTTGATGAAACGTACCCAGTCCGCATGCATTTGGTCTGCGAGCCCCTGCGGCGCGTTGTCAGCCATCATCTTCGCGTCTTCGGTCTCGAGCGCGTCAAAAACAAAGCCCAGTTCGAGCGCGTGCGTCGCCCCAAGCTGATGTTTCTCAGTCTGCCAAGTGAATTCGTAGGCGTACGTTGGTGCTGTTCTTGTACGGGCGGCGAGGATCGCCGGGCCTCTAAGCATCCGGTCCGTGATGAGCTGCCCGAGCACCTCGCCGTGGTTCGCGTCTGGCCAATCCCGCCGATATTCCGCAACCGCTGCTTTCGGAATTTTGAGAGCCTTCGTCGCCACGAAGAATTTGAATCCACTGATCGCTTCTAGAGCCTCTGGAGCAAACCACAGGCGATACTCCTGTGTATTTGCACCGATAAGCACGGGCACCCTCGCTAGCCGCAGTCCCTCCGCCGGCGTTGTAGGCAGCGTGTCTTCATCAAGAGTGAGCACGTATGCGGGTGCTCCCGACAGAATCGATTTCCCGCCAACTTGCTCCTTCCTCGCTCGCAAGAATTCCTCGGGGGCGACCCCGGTGAGACTCGCTTTCGTCGCGGGGACTCCAAGGCGCTTCACAAGGTCTCGGGTCAGCTTCCCTGATTTCTCAGGGCTCTCGGCGCTCGTTGGCCCACTCTGCATAATTGCCCCGGCCACTAACTCACGGCTGTCTGGTCTTGCGAGCAGCGCGGCGACGAGCGATCCGCCAGCCGATTCCCCCATGACCGTGATGCGCCCCGGGTCACCACCGAACACTGCAATCTCAGCGTGCACCCAGCGCAGGGCTGCCGCCACGTCCTCAAGTCCGAGGTTGCGGGGAACATCAGCAGCGACCGAAAAACCTTCGGCTCCGAGTCGGTAGTTGATTGAGACGAAGACCACACCATCACGTGCAAACGGCGTGCCATCGTAGATGCGCAGTGCTGCACCACCGCGCTCGAAGGCACCGCCGTGGATCCACAGCACAACCGGCAGGTTCTGTGCACCGCTTGGCGCCCACACGTTCGTCGTCAGAATGTCCTCGCCGGGTCGGTCGATACTCGGGAGAATCGTTCCGATACGACCCGGGTAGGGCGACTGCGGCGAGGTGGGGCCGAACTCGCTTGCATCTCCAGGATCTCCCCACGGCACTGCAGGTTCGGGTTTGGCGAAGCGCCGTTCACCAAATGGTGGTGCCGCATAGGGCACGCCGAGGTAGCGGTCGATACCGCCCTCGCTACTGCCGATGATCTCGCCTGAACTGATCCGAATCGTGGGGTGCTCCGTTGCTGCCATGCCCGCAGTCTATTGGGCTGGCTGCCTCACACACAGCTGAGCAGAGCACAGCACGACACGACCGCCCGAACCCTTAAAGCCTTAAAGCCTTAAAGCCAGCGCAGGGGGTCACTTATCGTTGCCTAACTTGCCTAGAAGCAACGCCAACTAACCCCCTGCACGCGGACGTGTGGGTTTCCCGTCTGGCAAGCTGGACATGGCGTCCGCACGTACCCCGAAACCCACACCGTGGGGGCAGGGACGAGAGCGGCCACGACCAGTCACCCGCAAAAAGCGAACGCCCCGATCCTCGAAAGAAGAGCGGGGCGTTCGCGAAAAACTAAAGTTAGATCATCTTGGTGACCTGGTCGAAGCTGAGCTCGACCGGGGTCTCGCGCTCGAACAGCGACACCAGGACGGTGAGCTTGCCCGCGGCGGGGTTGATCTCGCTGATCGTGCCGGGCAGGCCTTCGAAGGAGCCCGACTTGATCGTGATGGTCTCGCCAACCTCGAAGTCGATCTCGATGTTGCCAGCGGCGGCAGCACCAGCGGCGGCCTTCGACTTAGCCAAGTACGGGCTCGAGCTCGACAGTGCTCTTGAGCATCTCGAATGCCTCGTTGAAGCGCAGCGGCACCGGGTTGTGCGCATTGCCCACGAAGCCAGTGACACCGGGGGTGTGACGAACGACTGACCAAGTGGTCTCGTTCAACTCCATGCGAACGAGCACGTAGCCCGGGATGCGCACGCGCGTGACCATCTTGCGCTGGCCGTTCTTGACCTCCATGACTTCTTCCATGGGGACCTGAATCTCGTAGAGATCGTCAACTGCACCCATCGTCTCGCGACGGTTCCACAGGTTCGACTTCACCTTGCGCTCGTAGCCGGCGTAGCTGTGTACGACGTACCACTTGCCAGGCTTCGCGCGAAGCTCGCGCTTGAACTCGTCGTACGGGTCTGCCGCGGGCTGCTCTTCGTCGGCCTCAACGGCAGCCGCTTCTTCTACGACGGCCCTCTTCGCCTTCGACAGGCGCAATCAGCGCGTCAAGGGCGGCGTCGAGCTCGGCCTCTGGAGTGTTGCTCTGTTCGCTCGTCATCAGACTTTCTTGCTTTCGTTTGGGTTTCGCACGTCAGGCGTGCTGGTACCTAATTTGCTCGGGCGTGACGCCTAGAGCGGGGAGCCAAAAGTAAAGAGTGTTGCCCAGCCAAACAGCTGATCCACGCCCCACACAAGCGCCATCATGATCACGACGAATGCCAGCACCACGAGGGTGTAGTTGATGAGCTCTTTGCGAGTGGGGGTAACCACCTTCTTGAGCTCCGCGATCACCTGCTGGATGAACAGCACAATGCGACCGATCCACGACTTCTTCGCGTCACGATCCGCCTTGGCGCGCTCAACGAGATCGCCGCCGGCGCTCTCGTCGATTTCCTTGCTGCTCACTGGCGTTCCTTTCATTTGCCCGTTCTTCCGCTTTCAGAAGACCGGGTCTCGCAGGGCGGACAGGACTCGAACCTGCAACCTGACGGTTTTGGAGACCGTTGCGCTACCAATTGCGCCACCACCCTATGGAGTAGCTCTACCTTTTACTCTTTCACACTTGCCCACCAGTTGCTTAGCGTTCAGGCATAGAAAAGTATGGCAGAAGTCAACTACCTCGATAGAGTTTACGCGATCTGCGGGTGCTTGTCGAACTGGACCCAGGCGCTTGGGGCAAAGCATCGCTTTGCGCGCAGTACTGGCGCGGTAGCGCCACCGCGATTCGCGAGCACACTTGGTGTGCTCGGCCTAACGAATCGCGTAAGGCCGCCTCGACCTCAGTCCCAGTGTCAACAATCCCTCAAACCCGCACCAAACCTTAGTAGTAGTAAGGGAACGGGCTCCAGTCGGGATCCCTCTTTTCGAGGAACGAATCGCGCCCCTCGACAGCCTCATCAGTGCCGTACGCGAGCCGCGTCGTCTCACCCGCAAAAATCTGCTGACCTACGATGCCATCGTCGACGGCGTTCATCGCATACTTCAGCATCCGAATTGCAGTCGGCGACTTGCCCAGGATGGTTCGAGCCCCTCGATGCCGGTGCGCTCGAGATCCTTTTGTGTGATAATCCGTCCACCGCGCCCATCCCACCGAGCAATACGCGACGAAGAAAGATA
>JAUCCH010000043.1:0-16376 GCA_034676385.1 Leucobacter sp.
GTAGTCGCATGCTGTCAGGCTATCGCAGCGGCACATCCTCTGCCCGGATAAGGATTTACTCTCGCGCCCTAATGCGACTTTGTCGTTCTAGTCACAAAGCTGCCGCGATCGGCTAGCTGTCGAGATCTCCGCGCATGAGACGGGCCACCACTTCGCCCAGCATTGCGACTCCCGCAAGGCTGTCGGCATCGGTGGAGTTCTTCAGCTCATTGTGAGAGACACCTTCGATGCTCGGAATAAATAGCATGACCGTTGGCACGATATCCTTCATATTCGTCGAATCGTGGCCCGCGACCGTCATGATCTCGGTGTGGCTGAGGCCCAAATCTTGCGCGGCCTTCCGAGCAAGTTCAACGCCCTCGGGCTGGTAAGGAGACAGCCCCCATTGGTGGGTGCGGTTTCGCACAACACTCACTCGTGCGCGCTGTTCAATCATTGCAACGCGCTCTTCAAGCATTTCGTTTGCACGCTGCAAGATCGATTCGTCAGGCGAGCGCAGGTCAAGGTTCATGATGACCTCGCGTGCCAAGGTGACTGGCGAGTTCGGCTCAAGCGAAAGTTCGGACACTGAGGTGTGCAGCAGACCTTCGTCAAAGCTATCGGCCAGTTCGCGGGCAGCAACGATAAGTAAAGCTGCACCATAGAGTGCGTCTTTACGATCCGCCATCACGGTGGCACCGGTGTGGCCCTGCTCACCCTTCACGATGATCTGATACTTGCTCGCAGCCCAAGTACGATCAACCAGGCCGATTGTGTGGCCACCATTTTCTAGAAGCCGACCCTGCTCGATATGTATTTCTGCATAGAGTCCGGGCACGGGAGGTGCGCCTTGGAAATGTGCACCTCTGCCTTCTCCGAGCGCTGCAGCAACAGTGACGCCATTTCTGTCGGTGGTCGACAGTGCATCCTGCAGCGAAAGCTTGCCCGTGAACACCGAGGAGCCCATCATGCTGGGAGCAAAACGGCTGCCTTCTTCGTTGAACCAGTTCACAACCGCGAGGTTGTAGCGTGGCGATAGCTCTCCCCAGCGACTTTCTCAATTGCGCTGCGTGCCGCGTGTCCAGCAGCAAGGACGCCGTAGGCGCCATCAAAACGACCTGCCATTGGTTGTGAATCGAGATGAGATCCGATCAATAAGAAAAGGCGCGCCGGGGACAGTTTCAGACAGACCAAACTGATTCCCAATCTCGTCCTGCACTACTTTGAAGCCGTTTTCATGCAACCAAGCTGCAAACCAGGCACGCGTCTCATGGTCAGCAGAAGTGGCCGCCTCACGGTGCACCCCGCCGCGCTCAGTCGCGCCAAACTGCGACATTGCAGCAAAGTCTTTCAGAAAGATGTCGCTAGCGTCACCAGCTGCGGAATTCTGGTCATTCATCTTATTCTCGTTCTCTTTCATCTGAACAATCTTTGTGTGCTGCGTAGGCGGGGACTAACTCGCCGTCATCTCCGCAATGAGCCGTGCCGTATCTCGCCGCCGACGAGCGTGGCAAGCACTTCGAGCGTCGATATACGGTCACTCGTTACCACGGTGAGATCGTCAGAGAGCACCACCATGTCTGCCAGCATGCCTCGCGCAAGCACACCCTTGCGATCTCCCCAGCCCGTCGCCACGGCATACCCTCTCGTGTAAGCGACCAGCGCCTGCTCTGCACTTCATCCTCTCGTTCGGCCATACGCTACCCCACTCTCAGTGAGGCGCTCGACGAACGCCTGAATCACACCAAGTGGGGCACCCGGTGCTACAGGACGATCTGAACTACCTGGCAGGATCGCACCGTGTCGAAGCAGGCTCGCAGCGGGATAGGAAAGTCCGCTGCGACGCTCGCCAAGCTTCGCTGCCATCCCGTCGCCGAACGTCGGGATGAAGAATGGCTGCGGCGCGAGTGCAATGCGGTGCTCAGCGAGACGAGGCAGTTGGTCCTCCCTCACAACCCCGCCGTGTTCGATCCGGTTTGGAATCGCTGGCTTACCATAGCGCTTCTGCGCCTCGGAAATTGTGTCGATCGCAAAGTCCACCGCGTGATCACCGATCGCATGCAGCGCGAGTGACCAGCCAGCCGAAGCAGCACGCAGCACCTTTGCACGGAGTGCGACAGGATCGCCAAGCAGGTACCCATGGTTTCCGGGGCACTGTTCGTAATCCTCCGTCATTGCGGCGGTCGAACCAAGTAGCGAACCGTCAGTGAACACCTTCACCGGCCCAACCTGAAGCCACTCATCGCCAAGACCCGTCCGCAGACCAGCGTCAAGGCCGACTGCCGCTGGGTCGTCTGCATGACCTGCCAAATCGTGCAGTGCGTCGAGCGCAATCATGGGCTGCATTCGCGTCCCCAACAAGCCCTGTGCTTGTGCAGACTGGTACGCACCGAATTCTTGAGGGCTGTGACCGATCCACCCCCCGGCCACCCCCGCATCGGTAATGGAGGTAAGGCCCTCCCGAAGATACTGCTGGGTAGCAACCTGCAGGGCCTTTATGATATCTCCATGCGAGTCGGGCAGAAGAGTTTTCTGAACAATCGACATGGCGTTTTCTTCGATCAAGCCCGTTGCTCGACCCGTGTTATCGGTCGCAACGTTGCCACCATCGATTCTTTCGGTTGGGTAGTCATGGATACCGACCGCGGAAAGCCCTACCCCGTTCAGCGTGTAGGCATGCCCTGATGAGTGCTTCAACCAGAGCGGCCGCCCACCACTTGCCCGGTCAAGAGCATCACGTGTAGCCATTTCTCCGAGTAAGCCGAGCGGGTTAAAGTTCGATGCGACTACCCAGGAAGACTCTGGCAGTGAATCTGCATAGGCGGCAACGCGCTGTACTAGTTCATCGGCTGTTCCTACGCCAGTCAGGTCAAGCTCAAGCAGTGTTTGCCCAAACCACACCGAGTGAGAGTGCACGTCATTAAAGCCGGGTGCCATGAACGCACCCTGTGCATCGAGGTGCAGATCTGCGGTTACTCCATCGAGTTGCTCGTCCAGACCAAATACTCGCCCGCCCCAGACACCAATTCGACTCGCCCGAGGGCGACCCGGGTCACCGGTCCAAATTCTTGCTTGCTCGATGATGAGGTCGATACGCATGCTGCTCCTTCGCTTCCCACCTTCATACAATCGCCGTTCTCGTCCAGCCGCAATCTCGAAATCATCTGTTTCCGGGGTTGCAAAATTGTGCATATGACCAAAGAGGCGGAAACTAGTAAGCATGACTGACGAAGTATGGATGCACCTGCTTGATGAGCTCGAGGATCAAATCCCAATCTTTGTGCAGACGTTCACTGAAGAGCTAAAATCTCGTGCGCTCTACGACGCAGAACTTGTACCAGAGGAAGATATTCTGCGCGCTGCCGGTGAAACCATGCGCATGCTGATCATTCGCCTCCGTAACAATGATTCCCCGCTTTCCTCGTTTGCCAAAGCACTCGGCCAGCGTCGAGCCAGGCAGGGTGTTCCTCTGGAGCGACTGGTCGAAGCGATCCGCCTCGATCTGCGCATTATCTGGCAGATGCTGCTGCAACTTGCAAGCCCCGACCGCGTACCGGTATTGGTTCAGCATGTGGAGCGACTTATGACTGTTGTCGACGAGTACATTGGCGATGTGCAGCAAGCGTTCTTGGCCGAGGTCGCGATATTGCAGCGTGATTCCAGACTTGCAACAGAGCAGCATCTCTCGAAGTTGTTCAATGCAGCAAACCTCAGCCCAGCACTTCTCACTGAGATTGCTCTGGGCATAGGGATAGACCCGACCAACGAATTTGAGGTTATCCTGTTCAAACCCCAGGACACTCGAGAAGAGCCGCAGCGAGAGGTGCAGCACTGGCTGGCCAAGCGGGAGACTGTTGGTTATGTCTACCGGGGCTGGTTACTCCTGTTTAGAGAGCTCACCACCAAGCTCTCAACCTGGCCCAAAGAATTCGCCCGTACACCGTCGCTCTACGTCCACCGCGTCAGCGGCCTCGCTGCGGTGGCATCTGCCGCTCGTACGGCGGTGGAGTTACAGGCGAGCACAACGGATATCCAGAGGCTCACCGATCTTGAGGCGCTCTGGACGCGTGGCACTGAGGAGTACCTGGACTCACTTGTCCCGGGTTACTTCCGAGCGATCCTCGACGACCTAGTGTCCCGCGCCGGTAGTTCGTTGTAATAGTCTTTTGAGGGATTCGAGGATCTGTTCGGCGGGCTTGGTCCAAACGAAGGGCTTCGGATTCTCGTTCCATCCTTTAACCCAGGAGCGGATATCGTTCTCCAGCGCCCGGACGCTGCGGTGATCGGAGCGTTGGAGTAAGTCGGCAGTGATGTACGCGAAGAACCGCTCGACTTGGTTGATCCAGGACGAGTACGTCGGAGTGAAGTGCAGGTGGAACCGGGGATGCTTCTCCATCCAGGTGACGATGCTCGGGCTCTTGTGGGTGCTGTAGTTGTCGCAGACCAGATGCACGTCGAGGTGCTCGGGGGACTGCGGCGTCGATCTTGGCCAGAAACTTCCTGAACTCGATCGCCCGGTGGCGGCGGTGGATGCTGGAGATCACGGTGCCATCGGCGGTGTTGAATGCCGCGAACAGACTGGTCGTGCCATGCCGGACGTAGTCATGGGTACGTTTTTCGGGCATGCCCGGCATCATCGGGAATGCCGGCTGTGATCTCGCCAGGGCCTGCACCTGCGATTTCTCGTCGACGCAGTAGACGACGGCCGCTTCGGGCGGGTCAAGGTACAGGCCGACGATGTCGTAGACCTTGTCCACGAATTGTGGGTCGTTGGAGAGTTTGAACCCGTCTTCTCGGTGCGGTTTCAGCTCGAACGCTTTCCAGATTCGACCGATCGTGGACTTCGACAATCCGGAGCGTTCGGCCATCTTCGCCCGCGACCAATGCGTGGCATTCCTCGGCGTCGACTCCAACGTGGCCACGACCACATCTTCGACCTGTTCGGCCGTGATCGTCGCCGGCCGCCCCGGCCGCGGCTCATCGACCAGGCCATCCAGACGAGCCTCCAAGAACCGAGCGCGCCATTTGCTGACCGTGTTCGTCGAGCAGCCCACCTGTGCAGCCACCGTCTTGTTGTCCAGGCCTCCGCCGCAGCCGAGCACGATCCGGGACCGCAACGCCAACGCTTGTGAGGACTTCGCCCGGCGGGACCAGCGCAGCAGCTGCTCGCGCTCCTCGTTACTCAGGATCAAGTCGGCTTTCGGGCGTCCTGTTCTCGGCATACCCCATTCTACAACTTAACCAGAGGATTTCAGGCGCGCAACACTAGAACAACTCACACCAGACGAACGGGACCGTGTCATGCGGACTGTTCGCGCTTTTCTTGACTCGGGCTCAATTAAGGTGACCTCTGCGGTGATGGAGTGCCACCGCAACACGGTCGTGAACCGCCTGCGAACCTTCCAGGAACTGACCGGGCTCGACATGACCGTTCCCACCCAAGCGGCTCTGGCGGTTGTGCTGCTTTCGAGATGCCAGCACCCATAGATCTTCGTTGTGCTTTTGCATAATCTAGCTGGATTCACAGAGGTCAGATTCCCATTGGTAATGCTGTTGCCTCCTGCAACGATAGGGATATCCCATGCAGCCGATTCGAGCTGTCTCGCACGTGTGGGGAACACCAGAGTCTCGTTTCAGAATTCAAAGGAGAAACATTGAGTATCGCCAAAGATGGCACTCAGGAGCCGGTGCTGCAGGTCAGCCCCCGCGAAGTCGGTCGGATTGCCCGCGCGGCGTTCGTTGGCACCGCACTCGAGTGGTACGACTATTTCCTCTTCGGCACAGCCGCTGCCCTCGTCTTCAACCGCTTGTTTTTCAGCCAGGACAACCCCACCGCCGCGCTGCTTGCATCGCTAGCAACATTCGGTGTGGGCTTCGCTGCTCGCCCAATTGGCGCATTCTTCTTCGGCATCATGGGTGACCGAATTGGACGCCGCCCAACCCTGCTGATCACCATCGTTGCCATCGGCATTGCGACGGGCCTCATCGGCGTACTGCCGACATTTGCGAGCATCGGCATCATGGCTCCGATCTTCCTCGTGATCCTCCGCCTCTTGCAGGGCCTCGCAGTGGGCGGTGAGTGGGGCGGCGCCACCACAATCGCCGTTGAGCACGCACCACCGGAGAAGCGCGCACGCTACGCAGCACTCGTGCAGGTTGGTTCACCCGTTGGTACATTGCTTTCATCAGGTGCGTTCGCGCTCGTCGTCATGCTTCCCCCCGAGAGCTTCGATTCATGGGGCTGGCGTCTGCCATTCCTCGCTGCGTTCCCAATGCTCCTCATCGCAGTTTGGATTCGTGCCAAGGTCGAAGAGTCGCCGATCTTCCACCAGCTCCTCGAACTGGGCGAGACCGATAAAATTCCAGCCCTCCAGGTCTTCCGCAAGGCCTTCGGCCGACTAGTTGTCGCCATCTGTGCAGCGCTCCTCGGCGTTGGTGGCTTCTACGTGATGAACACCTTCGTGGTCAGCTACGCGACCAATACCCTCGGCGTAGATCTCGTCAGATTGTTGTCAACGCAACTCTGGTCGCCGCCGTTGTGCAGATTGGTGTCATTCTGGCCTTCGGTCGTATCGCTGAGAAGATTGGCCCCGGCCGAGTCACCCTCATCGGTGGCATTGCGACCGCCGCAGCAGCATTCCCCCTCTTCTGGCTGATCGATATGGGCTCGGCCTGGGCTATTACTCTCGCTGTCGCATCGGGCATCGGCTTGCTCACCATCACCTACGCGGTAACCGGGGCACTGCTCACTGAACTCTTCCCGGCAAACATGCGGTACAGCGGCGTGAGCCTCGGCTACCAGATTGCTGGGGCGCTCTCGGGCTTCCTGCCATTCATTGCTACCTGGATCATCGGCCAGAGCGACGAGCCTTCGTCACTTCCCGGCGTGATCATCCTGATCATCATCTCGTTGCTCACCGCGCTCGGTGGATTCCTTGGAGAGCGCCTGCGCATCAAGGACGACGTTGTGATTGAGGAAGCCAAGTAACTAGGTTTCGCACCAACACACCACAGCGGGCGCGTACCTCTCCATCGGAGGGTGCGCGCCCGCTGTGGTGTTTTTGTTAGCCGATAGGCCGAGCGAGATCCTCAATCACTTCAACTCCCGGAATGACGCGAGGATCGCTCCTGGCAATGAAATCTTCGCCGCACGCACCCCCGCACCGATGATCGCGGCGTCGACATCTTACACGAGAATCAACGAAAATCCGCCAGTCACTCGGCAGGCCAACCGGCGTGATCCCGCCGAATTCCATCCCTGTGAGCGACGTGGCTTCCTCCATCGGGGCAAAACTAATCTTGCGAGCACCGAGTAGTTTGCGCACTACACCGTTCACGTCCGCACGCGTGGTTGCGAGCACGACGCAAGCGGCATAGGTAACCGTATCCCCACGCTTGCCCGCCACCACGATGCAGTTTGCTGACGCATCGAGAGAGATGCCGTAGGCCTCGCAAAACGCAGCGGTATCTGCAAGAGATGCGTCGATCGGCGCAACGCTGAGTTGCGCCGCGACTGCGGGATCAAGTGCAGCAACCGCGTCGGTAACGGACGGGGCAAGGAGCTCGGGCGCGTCAAGTACCGGGCAAAGTTCGAGCGACATCGAGTTACTTTCCGGCTTCTGGACGAGGCCTCGCCCACCTCGCAGCGAGGTCTGGACCGTCCCACACTTTGATAATTCCCCACAGCACAGCAGCAATCGGCACGGCAAGCACTGCACCGAGGATTCCCGCGAGCACCGTGCCGATGGTCAACGCAAGCAAAATCACAAGGGCATGCAGCTTGAGCGCACGACCCATGAGCACTGGCTGCAAGAAGTTGCCCTCAAGCTGATTCACAAGCACAACCACGCCAATCACAAGTACTGCAGAGAGCGGACCATTCGCGACAAGTGCAACGAGTGCACCGAGTGCACCCGCAACAGTGGCTCCCACGAGCGGGATGAATGAAAGCAGGAACACCAGCACGGCCAGCGGAACGGCAAGAGGAACCTGCAGAATAAGCAGACCAAGACCAATACCAATCGAGTCGACAAAAGCGACGGTCGCGGTTCCGCGCACATACGAGCCTAGGGTTTCCACCGTTTTCTGGCCGATGCGCTCAGCACGCTCGAGCGAGGGCCCCTGGAACGGCCTGAGCACGAAGCGCCAAATGACCGGGCCATCTTTCAAGAAGAAGAAGAGTACGACGATCAGCAGTATCAGGCCAGTAATAAAGCTGGCAACGGCACCTACCCCGGCGAGTGCGCCCGCGCCAAGGTTTGCCGACGTCACCCACTGATCAGCTGATCGCGCCACGCAAATATCTGCTCCTGGTTGACAGAAAAAGGCAGCGTATGCGTCCACTCAATGAGCTGAGTGAACCCTTCGTGCGCACTTTCGTTCAGTTCGTCCCACTCATCGCGGACGGCCCAGGTTACCAACCAGCCCACTCCGGTGAGCAGCAGGAGAATGCCGATGAGCTCAATCGCTGCGGCAAGGGCGGCTGGCACACGACGTGCCCGCAGCCATTTTGTGACCGGCCAGAAGGTACTCGCGAGAATCAGCGCCAACACGATTGGGATGAACACTGTGCTGAGTGTTTGCAGCCCCCAGATCATACCCGCGAGGAGCACTACCAGAATAATGAGTTGCAGTGACCTCGTAGCAAGCACACCCAAGTTGTCTCGCCACGGGCCAGGTGCTGCTGCCGGCTGAGCCGGAGCAGACTGAACCACCACGACTGGCTTGGATTCTTCTCGTCTACCGAACCACATAATCAGGCTCTTTCCGTGTTAGCTCACCGCATGCGCTGCGACAAAAGCTCGCAGCTGTTCGGCGTCATTCGGCATGTCAGTTACATGCTGCTTCAAGGTCCAGCAGCCCCGCGAGGTGCGCTGGCAACGGTTCCGCTGCCCCGATCGCTTCCTCAACGATCTCAGGAAATTTCGCAGGCTTCGCGGTTTCAAGCGCCAGCATTGGTACCCCGGTCACGGTGTAAGCCGAAGCTACGTGCACGCCGTCAGCGGTATGCGGGTCAATCACCACGCCGCTACGCTGCTGCACCGCACGAATCGTTGCGACGCGATCCTCGTGAGTACTCGTACCGCTCAACAGACCAAACTCGGTACCCAAATTGGGGCTGTTCCCGGCTGAGAGATCGAGCTCACCGGTTGCCTCGAGTGTGCGCCACGCGGCAGCAAGCCGTTCGGGGTCACGCCCTAACAAGTCGAAGATGAAGCGCTCCAGATTTGAGGCCTTCGAAATGTCCATCGACGGGCTCGACGGGTCAGATAGGTTCGTTCAGCACTGCGCGGCCGGTAAATGCCCGGAAGAACTCGTCGAGCACGTTATTCTCGTTCGCGGCAAGCACCAGGCGGTGGATCGGCAACCCCGTCAGTGCGCGCATAATGGCCGAGAGAATATTGCCGAAGTTGCCTGATGGCACTGTAAACGACACACGGTGGCTTTTTCGTGCAGCCTCGTCCAATGCGTCCGAGGATCGCGGCCAAGCCCAGAAGTAATAGACCACCTGGGCGCTGATGCGGCCAAGGTTGATCGAGTTCACGGTACCAAGGTGATGCGCGCGCTTGAAATCGAGGTCGCCAGAGAGGGCCTTGAGTAGGTTCTGGCAGTCGTCAAAGACTTCGTCAATGGCGATGTTGTGGATGTTGTCATCGGTAAACGAGTACATCTGCGCGCGCTGGAAGGCGCTCATGCGTCCCTGGGGCGAAAGCATGAAGACCGAAATGCCCTGTTTGCCTCGAAGCGCATACTCAGCGGCGGATCCGGTATCACCTGAGGTTGCCCCGACGATGTTCGGTACCGACCCTTGGCGACGAAGCGCATACTCCATTGACTGGCCGAGGTACTGCATCGCCATGTCTTTGAAAGCAAGGGTTGGCCCTTCGCTCAAGCCGACAAGCGTAATCCCGTCGGCGAGCGGGGTGAGCGGCACGATGTCTGCCGATACAAAGTACTTCGAGCTATATGCCGCTTGGCACATGCGTTCGAGATCGCCCCCGGAATGTCGGTGGCAAAGGGACTGAGAACTTCGACAGCCAGCTCGGGGTAGGACAGCGACCGCCAGTCCTCTATCTGCTCGAGGCTCAGCTCGGGCATCGCCCGGGGAACCGCGAGGCCTCCGTCCAGAGCGAGCCCTTCGAGCAGTGCTTCACTGTACGAAATGGGCTGCATACCGCCACGGGTCGAGATGTACTTCAACAAGAGCTCCTTATTTGATGCCTCTAAGACTCTACCGACTCATCCATGCGTTTTGTAGCGAGCTCGCCATGAGACAGGAAGGGCCTTACCCTCTTCGTACCCAGCTGCAGATTGCAGGCCGACGTGCGCGCGAACGTGAAACTCGGCGACCGTTGCAGCTCCTCCATAGGTGAACGAGGATCTCACGCCTGAGGTAATCATGTCGAGCAGGTCTTCAACCCCTGGGCGCTGCGGATCAAGATAGATCTTTGAACTTGAAATGCCCTCGGCAAACAGCTCCTTTCGCGCCCGCTCATACGCGTCGAGACCGCCGAACCTCGCCTGCACCGCTTTAGTCGAGGCCATACCCCAGGACTCTTTGTACAGCCTGCCATTAGCATCGGCATGCAATTCGCCCGGAGCCTCGATCGTGCCCGCGAACCACGACCCGATCATAACCGACTCGGCACCAGCAGCAAGGGCGAGCGCGACGTCGCGCGGGTAGCGTACCCCGCCGTCAGCCCACACATGCGCACCGAACTCGCGTGCTGCCTGCGCAGTTTCGAGTACGGCCGAGAATTGCGGGCGGCCGACCGCCGTCATCATACGCGTCGTGCACATCGCGCCGGGACCAACCCCGACCTTCAGAATATTTGCTCCGGCGTTCACCAGGTCACGCACACCATCGGCGGTCACGATGTTTCCGGCGACGATGGGAAGGCCAAGACCGAGCGACGAGACGGCGGCCAGCGCGGTAAGCATTCCCTGCTGATGTCCGTGTGCGGTATCGAGCACGAGCACGTCTGCCCCCGCCTCAGCGAACACCCTCGCCTTCGCTGCCGCATCACCGTTGATTCCAACCGCCACCGCGACCGCGAGGCGGCCCTGATTATCAAGTGCGGGCCGATACAGTGTTCCGCGGAGCGCACTCCGCGAAGTAATGGTACCGACGAAACGGTCGCCATCAACAACCCCGAGCAACTCCAGGCCATGCCCCTCTTCAGCAGCCAGTACCGCATCAAACGCCGCACGCTGGGCGCCGAGCTCGTGAATATCAATGGTGCGAAGCTCGGAGTGAATCAGATCACCGAGTTGTGCATCACGCGGCGCAGTCGACAGCCTCGCCGCGGGCAGCAGCCCAAGTATCTGGTCGCGGCGCACGGACACCGTGCTAGAAAGTGCAGCCGGATCCTCGATATTTGCAACGACAACCCCGTACCCGCTTACTGGAGGTACCAAACGAAGCGCATCAGCCACCGTTGCGCGTGGTGGCATGAAGAGCGGAGTATCGCAATCGACCGGCTGCTGTTTGACCCAGCGAATCGCCTCAATGAGCTGCTCAGTGCTCATGTCTTGCGGCAGCACACCCAGACCACCACGGCGGGCGAGCACTGCAGCCAGACGCGGCCCGGTCACCGCGTTCATATTCGCTGCCACGAGCGGCAGAGTTGCCGGTGTGCCGTCAGCCGGCGCAAGGTTTACTCCGAGCCGACTGCCAACTTCAGAGTGGCGTGGAACGAGAAACACGTCGGAGTAGGTGAGGTCAACGGTGGGTTGTGCGCCAATGAACTGCATACCTCTACGCTACATGCCGAATAGGTGTGAAGCCCGTGTCGGTATTCAGCTCAGAAGTCAGCGATTACCAGCTTCTTCATCTCCAGCATTCGCACGAATGCACCCGGCCGCTGCATCAGTTCGCCCATCTGTTCGGGCACAATTTGCCAGCTCACCCCGAATTGATCGGCAAGCCACCCGCACTGTTCGGCCTCCGGCACGGCTGACAGCCCTTCCCAAAGGTGGTCGATCTCTGTTTGATCGTGGCACTGCACCTCGAGTGAGACACCACAAGTGAAGGGGTGGTCAACCCCCGACCCATTATCGTTGCCCACGAACCATTGCTCCCCCAGCCGAAACTCACCGAACGCGAGCGCCTCTGGGCCAGCATTACCGGCTGGTGCCCCGTATGCGTGCCTATTCCCGACCGCCGTACCCCCATCAGCTTCCATGATCGGGGTGAAGAGCGAAGTGTAATAATCTGCGGCTTCTGCGGCCCGATCCTGCGACTCACCGTCGAACATCAGGGCGGGCATGATGAAAGGTCGCGGATCTCCGGCCGGATCAGTGAGAATCAATTGCCAACTCACGCCGTAACGGTCTTCAACCCAACCGTAGTGTGCACTAAATGGGTATTCGGCGAGTGGCATCAGTTGTTTCCCACCATCTGCCAGTCCCTCCCAAATGCGATCCAAGCTTGCGCGGGCGAGAGCCTCGTCACCATCAAACAGCAACGGATCAAAGTTCAACATGAACGAGATTGAGGGGTTCGGCGAAAAGTTGTCGCCGGCATTGATCAGCCGAAACAGGTAGTCGGAGATCGTCAGCGTGACAGTAAGCGCCTTGCCTGCGAGCGGTTGCTGAAACTCCAGCAGCCCTTCGGTCGGGTATCGAGACTCCACCTCTGAATGTGAGTTCTCGAATACCGAGGCGTACAACGCACCGGCTTCCTCAGCGTTACCGTTGCACCAGATGTTCGGGACAATTCTCTGCTTGGACATGGGTTCGCTCCCGGGGCCAGGACCCACCGACGCGGGTCGATGTGACAATTTTGGCACCCGGGAGCGAACTTGTCTGCCCCCTTGCGTAGCTTGCCTAGGGCATGACCAACGCAATGGATTCGGCGACGCAGGCCGGGCGATCCTCGCCCTCAATTTCAATGACTACATCGAAAATTACCTGGGTGCCGCCACTCTTCACTTTTTCGGCAGAGGCGAGCTTCACCCCGGCACGCACCCTGGCGCCTACGCGAACAGGTGAGGGGAAGCGCACCTTGTTCAGGCCGTAGTTCAGGGTCATCGAGACCCCCTCAATGCGGTAGATCTCCCAGAGCATCGCCGAGAGCAGGCTGAGCGTAAGGTACCCGTGTGCAATCGTCGTTCCGAACGGGCCATCTTTCGCCCGCTCCGGGTCGACGTGAATCCACTGGTGATCGTCTGTCGCCTCAGCGAACGTGTCAATCTGCCCCTGCGTGATCTCACGCCACTCCGAGAAGCCCAGATGCTCGCCAACCGCACCCTCAATTTCTAGAACCCCGTGAAATGTTTTCAATTGGTGGGCCCACCTGCAACGTAAAGCACCTGACCAGAGGTGAACCCTGCGCCCTCGCTCACGAAGAATGATGCTGCGTGCGCGATGTCCTCGGGTTCTCCTGGACGAGCAACCGGGATCTGCTTCGCCGCATCCGCCAGGAACTCCTCATAGGTCACCCCGATGCGCTCGGCCGTGGCCCGCAGCATATCGGTGTTGATGAAACCTGGAGCGATCGCGTTGGCTGTTACCCGAACTTACCGAGCTCGATCGCGAGGGTCTTCGTAAAGCCCTGTAGTCCGGCTTTGGCAGCGGCGTCGTTCACCTGTCCGCGGTTGCCAAGGGCCGATGTGCTTGACAGGTTGACGATACGCCCCCACCCGGCCTCAACCATGTGCTTCTGTACCGCGCGGCTCATCAGGAACGAGCCACGAAGGTGCACGTTCATGACCGAGTCCCAATCATCGACCGACATCTTGAAAAACATGTTGTCGCGGATAATACCCGCGTTGTTGATGAGGATCGTTGGTGCGCCAAGCTCTGCGGTCACACGCTCGACGGCTGCTGACACAGACGCTTCATCTGAGACGTTGCCGCCTACGGCGATCGCCCGGCCACCCGCCGCGGTAATCTCGTTCACCGTCGCCGCGCAGGATTGTTCGTTGAGGTCGAGGACCGCTACCGCGTGTCCGTCAGAAGCGAGACGCTTAGCAATGCTCGCGCCAATTCCGCGTGCTGCTCCGGTTACGATGGCAATTCGTTGGGTCGTGGTCATAGGTTACTCCTGTAAGTTTTGAAGAAAATTTTGATAGATCGAGGATCGTTAGTCGAGCTGGATAGGGATGCTCAGGCCACCGTCAATCACCAGGGTCTGGCCAGTGGTCCACGCCGCGTCGTCGGACAGTAGGTATGCGACCGCGCTCGCGATGTCTTCAGGTACACCCAAGCGCTTCATCGGATAGGCTGCAGCGCTTTCTTCCTGTCACCCTCGTACAGTTTTGTCGCGAATTTTGTCTTCACTACAGCTGGTGCCACCGCGTTCACCCGGATGTTCGGGCCCAGCTGGTTGCCAGGAGTTGCGTGAGGGCAATCGTGGCTGCCTTTGGTGACCCCATAGAAGCCGATTCCCGGTGAGGGCCGAAGCCCGGGGTGAGCGAGGAAATATTCACAATCGCACCGCCATGCTCGCCCATCCATGCAGCGTGCACCTGTTGCACCCACGACAGTGGTGCGAGTGTATTGACCTCAAAGGTCTTGCGCGCCGCGCCAAGGTCAAGACCCACTACCGGGCCGTAGTGCGGATTTATGCCGGTATTGTTCACGAACATATCGATGCTGCCGAAGGATTCGAGGGCACGTTCGATCACCTCAGCCTGGTGGCTGGGGTCGTCGGCCTTGCCCGCCACACCTACTGCGTACTCGGCCCCGCCGAGCTGCTGCACCGCTTCTTCAAGCGCGTCGCTGCCACGGGCGGTGATGACGACGCGCGCGCCCTCCTCAACGAGTCGTTGGGCGATTGCAAGGCCGATACCCCGGCTCGCACCGGTGATAATTGCGGTCTTCCCGCTGAACCGGGCGCTCACGAGAGGCGCTCCAGAACCATTGCCATACCCATTCCACCACCGACGCACATCGTTTCAAGGCCGAACTGCTTGTCCCGTGCCTGCAGCGAGTTGATCAGTGTGCTCGTGATACGGGCACCAGTCATACCGAATGGGTGCCCAACTGCAATTGCACCGCCGTTGACGTTCAGGCGATCCTCGTCGATACCGAGCTCACGTGCCGAGCCAATGACCTGAGCCGCGAATGCCTCGTTGATCTCGACCAGGTCGATATCGTCATTGTCAGGCCCGCGAGGGCGAGCGCGCGCTTGGACGCTTCTACCGGACCGAGACCCATGATCTCAGGCGAGAGGCCACACACACCGGTGCTCACGATGCGCGCGAGCGGAGTGAGGCCGGTTGCTTCGCCTTGGTGTCGCTCATGATTACGAGCGCCGCCGCACCGTCATTGAGCGGGCAGCAGTTACCCGCGGTGACAGTGCCGTCTGGGCGGAACAGCGGCTGCAGCTGCTTTACTGCTTCGAGGGTGACCCCGGCGCGCGGGCCATCGTCCTTCGAGACGACGGTGCCGTTCGCGAGCGTCACTGGAGTGATGTCCTTTGCCCAGAAGCCATTGTTGATCGCCTGCTCCCAAGGTTCTGGCTGCGCACACCAAAGGCATCCTGATCTTCGCGGCTGATTCCCTTGAACTGCGCAACGTTCTCGGCGGTCTGGCCCATTGCGATGTAGACGTCGGGCAGCAAGCCGTTCTCACGTGGGTCGACCCAGGTCTGGCCACCACCAGCGAACAGCTCACTGCGCTGCTCTGCCTGGGCAAATAGCGGATTGCGGGTGTTGGGGCTGGTGTCAGCGCTACCCATGGGGTAGCGGCTCACGGTCTCGACGCCAGCGGAGATGAAGACGTCGCCCTCGCCCGCGCGAATCGCGTGCATGGCCATGCGTGTGGTCTGCAGGCTGCTCTGAGCAGTAACGGTTTACGGTGACGCCAGGCAGGTGGTCCATACCTGCGAGCACCGAGACTGCGCGCCCAATGTTGTAGCCGGCTTCACCCGCTGGGGAGCCGGTGCCAAGGAGGAGATCGTCAATCTCACGCACATCGAGGCCCGGCACCTTTGCGAGTGCGGCCTGCACCATCTGCACAGTGAGATCGTCGGGTCGCATTTCTGGAAGCCAACCCTTCAATGCCCGCCCAATCGGCGACCGAGCAGTGGAAACGATTACGGCTTCAGCCATTAGATACTCCTTTGTACGTGCGGCGGCCTAACGACATAGCAGTCCGCGAAGGTCACTTAGTAAGCGCTTGCTTATATGGCAGAATAGACAAAAACCTCCCCCGAGGTCAAGTCAAAGGTGAAAGGCTGAGGCCCTCATGACCGAGCCACAGGCACTCTCCCGCGCAGACAGTGCACGCGTTCGCCTGCGCGAAGCAGCTATCGAAGCTTTTGCCCGAAAAGGCTTCCACGGCACCACTACGCGTGATATTTCCACGGCCGCGGGCATGAGCCCCGCTGCGCTCTATGTGCACTACCCCTCAAAAAGAGCACCTGCTGTATGAGCTCTCGCTCGATGGAC
>JAUCCH010000044.1:0-17823 GCA_034676385.1 Leucobacter sp.
AAGAGATCAAGATCGCAGGTAAGACACAGACGAGCGCGAGCATCACGCAGCGCTACATTGTGGTCTCTTACATGCAGAAGCTAGATGCGCTTACCCGCGTGCTCGAGGTCGAAGACTTCGATGGCGTGATCGTATTTACTCGTACCCGCGGTGACAGTGAAACTGTTGCTGAGAAGTTGCGCGCGCGCGGTTATTCCGCTGCGGCTATTAACGGCGACATTGCGCAGAACGTTCGTGAGCGCACTGTGCAGGCGCTTAAAGATGGTCGCCTCGACATCCTCGTCGCAACTGATGTCGCCGCCCGTGGCCTTGACGTCGAGCGTATTAGCCACGTCATCAACTACGACCTGCCGATCGATACGGAAAGCTATGTGCACCGCATTGGCCGTACGGGCCGTGCCGGCCGCACAGGTGATGCGATCAGCTTCGTAACGCCTCGTGAGCGCCGCATGCTGAAGTCGATCGAGAAGGCTACGAAGCAGCCGCTGACTCCGATGCCGCTTCCCGGTGTTGCCGAGGTCAATGCGACTCGTCTGTCGCGTTTCGACGATGCAATCACCTCCGCGCTTGACGATGCCAGCCGTATTGATGCGTTCCGTGACATCATTGCTCACTACGTGCGCCATCATGATGTGCCCGAGACGGATGTTGCCGCGGCTCTCGCCATTGTGGCGCAGGGTGATACCCCGTTGCTGCTCAACGAGGCCGACGATGCGAAGTTCGCACGTGACCGCCAACAGGCGCAGCGTTTCCTCGAAGACGAAGGTGGTCGTGGCGACCGCGACCGTGGTGATCGTGGAGACCGCCGCGAGCGTGAAGATCGCGGCCCTCGCCCGTCGCGCAACGATCTCGCGATGTACCGCATTGATGTTGGACACCGCCAGCGCGTCAAACCCGGTCAGATCGTGGGCGCTCTCGCTAACGAGGGTGGGCTCTCCCGCGATGACTTCGGTCGAATCCAGATTCGTGACGATTTCTCACTTGTCGAGTTGCCGAAGGATCTCACGGGGGATCAGATCGAGCGCCTGAACGCTACCCGCATCAGCGGCCAGTTGATCGGTCTGAAGCTCGATCGTGGCGGTAACAGCGGAGGTCGCGGCGGTTACGACCGCAACGACGGTGGTGGCCGTGGCGGTTACGACCGTGGCGACCGCGGAGGTGACCGCGGTGGACGCGGCGGCTACGACCGCGGTGACAGTGGCAGCCGTGGCGGCTACGGGCGTGATCGTGATGATCGTGGCGGCTATGGAGGACGAAGCAACGACCGCGGCGACAGCCGTGGCGGTGGTGGCTATGGTGGTGGTGGCTACGGCCGTAACGACCGTGGTGACAGTGGCAGCCGTGGCGGCTACGACCGCGGCGGTTATAACCGTGACGACCGTCGCGACAGTGGCCCGGGTGCTGCAGACGGCAAGCGCAAGCCACGCTGGTAGTAGCTATCGCAGCGCCCTGAGATGATCTTGGCGCGTAGCTAGTGCAACAGAATTAGAGCGGGTACCCCGGAAGGGGTACCCGCTCTAATTGGTTCAGCAGTTGTGAAAGTATCTAACCCTGGATCACTTGGGGCTGCGAAACGGCCTTCAACCCAGCGGTGCCAAACTCCTGGCCGTAGCCCGATTGCTTCGAACCGCCGAAGGGCACAAACGGGTTGATTGTGCCGTGCGAGTTGATCCACACAGTGCCAGCCTCGATACGAGCAGCGACCTTGCGGGCACGCTCGCGATCTGCTGACCAGACTGAGCCACCGAGGCCCACATCAAGATCATTGGCAAGGCGAATCGCCTCGTCAAGATCTGTGTAACGGATGATCGGCAGCGCCGGGCCGAACTGCTCTTCAGTGACCAGCTCGTTCTGCGGGTCAATATCGGCAATGAGGGTGGTCGGGTAGAAGTAACCGGTTGCGCCACGGTCGGGGTCTCCGCCCATGACTACGCGCGCACCCGATGCCTTTGCCGACTCAACGAGACGATCGACCACATTGAACTGCATCTCGTTCTGCAGCGGTCCGAGCACATTCTGCTCGTCAAGCCCCACGCCCATGGGCATCTGAGCGGCAAACGCAGCGAGCTCGTTTACCACATCGTCGTAGATTGAGTCGGGTACATAGAGGCGCTTGAGCGCGGCACAGGTTTGGCCGGTGTTGATGAAGGCACCCCAGAAGAGCCCCTCGGCAATCGCCTTCGGGTCGACGTCGTCAAGCACAATGCCTGCGTCGTTGCCACCGAGTTCGAGTGTGAGCCGCTTGATGTTGCCCGAGCTACCCTCGATGATCTTCTTGCCGGTGCGAGTTGAACCCGTGAACATGATCTTTGCGATCTTGTCACTTTTGACGAGGTGCGCACCGAGGTCGCCAGCGCCAACAATGGTTTCAAGCACGCCTTCGGGGAGCACTGTGTTGAGTACGTGGTTGAGGGCGAGGCCCGAGAGCGTGGTGTACTCGGACGGCTTGTTCACGACGGTGTTGCCCATGCGTAGCGCCGGGATGATCTGCCAAATGGCGATCATCATAGGCCAGTTCCAAGGCGTGATTGCGCCTACTACGCCGAGTGGGCGGTAGTGCATTTCAGCGTAGGTTTCGCCGTCGTCGACGACTACCTCAACGGGCAGCGGGGTACCTGCGGGCACGCGGGTCCACGCGACGCAGCCGCCGACCTCGAATCGGGCATTTGGGCCGTTGAGCGGCTTGCCCTGTTCTCGTGAAAGGATCTCGGCGAGCGCCTCAGCGTTCGCTTCGATCGCGTCGGCAACCTTGTTGAGGTAATCGACTCGTTCTTCGTCACTGAGCGCTGCCCATGCGGGCTGCGCTGCCTCCGCCCGGTCGATTGTGGTGTCGACATCGGTGGTCGTCTGTACCGGCACGCGGCCGATCAGCTCACCGGTCGCGGGGTTGTGCACCTCTCGGCCTTCGGCCACGGTGATGGCTTCGAGCAAGCTTTCGTACGTGAATGTCATGAGCGTTCTCCTTTGAATTATTCGTTTGGTGTGCCTATTGCGTCTCGCGCGGGTAGATTAGCGGGATCGCAGAGATTGGGTCGAGGATCCTCGAATCCATGAGGATCCCGAGACTACGAGCTACTTTCCGCAACCGCAGCTTTCCTTGTTGCTGCAGTTGCAACTATCAACGCAGCATCCGCAACCGCCGCTTGAGCAACACCCGGATTCGCCCATTTCGCACGCTGATCGGGCGTCCTCGGGTAGATCCATCGTCGGGTTCTGATCGAGGAAGCCGTGCGGCTTAAACCAGAACCCCGAGTAATCGACGGGCATAACCGGCCAATCCTCGGTGCGGACGATGTGGGTGGGGCCGAATTGGTGCCACAGCACGATGTCTTCGCCGTCAAGGCTGCGGTTTGCTTTTGTCCAGGTGGGGATGCCCTGCCAGCCTGAGCTTTGGCTTGGGTAGTCACCCGCGGGATAGAGCTCACCCTCGGCATACTGCGTGCCCCAGAGGTGCTTTGTCGCGAAGTTCGCGCGTGCGTACACCGAAGAATCGGGCTGGGCCATGAGCACAGCCTTGCCTTCAGGAATAAGCCAGTACGCGGTTGGCTGACCCGTGTAGTTCTCGCGGTGTGCGCTGCGAACCTCCCACACGCGACTCGCAAGTCCGTTCGCCATGCGCTGCGCATCGAGCTCATTCTTCAGCTGCTTGTTCGACCAAGTGAAGGCGTTTCCACGGGGGTTGAGTGGGCCGGTAGGGATACCCGCCACTTCGATCTCGTGCAGTGTGTTGTCTTCGCCGTCGATGGCCACGTCGAGTCTCGCCGAGAATATGTGCTGGTGGATGGGGGCAAGTAGCCCGGGAGCCATCTCCGTGTTGTGCGGGTTCGCGGCCCCAGGAATGCCGGCCCCCGCGAACACGACGCCGGTTGCCTTCGCTTCTACCTGGATCGAACCATCCAGGTAGAAATACCAGAAGAAGCCATAGTCGTAGTTGCCTACCGTCGAGAAGTAGCTGACGACGAGTCGACGGCTACGGCGGGTGTCGGGCTTGTCGTCGAGATCGGTATGCTTCCACTGAATGCCGTAATCCTCTTCGTGCATGCAGATGACCTGATCAAGTTTGACCGGGTTGCCCATGTCGTCATTGACGAAGCCATCGAAGTAGTGGATCACACCGAGGCAATCGCAGCCGAGCGAAAGCGGATTCGCGCAACGACCGAGCAGGTATTCGCCCGCATCGAAGTAGCTCACCCAATACCGGGTCTCATCAACGTCACCATAGGGTACGACCATCTCAGGAACGCTTGCCCGGGTAAGTACGGGGCGATCCTCGTCGCCATCTCGCCATGAAATATTGCTGAGTACGAGGCCCTCACGCGAGTTGAAGCCCACGTGCATCTTCCAGTTTTCCCACTGTACCTCGTTGCCGTTGACCGAGAAGCTTGGGCCTTCTGGCATCGTGATGTCGATGGGCTTGAGGCTGGTGCGGGCGGGCCCCTGCACATCCATCGTGTAGTTGCCGTGCTCCATTGGGGTCGGTGCCGCGTCGGGGTTGTCATAGACCTTGAACACCTTGCCCTCGGTCATATCGACTTTGACGATGAGGCCTTCGACGGGGTGCGCCCAGGGGCTGTCGCCCTCGTTGGGAATCAAGTAGGTGAGTGAGCGCAGGTAGCGGCGGCCGTGATCCTCGACCTCGTCCTTAAAGTACCCCGGTGCTAGCGGCGAGCAGAAAGCGGTATCAATGTACTCGGCGTATCCGCGGCGTTCCATGGACGCACGCCAGAGCGGATCAGCCCGGACGATGTCGCCGACCTCGAAGAACTCCTCCATGGTAACCGCAGCCTGACCGCGTTCGGGAGTGTTCGGAAGGACAGTCTTTTTTACGACCTTTTTCTTGGTGATCGAGACGATGACCTCGGTGTGAGTCGCGTCTGAGCGATCGAGCAGCGTGACGATTGCTTTGCGCTCGAATGCCTTACCTGGCTTCCACTTTGCAAGAGCTGCCTTCGTGGGGTCTACGGGGAGCAGCATTGCCATGCGAACGTGCTCGGTCATGAGCCCGGCCTCGCCGAGCACATCGCGTACCGTAGCAATCTCACCCGCATTGAGCGGATCGAGCGGGTGTTGTGCCTCAATTGGGGTGCTTACGCGTTTGCCCCGGGTATGGGTGACGTCTGGAGTATGCATCTTTGAATTCCTCTACTGAACGACTTGAGTGGCCGATGGCTCCAGTATCGCTGAGGATATTGTTCGTTTGAAAGGGGTTTGCCCGGTCGTGCACGGGCAGACAAGGGTTCGGCGCTCCGCGCCGTGTCGAGGCGGTCGGGGCAGCGAACGGAGAGCTTAGCGCGAGCGCAATTCGCTGGGCGAAATACCGTATTGCTGCTTGAACACCCTGCTGAAGTGCGCTGCATCGACGAAGCCCCAGCGTGCCGCAATCGCTGCTACGGTGCGGGTCGCAAATGCTGGGTCGGCGAGCTCCGCACGCGCCTGCTCAACTCGACGCTTCCTGATCACGGTGGAGACCGTGGTGTCCAACTCTGCGAAGAGTGAGTGTAGATGCCGGACCGAAATGTAGTGTGCCGCGGCGATACTGCCGGGAGTGAGTTCGGCCGAGCCCAGGTTGGCATTGATGTGGGCATAGATTTTCTGCAACAGTACTTCGTGCGGGTTGCGCGGGGTGCATTCAACATCGAGGATCGCAGAAAGCATCGTATTGATTAGCTCTAGGCTGGTGTGCGCTAGCTTCGTGCGGGCGATCGCCGGCAACTGCGGGAGTTGGGGAGAGGCCTGCGCGATGAAGGGTGCGACGGCCTTTGCGAGATCGTGCTGCTCTCTGAGGGAGACTGCGGTGAGCGCATCTGTGAGGATCGTCGGAAATTCTAGGCGATCCTTCGGGAACATCATGATGAGGTTACGAAAGCTCTCGTTGAAGAGGAGCGAATATGGGCGGGACGTGTCGTAGAAGGACAGGTCGCCCGGTTGCATGACGATTTCGCGCCCGTCCTGGATAAGGAAGCCCGTTCCCGAGAGCAACAAGCTGACCTTGTAGTACCCACTACCGCCGCATTCGATGGTTTCGGCAGTGCGCTGCACGAGCTGTGGTTTGGCGTGAACCTCCGTGAACACGATGCCATCAGCGCCAGCTGCCGAGAGCGTCGCCTGGAACGGACCTGAGACTTCAGAGTCAACCTGCAACGGCACGAATGAAGAGTTCACGGCAGCTCGGAATGAATCGAGACTGCTCACATGTGTCACGCTTGGCGCTACGTCGAGCGGAAGCTGCATGAATATCACCTCAAGGCTGCGCCGGTCATCGTCGAACGGCTTACTGAACTATCGTTCTGTTATTCAGGATGGTAACCGATACGGGCGCACTCAGCAAACGTGCGACGAGACTCATCTAAAAGGTCCGGGAACTCTCACGCTTGCCTCACATACTTATGTCCGCGTGAAATATCGGGTTACCTGACTGAGTGAGCAGGGAATTAGAGATGGCTACACGCCGCGATATTACGAAGAAGTATGCCCGCGCCTACCAACACGCCGACAAGATCGAGAAGACTCGTCTGCTGGATGGGTTGGTCGAGACGACCGGGTGGACACGCGACCATGCCCGCCGTGCGATCCGCCAGGCCCTCGCCCGAACCGGTGCGGTGTCCCAGCAGAAACGCAGACCCCGGCCGAGGAAATACTCGTACGATGCACTTCTTGTGCTCCAGGAGGTGTGGCGGCTCTCCGGGGCCCCGTCCGGGAAATATCTCGCCGCCATCATGGACGACACACTCGCACGCCTCGTACGATTTAACGAGCTTGGGAACGTGCAGAATCGGATCACCCCCGAGGTGCTTGATGAGGTGTATTCGATGAGCGCGGCAACGATTGATCGCTACCTGAAACCCTACAAAGATGCCCAACTTCCAGTCGCACTGTCGGGCACGAAACCGTCACATATCCTCCGCTCCCAGATCCCCATCAGAACGGCGATGGATGGCACCCCCAACGATCCGGGGTTCTATGAGCTCGACACCGTCGCCCATTGCGGCCACACCCTCAAGGGTGAGCATTTGTGGACGCTCACTGCAACGAACCCGAAGTATGGGTGGACGATACTCCGAACGGTGAAGAACAAGGCGTTCGCGAACGTGCATCCGGGCTTGGAATGGGTGCGCACACACGCCCCTACACGTGTGACCTCGGTTGATTTTGATAACGGGTCCGAGTTCCTCAACTGGGCAGTACTCGCTTGGTGCGAAACGCATAAGCTCGAGGTCACGCGGGGGCGCCCGTACGAGAGCAACGACAACGCACATGTTGAGCAACGTAACGGGGACTGGGTGCGCAAACATGCATTCCGGTACCGGTATGAGGGTGAGCACGAGATGCGGCTCCTGAACGAGTTATGGGGACTCGTGATGCAACGCAAGAACCATCTATTGCCCTGTGTGAAAGCGGTCGGTTGGAAGCACACACCCGCCGGCCGGAAGCAGCGGGTCTACGATAATCCGCGGACCCCGTATGCGCGGCTTCTGGCCGCGAACGTGCTTGATGAGCGGGCCACCCAGAAGCTGGCGGCGGAGCATGAGAAACTGAACCCAGCATTGATTACTCGCCGGATCAACAAGATCCAACAGCAGCTCATCAACCTTGCTGCGGCACGCACTCAAGCAGCACGGCCGGCAGCGTGAGCCCGGTCACCTCATCCGGACATTTTAGGTGAGGCACCCACAAACCTCATCCGGACCTATTGACGTGAGGCAAGACGACGTGTTGGAGCGGTTTTATTACATTCCTTCCGCGGTCAGTGCCTCAGCTACTACCTGCGCAGCGGTCTCGGATGCGTCCGCTCGGTCGCTTGAGACGAGCCCAATCCGCGTGCGTCGGTCGAGTACGTCGTCGACGTTTCGTGCTCCCTCAGCGCGAACGGCGAAGGCGATCTCGGCTCTGGTGACGTCAACATGAGTCGCAATTGCTTCGTCGGGTTGTTCGCAGGCGGTCGCGAGGATCGCAGCTTGGTCTTTGGGTGAGAGCGCTGAGCCCGGCGCGCCGACGAGCGGCAGCCAGGAAGTGACGCAGCCGGTGTCGGCGAGACCCGCGTGTTGGCAAGCAAGATTCACCGCGTCCTCGGCCATTGCCCGGTAGGTAGTGAGTTTTCCGCCAAGGACGTTCACAATGCCGAGTTTGGAGACTTCAACGTGGTGCTTTCTGGAGATGTCTGCCGTGGTGCTGACCCCGACACCCGCACTGTTTGGGTGATATGCCGGTGCAATAAGCGGCCGGAGCCCCGAAAAGCTACCCCGTACGTCTGCCCGGGTGAGCGGTCGATCCAGGGCCAGCGATACCGTTTCGAGTAGGAAATCGATCTCGGATTCTTGCGGGGTTGGTACGTCAGGCACGGGCCCGGGGGCGTCCTCATCAGTGAGCCCCACGATGACTCGCCCAAGTTGCTGCGGCAGCGCGAACACGAAGCGGCTCGTCGAACCCGGGTGCGGTACGGCGAGTGCCGCTGTGGGCATCCCAAACGTGGCTGCATCAAACACCAAATGGGTGCCCCGGCTCGGGCGCATGTGGATGCTTGGGTCGATCTCCGACGCCCAGACGCCCGTTGCGTTGATCACTGCGCGGGCGTTCAGACGAAGCGTTTCACCGCTGTGTGAGTCGTTGAGCAGCGCGCCACTACCATCCACCTCGCTCGCGCGAATACCGGTGAGAATTCGTGCGCCATAGGCCGCCGCGGTGCGGGCGATGGTGACCACGAGCTTCGCATCATCCTCAAGTTGCCCGTCATATGAGACGACCCCGCCCGCAAGGCCGTTGCGACGAAGCTTCGGTACGAGCCGAAGTGCCTCCTCTGCTCCAATGCGGTGCGGTGGGGGCAGCAGGCTTTTGGGCGTGCCTGCCCACCGTCGAAGCCCGTCTCCGAGCGCGAATCCGATGCGAATGATTGCCCGCTGGCGGTGAGTTACCCCGGGTGTGAATGGGAGTATCTGGGGGAGTGCGTGGGTGAGGTGGGGGGCGATCCTCGTCATCAAAATATGTCGTTCGCGCGCGCTCTCGTACGCTACTCCCACATCACCCGATGCCAGATAGCGCAGACCGCCATGCACGAGCTTTGAGCTCCAACGGCTGGTGCCAAATGCGAGATCGTTGGCTTCAACGAGCGCGACGCTGAGGCCGCGGCTGGCAGCATCGAGCGCGACACCCGCGCCCGTAACGCCACCCCCGATGATAAGGACGTCAACTGGGCGGTCGCTGCTCGCCAGCTCGTCGAGTTCGGCTGACTGGCGCCGCACATTGAGGAGCGAGGACTTGGTGGCGATCGGCAGCCGGGGTGCGTTCTTCTGGTTCATGGCCGGAGGTATCCGTTGATGGCTGTGCGAAGCTGCAAATCGAACTCGGCCTCACCGATCAGGGAGGCAACTGAGCGATGAGAGAGTGTTGCCGACTGCGCGATCAGCAAGAGCATGACTGCCACGTCCGCCGGAGCATCGCTGCGAACCGTGCCGTCACGTTGCCCAGCCTCAACCGCGGTGGCGATCCAGCGCAGCATGAAGCGTTGGCTTGAGCCGATGCGTTCAAGGCTGTAGCGGGTGAACAGTTCCGGCTGCCGCTTGAGCAGGCTGCTGTAGAGCGGATCCTCGCGGAAAAGAACCGAGAACCGTGCGATCGAATCAACGATGCCCTCCCGCGTATTTGGTAGGGGGCCAATCTGGTTGAACAGTGAAATGGTGGTGCGTAGCAGCGTTGCACGCTCGATTTCTTCGATGCCCGCCCAACGGCGATACACGGTGGGCCTGCTCACCCGTGCTTCCTTTGCGAGACCGGTTACGGTAACCCCTTCGATGCCCCGTGTTGCGAGGAGGTGCGCGGCCGCGTCGAGGATCCGAAGTTCAGTTTCGTCCCACTTCGGTGGCTCGTATTCGAACGGATTCGAGCTGGCTTGGTTCGAGTCGATGGGGATCGAATCGCTCGAAACTGCTTGACGGTTTTCCATAATGTGTCACACTGTAACGCATGAACACGTCTGCTGTCTCGGATTCATCCGTTCCAAGGGGAGCCATCGGTGCGCCGATTTCTGTGGTGCCCACGGAGCCAATGCGATGGAACGGCTGGGGCGATCCGGCGCTTGCGAAAGACCTTCCGCTCGCCGTGCGCGCGCTGCTCCCCATGAAGCTTGGGCGTATTCCGAAGGCGACTCCCGCGACGGAGCTCGATGCGGTGGTGGTATCTGCATCGCGCCTCAATGGCGAAGACCTCGCCGCCCTTCGCGCGGTTGCTGGGGAGAGTCATGTCAGCGTGGAAGACAGTGTGAGACTGAGGCATGCCGGAGGGCGTTCGACCCCAGACCTATTGCGCCGTCGTGCGAGCGAGCAGCAGGCTCCAGACGGGGTGGTGTCGCCGGCACACCACCAGGAAGTTTGCGCGTTGCTCGCACTCGCCGCAGAGCGAGATCTCGCAGTCGTGCCCTTCGGCGGCGGTACGAGTGTTGTGGGTGCGCTCGACCCTGAACGAGGCGCCCACCGTGCGGTCGTTGCGCTCGATCTTCGGCGGCTCAGCGGTCTGCTGAATCTTGACGAGATGAGCGGCGAGGCCCGCCTGTTGGCTGGCACAACTGGTCCGGAAGCCGAACAGCTGTTGCTTGAGCACGGCTTCGAGCTGGGGCACTTTCCGCAGAGTTTTCTGTACGCAACCCTTGGCGGGTTTGCCGCTGCCCGCTCGTCGGGCCAGAACTCGGCCGGAAACGGCCGGTTCGAAACGATGGTGCTTGGAATGAAGGTGGCCACGCCGACAGGGGAGATTTCGCTCGGCGTCGCCCCGGGTACCTCAGTGGGACCTGACCTCATGCGTGTGTTCATCGGATCCGAGGGCATCTTCGGAGTGATCACCGAACTCGTTCTTCGGGTTCATCGCAGTCCAGAAGTACGCGCATGCGAGGGGTGGACATTCCCTGATTTCGTGAGTGGTGCCGAAGCGCTTCGCAAGGTTGCGCAGCTTGGTACCGGTCCAACCGTGATCAGGCTTTCGGACGAGACTGAAACGAGCGTGGGCCTCGCCCAACACGGGCGGATAGGCAAGGCACTCGCAAAGGGATGCAGCGCAGTGACCGTATTCGAAGGTGAAAGCGCAGATGTGCAAACGCGTCAGCTGCGAACCGCAGAGGTGCTGCGTGCTGCAGGCGGAACCCCGGCGGGGCCTGAGCCGGCTGAATCCTGGATCAAGGGTCGGTTTGGTGCCCCATACTTGCGAGACTCGCTGCTCGACCACGGTGTGTTCTGTGAAACACTCGAAACTGCCACCACTTGGGCCAATCTTTCAACCCTGAAGCGAAAAGTGACGGACGCAATCGAGCAGGGATTTGAAGCCCACGGTGCGAAATCCTCTTGTACTCTGTCATGTGTCCCACATCTATCCGACCGGCGCGGCACTGTACTTCACCATTGTGGCGGGGATCAAGAGCGACCAACTGAAGACTTGGGCTGCGGTGAAAGCGGGGGCGAACGACGCGATCGTTGCGGGTAGTGGTACTCTCAGTCACCACCACGGTGTCGGGCGTGACCACGCGCCCTGGCTTGAGCAGGAGATCGGACACACCGGCATGAGGATGCTGCGCGCAATTAAGGCAGAACTTGACCCAACGGGCATCATGAACCCGGGAGCCCTGGTTGGCTGAGGGCACGAGCATAACGGTGCTCGTAAATCCCGCTTCCGGGGGAAGGGGCGGGGTCAGGCAGCTGCGGAGGCCACCGTTGCGAGGCTCCGCGATCTGGGAGCCGATGTGCACCTGCGCGTTGGCGACTCTGCTGCAAGCACTCGCTCCACGCGGCCGAGGCCGTGCGGGAGCGGCCAGACGTGCTAGTCGTCGTCGGCGGAGACGGCACACTCTCGACGATCCTCGAAGAAATTACGCACTCAAACGTGCCGATTGCGCTGGTACCAGCGGGAACGGGCAATGATTTCGCGAGAGCGCTTGGACTTCCGTATAGCGGACACCACGCTGCGGCAGAGGCCGCCGAGATCGCGCGCACACGGTGAAGTGCGCAGGGTCGATGTCGCGACTGCGAGCTGCCCAGAGCAAACGGTAAAGTTTTTAACCGTCGCAGCCCTTGGCTTTGATGCCCTGGTGAGTGATCGGACCAACAGCCTCAAGTGGCCGAAAGGTGCTGCCCGCTACTACGTTGCGCTGTTGATTGAGTTGGCACGCCTCCGCCCAACGAATTTCAACATCAGAATCGACGATGAGGCATCCGCATTGTTGCCGGGCACTCTCGCGGCGGTGGCAAACACCCGCAGTTACGGCGGGGGCATGCCCATTTGTCCCGGTGCTCAACCTGACGATGGGTTGTTCGACCTTACGCACGTGGCACCGCTCACGCGTTTCCAGCTATTGAAGCTTTTTCCGCTGCTCCTCAAAGCGAAGCACACTGGCCGAGCTGAAGTGCTGACCAGGCGCTGCGCCAGCATCGAGATCGACGCTCCGGGGCTTGTGGTCTACGCGGACGGAGAACGAATCGGTACGGAAAAGGTGCGGATCACTATGTTGCCGGGTGCGCTGCAGATTCTGGTTCCGAAGGGGAAATCATGAGCTTCGATCACGATGTGGTGGTCATTGGGTCCGGCTTTGGCGGCTCAGTTGCCGCAATGCGGCTCACCGAAAAGGGCTACGGGGTCCATATCTACGAGGCGGGTCGTCGCTTCGAAGACAACGACTTCGCGAAGACCAACTGGAATGTGCGCAAGTATCTCTGGGCGCCAGCGCTTGGCTGCTTCGGAATTCAGCGCATTCATCGGCTACCCCACGTGATGATTCTCGCGGGCGCTGGGGTTGGTGGTGGGTCGCTGAATTACGCAAACACCCTCTATCAACCGGGGTCGAAATTCTTCGAGGAGCGCCAGTGGCCCGAGGGGGATTGGGAGACTGAGCTCGCTCCCCACTACAAAAAAGCCAAGCGTATGCTCGGGGTTGTTGACCAGTACCCGGCTGGGGGTCCTGTTGAACAGATGATGCGTGACGCCGCTGCCGATTTGGGTGTCGAAGCGTCGTTTCGACTTGCGCCGACCGGCGTCTTCTACGGCGAACCAGGAGTTCGGGTGCCTGACCCGTTCTTTGGCGGTGACGGCCCGGACCGTACCGGTTGCACGTTCTGTGGGAACTGCATGGTCGGCTGCAGGGTGGGCGCCAAGAACACCCTCATGAAGAACTATTTGGCTCTCGCCGAGCGCCGTGGTGCCACAATTGCGGCGCTGCGCACCGTCACCGAGGTTGTGCCACGGCGCGGAGGCGGCTTCATGGTGACTACGGAACGGACCGGTGCCTGGATCCGCCGTGATCGTCGCCGGGTGAGTGCCGAGCAAGTCATTTTTGCGGGTGGCACCTGGGGTACGCAACAGTTGCTGCACCGCATGAAGCAGTCGGGTGCGCTTCCGGCCGTTTCTGATGCACTTGGCAAACTGACTCGCACGAACTCTGAGGCGCTCGATGGGGCTGTCGCTGTGTCGGTGCCCGAATCTATGGGGCTCGCGAGCGGTGTCGCAATCACCACCTCATTTCACTTGGATGATCGCACTCACGTCGAGAACGTACGCTACGGTCCAGGCTCGAACCTCATGGGCGCTCTCGCCACGTTCCTGGTACCCGGTGACCGCAGTCTCGGCACACGCCTTGGCTCGCTTGTGAAACAAGCTATTCGCGCGCCACTCACGGCGCTGCGGTTGGGCTCACTCCGACGCTGGAGCGAGCGAGGAGTCATTGCGCTGGTGATGCAAACCGCCGATAATTCACTCACACTCTCGTTGAAGCGACGCTTCGGCGGGCTAGGCAAACCGGTACTCACGAGCGAACAGGGCGAGGGAGAGCCGAATCCCAGCTACCTCCCTGGCGCACATCAGGCGTCGAAAGCGATCGCGGCGCGGCTGCAGCAGGCATCCGGGGTGCGGGCAGAGGCTCGAGGATCCTGGCCGGAGGTCTTTGGGATTCCCCTCACTGCGCACTTCCTCGGTGGTGCGGTCGTGTCGGCATCACCCAAGACGGGAGTGGTGGATGCCTACCATCGTGTCTGGGGGTACCCTGGGCTGCACGTCGTTGACGGAGCGTCGGTGCCAGCTAACCCCGGTGTGAATCCCTCGCTCACCATTACCGCCATGGCCGAACGAGCAGCATCGCACTGGCCGCGCCGCGGTGAGACGGACGCGCGGCCAGCGCAAGGTGCGCTCGCCGCAGCCAGCGATCGCACCAGCGATTAGTTAACTTCGAGGCCGTTGACCTTCTGAATCTCACGCTGGTAAGGCGCGACCACCGAAGTTGAGATTCGGCAGTCGAGGAGGATCGTGCCCTGCGCGCCTGCTTCGCGCCAAACGGTGAGGGCATCGAGGTCTGCCAAGGCCGTAACATTCACACCAGTCGCGCCGAGAGCGCTGGCAATCCCAGCGAAGTTCACATCGGGGATGCGCATGGGTGCCTCATCGAGGCCCATCTTGCCGTAGAGGTGCACTTCTGCTCCGTAGGCCCCGTCATTCCATACGACGATCACGCAGCTCTTTGCGGTGCGGATCGTGGTTTCTAGGTCAGCGATCGCCATCAATCCGCCACCGTCGCCGGTGCTCAGCACGACAGTGCTCTCGGGGGCTGCTGCCGCGACTCCGGCCACGGTCGAAAACCCAAGCCCGATGCTTTGGTATGCGGTGCCCACCATGATCATGCGTTCGGGAGAGGTAACCGGCCAGAACATGTTTGCCCAGCCAATGAAGTGCCCTCCGTCGGTGGTGACGTGGCGATCCTCGGGCAACAAATCGGCAAGCCGAGAGGCTACGGAGCGAGGATCAAGCTTTCCATCTGCGCAAATACCGCCTGCGGTGATCGGGCCATGATCGAGCGCCCGAAGCGCTCCACCTGGCTCGAGTCCCAGTACCTGTTCGCGCCAGGTGCCGGGAGCGTGCTGGGACGCTGTGATGCCCTCGAGAAGGTCGCTGAGTACCGCGCATGCATCGCCGCGGAGAAGCTGGTAATCGATCCGATGAGCGGTCTTCGGGGGTGAAACCTGGTCAAGATCAACACGGATCACGGTGGTGCCCTCGCCAAGGAGCTCCCCGAAGCACATCGTGAACTGGTTGAGGCTTGCGCCAACGACTAGCACGACGTCGGCCTCACCGATTAGCCTCATTGCAGCTTCCTGACCGAAGCCGCCGGTGATGCCCAGGTCGAATGACTGGTTTGGGAATATGCCGCGTCCGAGAGCGGTCGAGGCGGTAATGGCACCAAGCTGATCTGCGATCGCACCGAGTTCTTCGGCCGCGCCCGAGAGCCATGCGCCGTGTCCGGCAAGCACCACGGGGCGCTGAGCGTCGACGAGTGCCTGCACCGCGGCGGTGAGTTCGGTTGAGGTGGCTGTTGTAGCGGGTCGGTTTGATGCCCGGGTAGCTGCGACAGTTTTGGCAGGGCTGCTGTCTGCGGGCATCGTCGCGGCTGCGAGATCGCGCATCGTCGAGGGGTCGTTGAGATCAATGCCCTGATCAACGCTGTGGGCTGGCGTCGGAACCTCAGCGGTAACCAAGTCGTAAGGGATCCCGATTACTACTGGGCCGCGGCGACGGAGCGCGGCTGCGGCGGCGCGATCGACGATCTCATCAACGTCGCTGATGCCAACAGAATAAGTGCGCACACCGAGCGCCGCGGCAGCCATTTCCTGGTCGATATCCCACGGACGCAACCCGGTTGAGGGGGCGTCGCCCACGACGAGCAGCAGAGGCGTACGAGCCTGGGCCGCTTCGGCGAGGGCGGTGAGTGTGTTGGTATAGCCGGCACCATAGGTCGCCGTAGCGATCGCGAGCTTCCCCGTGATGCGCGTGTAAGCATCGGCTGAGGCGACCGTTGCTACCTCGTGGCGAACCTCGCTAAAAGGCATCCCCAATTTGGTAAGCGCGTCGATCAGGTGAGCGTTTCCATTGCCCATCAAGCCAAACGCGTGATCAGCGTGGCGAACGAGGGCAGAAGCGAGGGCACCGACAAGGGTGGTCATGGAGATCCTTAGCAAAAGAGATATACGTGTGTGGAACCGTATATGTCTCGCCAGTGATCGGCAGCAGCGCCCCTTTTTCGAGCACCTTGAGCGGCAATCAAAAAGAGTTCCGCGCTGGACGCAGAAATCATATCACTGCCGGTGCGGAATCGGCTTTCTAGTGTGCGCTGCGCTCGATGCGGCTCGCAGCTTCGCGGAGGCTGCTCGAGAGTGTGTCCAGATCATCAGGCAGACCAATGCACACTACAGCTAAGGCCGCGGGCGGCTCGCCGGCGACCCTGAGCGGTACCGCGACCGAGGTAAGGCCAGGAATCACCTCATCGTGACTGAGCGAGTACCCCCTGACTCGCACTTCCTTCGCGGTCTCACTGAGTGTGGCCCCTCCGAACAGTGCCTGATGCTCTCGCTGGCTCAGTGAGGCCTCAATCGCGTAGCCGGGGGCACCCCGTGATATTGGGTGCTTCGCACCAGGGCGCTGTGCCACGTTCGCATGGCCGTGGGTGGGCTCGATGCTCAATAGGGTGATCGCCTCTGTCGACATCAAGCATCGCGATAAAGGTTGTGAATCCGAATGTGTTTGCGAGTTCACCAAGTTCAGGGAGTGCTGCCTGCTGCAGAGAGCTTGCCGCGCTTCGACCGAGGGCTGCGAGCCGAGGCCCGAGCTTGACCATACCGGCGTCGTCACGCAATACGAAACGGTGATCCTCGAGAGTGCGTAGGACTCGGTAGGCACTTGAACGGTGCACCCCAAGCTGTTCCGCGAGACTGGCGATTGAGATCGGGCCGGATGCCTCTGCGAGCAGCTCAAGAGCTCGCAGACCGCGGTCCAGAGTCTGCGAACCCGCGGTGCGGGGGGAATCAGGGATGCTGGGGGTCACCACACTATTGTGCTCCATTGCGCGAATTTCTGGTGATGGTGCGCGAAAACCCTCATGTGCGGGGGAGTCCAGGGGTGGAAAGATTGCGGCACTGCGACCGAAAGGAATGAGATCATGGAAACTGGATCAACGAAGAAGCGGCTACTGTTGCTGAGCGCAGTACTGCTCATTGGCGGACTAGGGCTCACCTCTTGTGGAGACGATAGCGCCTATCAGGCACCATCGACGGGAGATAGCGAGACTGCGAGCGCCGCACCGGAACAAGAAGCGGAGCCTGCTGCACCAACTGGCCTTGACGGTGAGCCGCTGCCGGACAACTGGCCAGCAGAATTTCTCGTACCGAATGGCACTGTCGTGCTGGTGCAAAACATTGGAAACGCCGGCTATTCGATCCTTATAGAAGGTGTCGATAGTGATCAAGCGAAGTCGCTCATCGGCGACATGGTCTCTTCCGGAATGACGGAAATCTCGGGCATCACGGACATGGGCAGCGGCGAGTGGGTCGCTATGGTGGGTAACGCGGAACATCAGGCAAGTTACGCCTACGCAGGTGGGGGAGCCGGAGAACCTAACGTGTCGATTAGTCTCACACCAGCTGCATAATGGTGCGTTCGCGAATAACCACCGAGGGCGTTCTCACCAAGTGAGAGCAGTGCGATCTCTGATCTGGAGCTAGCATTCCAAGTGAGAAAAATAGCCGAGATATGTCGTTCCACAGTCTTACGGCTAAGCCCCAGAGAAGACGCGATCTGTTCGTTTGAATTGCCCTCGGCTATGAGCGTTGTTACTTGGTGCTGACGCGGGGTGAGTTGTGCGAGGCGATAACGGGAACCCGTTGGGTCGAGGAATAGGGCCGCGAGTGGGGATTCAGCGGGCAACTCTGCGAGTAACTTTCCGGCGATTGCAGATCGCCTCCTCACACCGAGTGCGGCCATGATTCTTGTGAGTCTTCCCTGGACCGTACGAGGGGAGAGGAAGAGTGCTGATCC
>JAUCCH010000045.1:0-18166 GCA_034676385.1 Leucobacter sp.
ACCCAAATGTCTAGGGAGGCACAAGAAGGTCATCGCTTTACCCTCCCTACCGGCCCGCTCGAATCGTCAGCTTCCGAGTCGGGCTTTACCACCTCGGAGTGGAGATTGGAGTTGCACTAGAGTCGCGTTCGGTCTGCTCAGCAGGCACACCGTAGCGTTCCTGCGAGGCAGCGTAGGCGTCGGCGGCATGCTGCAACGTCTTCGTTGGCGGTTGGGTGCGGATGCTCATCCAGCCAGTGCTTTCACCGTCCTGCATGACGTTGCGGCGTAGGCGTGATATTTCGGCAGCAGCATCAGGTCTTGCTGCTCCAGCCCGGGGATGAGTTTTGCTGTGGCGGCAGCGTCGAGGCCGTTCATGCCGGAGTCGATTTTGTTCCTCGTGTTTGCCTCGCCCTGTGGGGTACCTGCGAGGTGGCGCCCGGCTCCCGGGTTCTGGTGTGTGAACGCGAGCCCCTACCGAGCGATCTCGCCTGCGCGAGGGCATCCGCCAGATCCCGGGAGCCCGGCGATGAAGTGGTGCACCTCGTCGATGTAGATCCCCACCATGTGGACGGCGCTTCTTGGGCAGGGTTTGGCGAGCGAGCAGCCGACTCCAGAGTTGCCCGAGGAGCAGCGTGCCGAGGAGTTTTGCGGCGTGGCTAGGAGAGGAGACCACTGTTAGGTTCACGATGACGATCCGCTGCTTCGTAAACAGGTCGCCGATATCGAACCGTGGAGCGGTTTGTCCGAGCACCGCCCGCAGTCCTGGACGCAGGATCAGCTGCCGGATTTTATTGAGTACTGGTGCGATCTCGACCGCTTGGGCATCAGGTTTTCTTGGCGTCGTACTGGCAGCAGAATGCATGCGTGCCGAGCGGGTCAGCGTGCTCCGCGAGGAGCCGTTTCCCGGAAGGCCGGGTTGGTCAGTAGCGGGTGCGGCCGGAGCAGGTTCGCACCCTCCAGCCTGGCGAGAGTCAGGAATGCTGCCGAGAGGACGTCGGCGGTGCGGATACCCCAGTTCTGTTTGAACGAGCGAGACTCAAACGTGGCAAGCAGAGTATCGGCGGTCACCGAACAGGGTCACGGTTACCCGCATCTAACGGGTTGAACCCCACCGGGCTGCTGCTGGCCGGGTCGATCACGACCACATCGCTCTGGCGGGAGGCCGGGATGCGGGCAAGGACATCGGTGGCGAGATCACCTTTGGGGTCGATCAGGAGCACACCCCGGCCAGACTGCATGTCGGCCTCGATGAGACTCAGCATGACGGTGGACTCCGCGCTGCCGGTTGGCCCCATCAGGTGGGTGTGGAAGGCCGCATCCGCAATCGGAATTGTCACTGGGTCACTCCGCCCAGGGGCGGTCAGCTCCCCGATAATCCGCTCACTTGGTTCGAGGTCATGCTTCGGGGTGAGGAGGCGCAGGGTGCGGATGTTCTGCAAACATGGGTGAGGGTGGCTCCCCGATCGGCCAGCCGGTTAGCGCAGTGGTTTCGCTGACGCGGAGGTGGAGCGGCCACCGCCACGGTAGCTGCGGTTGCGAGAGCCTCGCCGGGTGTTCGTTCTCGAGGCCGAGGGTGCTGCTAGCGGTCTCCCGTCCTCGGAGTACCCCGCCAATACTGGTAATGAGGTGTCGGAGCCTACCGTGTGGGCTGCTTCGGTTGCCCCGATCCGCACCGTCAGCGAGAAGCCATGCTCCTCACCAGTGCGACTCGAGATACTGCGGGCAGCGCCTGATTTCGGTGGTGATTTCATGAGCACGTCAAACCAACTGGGAGCTTCCACCCGCAGCCAAGCTACCCGGGGCGATGCGGTGGCCGAGCAGCAGCTGAATGACAACGCGTTCGCTGCCGGTGAGACCGGTCAGAGTGCCATACAAGCTCCGGATTACGGCGGTCATCTTCTCGGGGGCGAGGGTCAACCCCCGCCCCGCCTCGTGGAGCCGTGCCGCGATCGCAACGTCGGGGCGCTGCCAGCGAGGCTTCACAATCCGCACCGGCAACAGCGTGGCCAGAGTCTGCTTGAGCGTGTCCACCCGGTGAGGTTCCACCCCGATCAGCCAACGCAGATACTTTTCGTCGGCGTGGAGTTCCAACCCAATGACCCCGAGTTCTCGGGCGGTCGCCAGCCGCTCCAGCACCGTCGTGACAGTACTCGGCGTGAGGGTGGTCTCGAAGTGGAGTTCACGCCACTCGAGGGTCGGGCTCCGCTTGGGAGCGATGGGTGTGTTCAGTTGACGGTTACTCATGGTGCCCACCTCCATCGCTTGTCGTCTGCGCTGATTTCTGCCCCTTGTTATGGACGACCGGCCCCGTTTCGTCAAGATGCATCGCGAGGAGCAGCAGAATACGAGCGAACTCTTTCTCATCGAAGGTGGTCTTCCAGACCGGCACAACACGGTGGCGACCACTGTCTTTGCGCCTGTAAACGCGTTTCTGGTGCCGGTTCATGACCACCCCCTACGGGTGCGGCGCACCGCTACCGGTCGCCGTCCCAGCGTTTCTTCTGCCGAATCATCCAGCGCAGAACCACCGTGACCATGACCCCGATGGCCAGCAGGGCGAGGAGCCACCAGATCTGCTTCGCTAGCTCCACTGCGAGCACCCGCAGCACGACGCCGATGAACAGCGACAGTGCGAGGCTCACGAAGCTCCCCGAAGGGCGTCTTCCCGCCACCGTCTCGACATGTTTGACCCCTCTCATTACTTGGGCTCCTGGGCGGCCGCCTCTGCCAGCGTCATTAGTGAGGCGGGTGTAGCAGCGTTAGGGACGACGTCTGCAGCGGCATCGCTGACCGGGTCACCCGGCACCGGGTACCCCCACTTCTTGAGGGAGATGAGCGACGGCTCAGACCTGTCAATCTCGTTGCCAAAGATGTCCCAGTCGCCACGGGTCGGGGCTGGCCGACGAGCAAACAACTCCAGGTAGGGGCCGTCGCCGACGACCCGGGACACCATGGAATGGGTCTCCTCTGGCTTGTGCGAGTGCTGCTGGAGCGCATGAAAGCCCCAGTTAGGTTGCGACCGGAACGCAAACTTGGTGCCCTTGCCGCGCACTCCAAGCAGTAGCGGTTCCCCGGCGTTTCGGAAGGTGTTGCCGAGCGTGAAGCGTGGCTTCGCCCAGAAGTAGTAGTTCGTGTAACGAAATCCCCACCGGGTGAGCACCTGGATGCCGAGTGGCAGCGTGGCGGCGGTGACCCAGAGGAAGCAGAAGCTCCGATCAGCGGAGATCTCCTGGATGGCGTCTCCGAGGTCAAGGATTCGTTGGTCGGTCATCAGCAGGTAGTGATCTGCTGCGGCTGCGTAGCCGGAAGAATTCTTTGACCGCCCCTGGTGGAGGCTCCAGGGCGGATCGGCCAGGATCGCCCGGTAGGTGCCGGGCTTCGGGGTACGGTCGGCGTTGAGCCGTGCGTCTCGGGCGGTTTCGTTGGTGGCTGTGGTGATAGTTTCAGGCATGGTGGTGACTCCTTTGCTAGCGGTGAGCTGTGGTGGTAGTTGGGTGCGGCCAGAACGGTCGGGTTCGGCTGCGGTGGCCTTATTGAGCACTCCTTCGCAACATTTGTGAAGAGTTCGCAAGCCCTCTTGCTCCCGCGATTGACCATCCAAGTAACAGAGGTGAGGCGAAAATAAGTGGCTATGGGAGCTGTTGCTGTGCTTTTTACAACGCCCCATCTAAACCACCCCGCTTTGGTGCCAGTTGGAGCTGTTCCAGCCGGGAGCTGGGCTGCCCCGCACCTGGCCGATACCGGGTCAAGGAATGCGCCAGTGCAGCCGCCAAACGCCCCGGCGGATCCAGCGAGCTGACCTGCGTAATGAGTACATTCGAGAGCGCCAGCAGCTCGGCTGGTGGGGTGGCATTCATGACGACGGCATGCACGATCCCTGGGAACGCGGCGATCTCCTCGTACAGTTGGCGGCGGTTGAGGTCGAAGAGTTCAAAGTCGGAGAAGATCACCGCCACATGGTCAGCCGTGGGGTGCTTCTCGGCTGTCCGGTTCATGGCCATCATGGCCGGGGCAAGCGTGCTCGCCCCCGTAATGCCCTCGGGTGGATCAACCGCCGCAAGCAGCTCGGTCGCGGTCTCTTCCGTGTGTAGCGGCAGAGGCCCGACAGGTTTCACCGCGGGGTGATCGAACCGGAAGATGGCCAGCTGCTGTATATCGGACTTCGTGCTGGCAGCGATATGACGAACTGCGCGTTTGGCTTCCTCGTAACGGGCACCGACCGGGTCGTTGCCGTGCGAGAGCGAACCGGAGTCATCGAAGCAAAGCTGCACCAGGCACGGGGACGTCGGGTCACTCCCGGCATTACCCAACGTGATACGACGCTCCACTACCGGTATGTGGCGGGTCAGCTGCGAGGGGAGAAGCTCGCTAGGAAGCGTCATGGCTACTTCCCTCCTTTCCGGGGTGCACGACCGATCGCGTCGTCGGGGCGAGGGCCGTGCCCGGCCACGCCGGGGTTGCCGCGCAGGATCCGCCACTTCAGGGCCTGCAGCTGTCGGGTGGCCGCGTCACCGCGGGCAGTGAACTCCTCCCGCAGGCTGGCCTCCTCAGTGCTGTGTTCAGCCCAGGTCTGCCAGTCGGTGTCGGCGGCGAGCTTCAAGTGGTGCTGTTGTTGGGTGTCGTAGTCGGCCTGATGCAGATCGATAAGGTCAGCAACCTCATCCGCTCCGGCGTAAGAGACGAGGAATGATCCGCTTGCGACGGCGAGCGCGATCCCGGCGAAGATCAGGCCAACGAGCGGGTCATCGACTGCGGCACGGAGCGCCCCGATCCCCACCCCAATCGTGAGTGCCGTTGCTAGAGACAGCAGCAGCACTCGCTTCACGATCTGTGCACCTGAATCGGTGGCGGTAAACAGATGCGCAAACTGCTGCTGCTGGGCGTCAGTTCTTCCGGGGTACGTTCGCGGAGTTTCCGTCGCCGCATATCTGAATACTCGGTGCCGACAAGCCCTGCGACGACGGTGGCTGCGGCAGCACTGGCCGCCAGCGTGATCGCGACAAAGACTGGTTCGCCGAGCCAGATCGCAGCGGTCGCGAATCCAGCCAGGTCGCCCACGAAGATGAACGCTTTGGCGAGTTGGTACCAGCGTCTACTGCCAACCGCGCGACGACGAAACGATGCCAGCACCGCCAGCGCTTGCTGGAGTCTCGTCCTGGCCTGGTCGAGAAGTTCACGGCTCCCCGTAACCGCATGAGTCAGCTCGGTCGCCCGTAACTCCAACCCCGCCCGAGCCATCCCAGATTTCCGGGTTTCGCTGGCAGTGGTGGACTCCCAGAGGGCAGTCTGTTCGCTGGTGAGTTCGTCGTACTCGGTCTCGACCCAGAGCTGCGGCACTTCTTTTGGGCGGGGTACTGCTGCAGCTGTTTCGGCCATGGGGAGGGTGATGCGTTCCGCCGTGGCGGCGGCGTCACCAGCGACCTGGAATGGGTCGATAATGGCCTGCGGGGTGATCAGTGGTGGTGTTCTCGTCACGGTGCTCACCCCTGCCACTGGGTTGCGACGGTGCAGGAAGCATTGGCGCGTTCGCAGACCCGCTGCCAAAACGCCGTCACCTGCTCAATGACCGACGACGGCACCGACGTACTTGTCCGCCCGATCCCCGCAAAGGTCAACTTCATGCCGGAAAGATCTGGCACTGCCACCTGGTCAGCCAGAGCGAGTGCTGCTTCAGTACTGGTGGCTGTTGCCGGGTCGACGCCGACGTTGGTGAAGCCATCCGTCAAGATGAGCACCTCATGGGCAGCATCCGGGCGCTGCGCTTTAGCTTCCTCAATCAGGCGCAAAAGACCCAGGACGTCAGTGGCCGAGGCCGGGGTGCGGGACGCGGCATCGCTGAACTTGTCGCGAACTGTCGAGGCGACCTCTTCTGCGAGCTGCTCACGCTTCCGACGCTTAGCATTCTCCGTCGGAGCTTCTACTTGGAACGACTGCTCCAGCAGTGTCACGGTTTGGCCGGAGGACTCCCCGAAGGTCGCCACCCACAGGTCACCGCTACAGACGGCGGTGCGCTGGGTCAGCTTCGAGATAGCCGTCTCATAGTCGCCGCCGCGACTGCTCGCGAAGCTGGAGCTGGTGACATCGACCAGACCGATGCTTTTCAACGGAGCATCCGGGCAAGGCGCGGCAGATACCGAGCCAGAGGAGTTGGTGCAGCCAGTGAGGAGAAGAGTTCCTGCGAACAGGCCGATCAGTAAGCTGCTGTACCGTTTCATGCGGTATTGGGGGAGAAAATTCACGACACGCCCTTCGTGTTATGGGTCGCCACTTTCGCAGAGACGTCGGAGATGGACGACCTGATTAGATCGACCTAGAACCGACCGTAAAAGCACCCCTGAAGTGCTGCCGAACAAAGCAAGAAGGTCGGAATACCACAGCTCTGAGACTCTGTCGCCTGGACTATTGCGCTTGTGTATTCCGGTTTGAGGAATACCTGGCTGGTTTATATCGGCAGATCTTAAACTGAGAACTGCGGTCGCTCCCTCGCCCGCATCTGGAAGGAGACATTGATGTCAGTTCACGGAAGCACAAACCAGGTATTCCCTGTGTTAGCCAACACCATTGCGGATGGAAGTATCGGCTGTAACGGGGGGAAATGCCCCACCGTCTATGAAGCCGACGAGAATACGTTGATCGTTCAGGGCTACCGTGCTGATGATCAGTTTGAAACAGGGTTTGTGCCCGATGGCGAAGGCGTGGTGCGGATCCCCAAGGGACTCTTGCGTCAGCTGGTAGCCAATCACCTGCTCGATTGATTCGCGTGGACGGATAAACCCATTGCTCTCCTGAGAGGGCGATGGCTGCCATTGACGCAGTCATCGCCCTCACTCATAATCAGGCGCATAATGATAGGACGAACTGACATGGATTTTGCAGAACTATTTGAGAACTTCAGCTCGAGCGCCTTCCGGGTGGAGGGGCTGAGCGAGTACAAGGTGCCAGAAGAAGCCGAGGCACTCGAGCTTTTTCAGTCCATTGGCCAACTCCCGCCGGGATACAACATCGAGTGGGTGGAGTTGGTTTCTGCGGCAGTCGGTGCGGGGAAAACGATGTCGCGTCTGCGTTTACTTTCGGACGAACTCACGGATTATGAGAAGTTTGAGATCGCGGGCTACGCACCCGCGCAGGCCGCTGGCGAAGATGTACGTACGGCGCGTCGAGCGGACTACGAATTTGTGGAAGACTTCTGGCTGTTTGACGACACATGGATTGCTCGAATGAAGTATGACGACCAGGGCCGGTGGCTACGTGCTGACGTAGCGCGTGTGAGTGAACAAGATGTCGAGGTTCTGGATTACTGGAAGAGTGCGTTTACCCATGCGGCTCCGTTGCGGTGTCGTAAGCAGACCTGGGGATAAGCCGGTGAATCTGATGCGCCGAGGCTCTCCGATGTTGATTCCATCGGTTGAGCATGTCGGTCAACTCATGCTCGGACGAATGATCCGGACGCTCCGAAAGTCCCGGGGGCTTACTCAGCTAGATTTCGCTCAAGTGGCAGTGATGACTCAGTCGCATGTATCGAAAGTGGAGAATGCGAACGTCGCGATCACCGAAGACCAGGTACGTCACATTGCAAGAGTTTTGGAAGCTTCTGAGCAGGAGCTTGCCGAGTTGCTGTTCCAGTTTCGCCTCACCGAACAAAACCCGCTGTCATATCATGTGATCACTGCCCATGGCGTTGATAAAAAGCAGCTCGAGATCAGCAGATACGAGGGAGCGGCGCGACTGATTGAACAATACGAGCCGACGATCATCCCCGGCCTGCTACAGACTCCCGACTACATACTGGGCATGATGCGGGCGTTCGAAGTTCCGCGAAGTCAAGTTGAAGAGGCAATCCAAGCCAGGCTCGCTCGCCAGCGGATACTTACTCGAGCCGACAAAACGTTTCATTTCATTATTTCCGAGGCTGCCCTTTACACCGCACCCGAAGGTCCGAGGATGCAAGCTGAACAGCTCGAGGCGCTTCTCATCCACTTCGGTAGGAAAAACACCCGAATTGGGGTGCTGCCAACTCGTCGGGGGGCGTTGCCGACCGCGATGTCCGGATTCGTGGTGTTCGACCGTAGTTTCGCGACCGCCGAAACCGCTGTAGAAGAACAGCAAATTCGTGAACCTCTAGACGTCCGACACCTATCCGAGATTCACAATCAACTGGCAGCGCGTGCTGAATATGCTGATTCCGCCATTGTGTGCATTCGAGATGCTATAGAAGAGCTGTCGGCCACGTTCCACCCTTAGTTGCCCAATAAACCCCTGTTCGTGGCAGAATGTGGGACACTGCTCTCAGCAGACCCGTCTCACGTATCGTAAGAGTCAGCGAACCCCGATTCCGTTGTTGCGATCGTTGTTGTCATCACCGGGGTTGACGTTACTCGGATCGAAGTTCGCGTTGAAGGCGTTGTCTGGATTGTCCGGGTTGGCAGAAGCCGACCACAAGTTACCCGCGTCGCCCTGGTCGTCGAAGCTGTCATTCCAGTTGCCCGAGAACGCTCCTCTAAACGGGACACCCTGCCGATACCGCTCACTATATCCCGGTCAGCGTGCCGATCGAGATGAGGCCCTGGCGGCCATCCCTCTCAAGAACTGGAGCCACGACCATCATGGCTCCAGTGGGTACCGTCTCTTACACACCCCTATCTAGCAAGCTCTCTACTCAAGGAACCGGCTCGCGTTGAATTGCGAGTATCCGCCAAGCGCTCCTTGTCCCCAGCCTGCCGCGGGAGTGCGCTCTTACTGTAGCCCGGTGCTAAGTTTTTGTCACGGGGTTATTCAACCTGTGCCAGCAGCTCCCGGTGACGGAAGTGCTTGACGAGACCTCGATACGATGCATTCGTCTCAGGAGAGCAGTCATCCTTAGAAAGCGCCGTCAGTAAGTTCCGTTTCAAACGCTTGCCCGGGTGAATCCGGTGCGGATAAATAACCGCACCCAAGAAAGCAACGCCGCGACCCACCTCCTGTAGGTGACGTTTGTGTGGATGCAACACCAAATCGAGGTGGTTACACAGGTAAGCTTCAATACGGCGCGACGCTTCAGTGAGTGCCGACTTATTTCTCGAGACGATAAAGAAGTCGTCCACATAGCGGCCGTAGTGCGAAAAGCCTAGTCCAAGTGTCACGAAGCGATCTAACTGGTCGAGGTAGATATTGCTCAGGAGTTGACTGGTCAGGTTGCCAATGGCAATGCCACGCCCCTTCCGTTGACGAAACAGACTCTTGGATGGCGGTAGCCCCTTCCACGCTGAACGCGGACATGCGAAGGAAGCGCCCTGCACCGGGTCGTTGAAGATAATTACCTTCCAGAGATACTGGCAAATTTGGAATAGATACCCCCTTACTGGGAACTGTCGTTCCAGCCCCCACAAAGCACGGTCATAGAGTCGCTTCCGGCCCAGGCTCATGAAATAGCCCTGCAAATCAAGCTTGAGAACATACGTCTCTCTGCTGTAGTTCCGGCTCTCCGAGCGGATGTGGTGATCGAGCCTGCGAATGCCGTACAGCGTCCCTTTGCCCTTGCGGCAGCTGTAGCTGTCTTCGATAAAGCGAGCGTCCCACCAGGCGTTCACCTGATTGAATAGGAAGTGGTGCACCACACGGTCGCGAAATGCCGCGGCAAATATCTCCCGCTTGACAGGCTGGTTGACAATGAACGCCGTCGACGGCAACGGCACGTAACGCTTGTCGTGGATCTCACGTGCCAAGGCAGCTATTTCCAACTCAGCAACTTTGTCGAACTCCATCACCTCCGGCCTCTTTGTCTTTCCTAGGCGGGCAGATCTATACGCCTTGGCGAGTTCCTCTTTGAGCCAGCCTTGTTTATCTTCCATATGGCCTCCTTGCCCGAAAACTTCCTGGAGCATGACCAGTCGACGCGGTGGGTGCAGTCGTGGTCACTCCCTTACGCTCACCTTGCTTTGTGGTCGCACCAGAAATTAACCCCTCCGGAGTCACCGCGCCCCTTGAGGGGTCACGGCAACCCCATCAGGCTTAATTTAAGAGACAGCGAACCCCGACCCCGAGGCCGCGATCGAGGACACCACCGGGGTTGACGCCACTCGGAACGAAGAACGCGCGGAGGGCGCCGTCTGGATCGTCCGGGTAGGCAGAAGCCGACCACAAGACACCCGCGCCGCCCTGGGCGCCGAAGCTGCCATTCCAGTAGCCCGAGAACGCTCCTCTAAACGGGCCGGAGGGTTGCCACTTGGCTATGTTGGCTTCGCCGCCCCCTGCGTAGTTGCCAGTACCGCCAAAGGCAATGTCGAGATCTCCAAAGTCGTTACCTGAACCTCCACCAGCAGTCGGCAGTCCCCAATTCGCTGGACAGATGGAGTGCTGAGCGTTGCCGGTGGTGAGGGAGGCTTGCGTTTCTCCGGCAGTTGCTGCTGCGAAGTTGTAGAGATAGCCATAGTTAGTGGCACCTGAACCTGTGTCACCAGGGACGGGGCCGTAGGCACGCGGAAGGTCGTATTCTGCATTACCGCCAGTTGTAAGTTGCGGCAACGTGAAGTTACTCGCCACGTTGCTGTCGGCTGGAGTAAGGGTAATTGCTCCCGTGGTGCTGCCGAGCTTGAGGTTGGTCAGCATCCAGCACTTACCGTCAGCGAGTTTGGCTATTTCGTATGTTCTTGTTGTGCCACCGCGGTTGTCGGTGACGGTGCGGATGGCACTGGTGTTGCTGCCTATGAATTCCGGAAGGGCTTGGCACTGGGCTGAGGTGACGTTTTGGATTGATGAGTTGGCGGCTATTTCAGTACTTCCTCCACCACCGCCGCCTCCACCGATAGTGTGGCCAGAACAAGCACCGCTCTGGATGGTGCCAGTCTCCGTGATATGGAAGGCCTTGCCGTCTTTGGAGGCGGTGGCACAGAAGCCTTGGCCTGCGTTGGTTTGAGTGTACTGAATGGTGTCAGGAAGACCGGCTGGCTTTGAGCTTGGGTAAGAGCCAGTCTCTGCTTGAGTTATACCGACTTTCTTGGCAGTGGTGTTGAGGTCTGCCTTGAGGGCAGACTCTCTTGCACTAGCCGTAATGCCGTTGTAGGCAACGAGCGTAATGGCAGCGAGGATAGCGATAACCACCACCACGATGAGCAGTTCCACGATGGTGAAACCAGAGCGTGTAGAGCCCTGACGGAAGTGAGAAAAGCTCTGCGAGCGCCGCTGGCTGAGGCTTAAGTTATGCCCTACCGCTCGGGGCTGCTTGGTCGGTGAGTTAGTGGCGCGGTTTGCCTGTGGAGATGTACCTCTCATGCATGGGGATCCTGCTTATGTAAATACTGCCGCTTACTATGCGGGATGAGGATGGTTTGGTCAAGAGCGAAGTTTGCTGGCCCAGTCTCGACGTGCATCGCGAATAGGTCACCAGCATTGCCATACTCTCTGCGGACGAGCGCGAGTCGGTTGGCAGGGATATCTGAGGGCTATTTTTTGAGATTCGCAAACGGTCGGACGCCGTATTCCTGCCGGAAGGTATCGATCAGGGCTGACTCGAGTTCGCTCGGGGTGCCATCGGGAAGTGGGAGCCAACAGGCCAAGAGATCTTCAGCATCCTCGAGTTGCCAGATATATCTCCCGCCCCAGTGTCCAACATTTGCGCCGATTCCGAAGCGCAGATACTGCCAGAGACGGGAGCGCAACGTCGCGGCCTGCCCTGGATCGCCAGCCTTGCCGATGTAGACAACTGGACTGGTTTCTACCCAGTTTTGCCGCAGTACCTCGAGCGACACGTTTGGGAACCTTGACCTGAAGAAGCCGCCCGTCCCCTCCTCAAGGAAAACCGGGGCATGTGTTGAGGGATGAGGAGTAGAACATACACACCTCGCACCGCAGGAATGAGGTCGCTTTGAGGCCCGCAACTCTCGCAGGGGCACGAAGCCCTCGAAGCCTCTGGAGCTGAGAGCTTCTCTTGTAGAGTGACTACTCACCGACGTGTCAGCCCTCTCGTAGGTATTCGATGATGAGCAGCACGATCCCGGGAGTATTGAACTCCTCGGGACGACGCCAACGTCATTGACACGATGCGATGCGCTGGCTTTCCCGCAAGTACTTGGTCGATCTTGGCCTTCGGGGAGCCTAGACGAGGTTCCGCAGTTTGATCTCAACAATCTCCTGCTGTGGCGTCAGGCCGCGCTCCCATACGCCCTCCTCGGTCTCAAGAAGCATCCATTCTGAATGGTAATCGCCGTGGAGCAATTAGGGTGCCTCCAAGAACGGCGAAACCTGTCCGTGCCGTAGAACCCGACCTGTCGGTCGCCCCACCACGAGAGGAAGGTCGCGGCATCTTCTGCGTTGTGGTCATCGTCAAACGCGCAGTCCATTGAGATCATGATGCCGTCAGTCGCTTCAGCGAAGGCCGCCGCGACCAACCCGTACCCGGTCGAGGAGACAGCTGGGCCACCAAAGTTCCGATACTCCGAGAAATGATGCTCGACCTTTTCCATTTTCTGGAGCGTGTCATCAGAGAGAACCCGTTCGAATTCCGGTACGAACCAGCAGCGTCCGAGGTAGTTCCGGTCGTACTCGTCGAGGTCTTCGGCTTGGATGTAGTCGCCCGGGTCTCGGGCGTCGTAGCTTGGCCACGAATCTGAGTCCCACACACCATCGAGGGAGTAAGAGAAGCAAACACCAAGGCCAGGCGTCCAACGGAGTTCTGGCGTGATGGGTACGAGGTGGTGGCCGGCATCAGGGGCTCGCGTTGCGGCCCGCACTGTGATCGTCGATTCGATGCCATGCCGATCGAGAAGCTGCTGGAACAGTTCCTCGGTGCGCTGTCGGGTTTCCTCGACCAATGGGAAGTGCAGCTTCGTGGGATACACGTCGATGGTGGTGGACATATCGTAAGGCTACGATCCGCGACCGACATTTCTCGCCTGGCATCTGAGGAGCGCCGGGGCAGGCTCTGTGAGAATGGTGTTTGTGGCAATCCCGGAACTCGATCTCCTTCGCATTGGTAAGTGGTGCCAGGATCGGGTGCCTGCGAAGTATCTGGACCAGATGCGGGTCGAGTGCCGAGATAGCCGACCGGCACGTCACGATCTTTGAATCTCGCCCGCCATGGGATGGGCGCGGCACCGCGTGGATCCAGTTCCCGATCGCGAGGCTTCGCTACACCCAGAAGACTGGGCAGTGGCAGATCTACTGGCGAGATAGGAACCTCAAGTTCCACGCCTACACGCGGAAACGCCCGACCAAGAACGTGCAGGCGCTACTGGAGTACATAGGGAGCGGTGAGGATTCGATCTTTTGGGGCTGATCACTCCCGCGATAGCCTGAGATGAGGATTGCCGCTTCGTCACGCGGCGCGGAAAGCAGGAGCGCATGGCGAAGGCCGACTACAAAGTGAGCGACCTCGTTGGCAAGGTCGAACGCGGTGAACTGCGTTTGCCAGAGATGCAGCGCGAATACGTGTGGCGGGCAACTCGCGTCCGTGACCTGCTCGACTCCCTATACCGCGGATATCCATCCGGGGTGATTCTGGCTTGGGAATCTGACGAGCCGATCGCGACCCGTGACTTCGCAGTTGCTGCGTCGGAAGCTTCCCCGGTGCGACCGCTCTTGCTTCTCGATGGGCAGCAGCGCCTCACCTCCCTCTCGGCGGTACTGCGCGGGAAGCCGGTGTCGGTGCGGGGCCGGTCGAGGCCTGTTGAGATTCTCTTCAATCTCGACCATCCAGACGAACTGTAGTTCATCACCGAAGTGCACGAAGCGAGCGATGACGACGCCCCGGAGGACGTTGCTGATGAGACCGAGCGCGACATCCAGGAGCGATGGAATCGGTTGACGTTCGTGGTGTCGAGTCGGCAGCTCGAAGCCCGATCAAACTGGGTGCGCGTCTCCGACGTGTTCAGCAAGAGCGACGCCGAGATCCTGCGCAGTGCGGGCGTGACCGGGTTCGATGATCCGAACTATGACCGCTACACGAGCCGCCTTAAAGCAGTGCGTGCCATCGCGGACTACGAGTATCGGATGGATGTGCTCGAGCGCACTAAGTCGTACGAAGAGGTCACTGAGATTTTTGTGCGTGTGAACTCGCTCGGCGCGAAGCTCCGCAGCTCAGATCTCGCGCTGGCGCAGATCACCGCGAAGTGGCGTGGCTCGCTCGAGCTGTTCCGGAGCTACCAGGATGAGGTCGACCAACGCGGCTTCAACCTCGATTTGAGTATTTTCCTCCGCACGCTTGTCGCGATCGTGACTGGGCAGTCGAAGTTCCAGACCGTGAACTCAATCACCTTACCTCAGCTAGAAGATGGGTGGAGGCGTGCGCAGAAGGCGTTTGATTTCGCTCTCAATTTCTGCGCGTCAAATCTCGGCATTGATAGCCCTACCCTGCTCTCCTCGCCTTTCCTGCTGGTGACGACTGCGTACTGGACTGACAAACGTGACTACCAGATCGGCGGGGTCTTAGTCTGATGCCTTCAAGCGCTGAAGTTCTGACTTCGAACGCGAAGGGGACGCTACTCACGTGGCTCATCAGAGACGATTCTCGACCAGGACATTTCAGACCTGAAGCGAGGCGGCAGCGTCGACGACCTGCTGCAGAGACTCGTGAATCAGGTTGGTCGTCTCGATTTCACTGTCGAGGAGCTGGTGGGTCGCAGTAGCCGCTCGGGTGCGTTCAAGACACTGTTTCTCGCGTTCAAGCAGGACGGTGCGAGGGACTGGGCGACGCAGCTTGCGATCAGTGCGAAGCATCAGGGGAAGAGCGACCGGATCGAGTACCACCCAACATCTTCCCGAAGGCGTTCATGAAGACGGCCCGCCCGGATCTCGGGCGGAGCGAGATCGACGACTTCGCGAATCTTGCGTTCATCGGTGTGACCACGAATAAGAAGATCCGTGATCATGCGCCCTCTGTGTACCGAAGAGATTTTGCGAAGACCGATCTTGAGCTGCAGCTCCTCGATTTCGGTGAGAGTAAGGATGATGCTGCGAACTTTGAGGCCTTTGTGAAACAGCGGCGAAGGTGATTGCCGGGCGTCTTAACCGATTCCTTGGTGTATCGGACAATGCCCTGCGCTCAAAGATCTAGTTTTTCGAGTCGGTAGCCGCTACTCGCCGCTCAAGCTGGTCGAACAGCCGTCGGTGAACATACCGGTGATCGCCACAAAGTAGAAAAGTAACATTTCATGCGATAGTATCGCTGACATGGATACTTCTACTGCCGAGGAGATCGCAAAGACGTTCGCCCCTGTCGGCGCTGCGCTACATTCCGTGATGCCTCGAGGGGTGAATCTCGCAACTGAGATGATGAAGCTCGGCGGGCTTTATCGGAATGTGTACCGCACGCAGTTTGCGCACAATATCGTTGGGTGCTCCCACAACTTGCTTGGTCTTGAAGACCTCGGTGATTGGGTGCTTGACCCCAAAGCCAGCAAGAAGCAGTTGCATATGTCGCGCGACATGTGGTCGGTGCGAATGCTGTCCAGCACTTATGGCGGTCTCGTTCCGACCGCTGGCCCCAACGCCGCCCGCCAGGGTTTTTACACCAACCCTTCGGTTGCGTCGAGGGACAGCGAGGAGACCCTCCTCGAGCAACATGGTTTCATTATTGTCTGGACGCTCAACAACCAGACTGGCGACATTGAACTTGAACTGGTACATACTCTTTCGCCATGGCGATATGGTCAAACAGAGCGCATCGACTTCCGGATGCCTCTCTTGTCAAGCGAGAATGACCTTTCAGGACTCCGGTTCGTACCAGCAGATGACGACGACCTAGATGGACTAGGGCTTATCAGCCCTTCGGGTCGGTTCCAGCGGGGCACCTATGACAGTTTCGGCACCTCGTCCTGAACGAATCTTTGCAGCGCGGGATCTGCTGGGCGAAACGCTCCAGAGCATTGCTGCGTCTGCAGAGATGAGCCAAGGGTACCTATCCGAGATCGCCATCGGCACGCGACCGTTCACGGACGACCTGGCAGCAAAACTTGCAGGGGTTACAGGACTTCCTGTCGAGTTTTTCTCGGCGGAGGCACCTGACATCGAGGACACAACACTACAGTTCCGGAAACTCAAATCCGCCAAGGCGAAGACGACGAAAAAGGCGATTCAATACTTTCGAGAAGCATCCCGAATTGTCCAGAATGCTGCGCCGCTGAGCGGACTCACTGTGAAGCCGCTGCCGTACGTCACTGTCTCAGGAGGAGGTGCGCTGGAAAACGTAGTGATTGAGGAGGCCGCGAACGCGACGCGGGGACTAATGGGGGTTGAAGCCTCCGCCCCTATTCCAAACACTATGCGTGCGATCGAACGACTTGGCATTGTGGTTGTGCCGGTGCTCCTTGACCCCACGGATGAAGTTCACGTCGTTAAGGAGGGGCATTTTGGAATCTCGCACGGTGATGATTTTGGGACTCCATTGGTTGGTTACTTTCCAGGAGCCTCACCTGATCGTGACCGATTTACGCTCAGTCATGAGGTCGGTCACATCTTGCTTCACTCGCGCCGTACATCGAGTGATCCAGAGCTGGAAGCCAACCGCTTCGCCGGTGCACTGTTGATGCCGGAAGTCGCAGCGCGTGAGCATCTCCACTCCCAAATTACGCTCAATCAGCTGGCCCATGTGAAGGCTGAGTTCGGTATCTCAATCCAAGCGTTGATCATGCGGGCAGCCGCACTTGAAATTATTGACGCGAAACGACAGCGATCCCTGTTCGTGCAGTTGAGCGCACGAGGATGGAGGAAGGATGAACCCGTTGAGATTTTGCCGGAGCATCCAATCCTTTTTGGAAAGCTGTTGGAGATTGCCCTCCCGGAGAATGCCTCGGCTCAGGAACGGCGAGAACTCGTTGCGCTTCCAAAAACCTATTTGAGCGCAATGACTCCATCGCGGGTGCGCACACAGGTCACGCCGAGCCCAGTTGTTCCGCTCCACAGCAAGACATCATGAGGTTCCGCAGGATTGCGACGGGAGATACAGTCTGCTCGATTTCGCTGCCTGGGCAACATGGTGGTGCAACCCTACTCGAGCTTTGCGCCGTAGCCTCTCTGTCGTGCCCGCCGATAGAATCTGATCACGACCGCAGAAAGACCAGGAGCCGCAGAATCGTATGACTCACAGGAATATTCGCGGTCGCCTGGAACTCACCTGGATGGGTAAAGATCAGGCTTTGATCCCAACCGTCCAAGGCACCTACGACTACACCTGGGTTCCGAAGAATGATCCTCGGGCCTGCCAGACGCACTACCTCATCGAGGACGGGCACTTCGGCGACCTCGCTGACGGCGGGCTTCACGACAACCTCTTGGTGACGGGCGAATCTGGCGACGTACTTGAAGCGCTCACCCGCGTCCCCGAACTTGCGAGTCGATACGTTGGTCAGGTCAAAGCGGTCTACATCGACCCGCCTTTCAACACTGGAGGGGTATTCACTCACTACGAAGACAACCTCGAGCATTCGGTTTGGCTGACGTTCATGCGCGACCGGCTCGTGCTTCTTAAGAAGCTACTTGCAGATGATGGATCAATTTGGGTGCACCTCGATAATTCCGAGAACCATCGGATGCGGGCGCTCCTCGATGAGGTCTTTAGCCCTAGCAATTTTGTGGCCGAGGTTGTATGGCAGAAGACGGACTCGAGCCGAAACGACTTTCCAAAGCCGTCAGCTGACCATGACATCATCCTGGTCTATCGCAAGTCTGAGAGCTGGGTGATGAATCGCCTTGGAGCGCTCGGAAGAAATGAACGCCCGCTTCTCTGCCCCGGATGGTGATAGGTGAGGTGTGGTGGGATGCCGACCCAACTGCGCCGAGCGCAGAACGGAACCAGCTCTGGGTGTACGCCATTCAGCACCCCATCACCGGTGAGTTGGTGTACCCGTCGAAGGGTCGGTGTTGGTTCGCTGAACCGAACACATTATTTACTGCGATGTCAGAGTACGCTGACTACGAGCTTCGTGACATCGGAGATGCGAAGAAGCGCGCTGAGGTTGCTCGGGTGCCAGAAGCAGAGGTGCGCTCGGGAGTCCAGGCGATGATGCTGAAGAACTCACTGCATGAAAGTGCTGCATCTGCTCGCGCACGGATTGAGGCAGGTACCTGGCCGGAGGTAGTTCTCCGCGGCGGCGGCGAAGGCGGGTTTGGTCGAAAGACGCGGATCCCTGCCCGAGGACGGGTGCCGAGTACCTGGTGGCCAAATGAAGAAGTCGGACACAATCGTCAGGCAACAGCGGAGCTAGCGGCACTGTTT
>JAUCCH010000046.1:0-9759 GCA_034676385.1 Leucobacter sp.
TAAATAAGTGATCTGCGATTTACAAGCGCGAACCAGGGTGGGTTCGGCTTGTAAATCGCAGATCACTGAGAAACCGTTGCCCGTAATCCTCTGAGTCGCAAGCGAGTACGCTAGACCCATGTCTGGAACCCCTGCCCCGCTTCGTCGCTACAGCTTCTTGGGCCCGGCAGGTACGTTTACCGAGGCCGCGCTGCGGCAGGTGCCCGAAGCGCAGGGTCAGGAGTGGGCGCCGGTATCGAATATCGGCGAGGCGCTGAGCGATGTAGTCGCGGGCCGAAGCGACGCGGCGATGATCGCGATCGAAAACTCGGTTGACGGTGGAGTGACGGTTGCGCAGGATGCCCTTGCAACGATCCCTGGCCTGCAGATTATTGGTGAGTATCTTGTGCCGGTGAGCTTTGTGCTCGTGGCACGACCCGGTACAAAGCTTGAAGATATTGGAGTGGTAACCGGGCACCCAGTCGCCTACGGGCAGTGCCGTGCCTGGCTCGATGATCAGGTGCCGAGGCACCAGCACCTGCCAGCCGCCTCAAACGTTCAGGCGGCGGCGGATCTGTTCGATCTCGAGAAGGGTATCGATGCGGCAATTGCGCCCCCGGGAATCGACGAGCACTACGACGTCGAGGTGCTGGCTGAAGGTATCGCCGAGAACCCTGACGCGGTGACTCGCTTCGTACTGGTTGGGCGTCCAGCCCCCGTCGGGGAGCCGACTGGAGCCGACAAGACGAGTCTTATTGTCGAACTCCCGAATGATCGCGCGGGTGCGCTGCTTGAGTTGCTTGAACAGTTCGCGACTCGGGGAGTGAACCTCACGCTGCTCGCCTCCCGGCCGATCGGGGATCGAATGGGTCGCTATCGTTTCGTAATCGATGCTGAGGGGCACGTGCGCGACGAACGTGTTGCGGACGCGCTGCTCGGAGTGAAGCGCTTCAGCCCGCGCGTCGTGTTCTTGGGCTCATATCACCGGGCAGACCGGGTGGTCGCGACCACCCGCGACGAGCACGACAACGATGCATTCACCGAGGCGCGAGACTGGCTGACGAGTATTCGTGAGGGTGGCCCGCGGCAGGCATAGCGTTCAGCCTATACAGCTGGCGTCCACGTGCGAAGCACGCGTACGAGGAGAGCGCTGGGGTCGACTGTTCCGCTGGCAGCGAGGGCAAGACCGAAATCATCCCCGTCGAGTTGAATGGGCTCAGGGCTCGCGACAGATAGGACGTAGCGCTTCGCTCGGAGGTAGCTCACCGAGCGGGTGTCGTTCACCAGGTCGATCACTTTGCGCCCCGTCTTGGACTTACGAAGAACGCCGTTCTCGAAGCCCAGTTTGTGCCAGATTCTTAGCCACGAGAACGGGCCAAGCGGGCGCAGGGCGACCACGTCAAGGTGACCGTCATCGACTTTTGCGTCAGGGATCAACAGCACCCCGCCAGGAAGCAAGCCGCAATTACCGATCATCACTGTGAACACAGTCAGTGGCTTCACCGGCTCGCCGTTGACCGAGTAGTGGATTTGGAGCGGCGCGTCTTTGATCATCGTGCGCATGCCCGCGTCTACATAGGCGAGCCACCCGAGTCGCTTCTTGAGCGAGGATCGGGTAGCCGTGATCGTGCGAGCGTCAAGGCCCATGCCAGCCAACACCAGAAAGACATGCTCGTCTTCGCTCTCATCGGGGCGCGTGATCGTCACCACACCAAGATCGATGGGGCGATTGTGCCCGAAGAACGCAGCGTGCACTGCCTCCTCGATGTCGCCGAGCGGGGCTCCAAGGTTTCGCGCGAGCAGGTTGCCTGTGCCCTGTGGAACTATCGCGAGTGGGGTCCCTGATCCTCGAAGCGTTTCTGCAACCGCACGCAACGTACCATCGCCTCCGGATGCCAGCACCACGCTCGCGCCCTCAGCTAGTGCGCGGCGGGTGAGTTGCTGCCCCGCGTCGTCCTTGGTCGTCTCAAACCAGAGGCTTGCGGCCCAGCCTGCCTTTGCCTCCTGATGCATTACTGCTGCCCGCAGTGAGGGAAGGTCGGTCTTGAGGGGATGGTACACAACAGCGGCGCGGGGCTGAGATGTGACCATGCGTCCACGTTACTCCACTCCCACTGGTGCCCAGGGACTCTTCTGGGGCGAAGGCTAGGATGGGGTTGTGATCGATCCTCAGCTCCTGCGCAATGACCCTGAGACCATCAAGCGCTCGCAACGAGCACGCGGAAACGACGAATCGACGGTAGATCTTGCGATCACTGCCGATGAAGCGCGTCGTGCCGCACTCGGCGAGTTCGAGGCGCTCCGCGCCGAACAGAACCAGTTCGGCAAGCAGGTGAAGTCTGCTTCGAAGGAAGAGAAGCCTGCGCTCATCGCGCGTGCCCAGCAGCTCGCTGCCGAGGTCAAAGCTGCCGAAGCACGTTCGCGCGAAGCCGATGCAACGTTCGACGCGGCCGCAAGTCGCATTGAGAACGTCATCATTGAGGGTGTGCCGTCGGGTGGCGAAGAAAACTTCATTACGCTCCGCGAGGTCGGTGAGATCCCCCAGTTCGACTTCGAACCCCGTGACCACCTTGAGCTCGGCGAGATGCTCGACGCGATCGACATGCAGCGCGGAGCGAAGGTCTCTGGCGCCCGCTTCTACTTTTTGAAGGGTGTCGGCGCTCGTCTGGAGCTCGCGCTTATGAGCCTCGCCCTTGATCGTGCGCTCGCCGCAGGCTTTATTCCGCTGATCCCCCCGACGCTGGTGAAGCCAGAGATTATGCAGGGCACCGGCTTTCTCGGCGAGCACGCTGATGAGGTGTACCACCTGCCCAACCAGGATCTATACCTCACCGGCACGAGTGAGGTCGCGCTTGCCGGTTACCACTCCGACGAGATCGTTGATTTGACCCGTGGGCCACTGCGCTACGCAGGCTGGAGCACCTGCTACCGCAGCGAGGCCGGTTCGCACGGTAAAGATACCCGCGGCATTCTGCGCGTGCACCAGTTCAACAAACTTGAGATGTTTGTGTACACCGACCCTGCAGATGCCGAGGCGGAGCATGATCGACTTGTCGCGTGGCAAGAGGACATGCTGCAGGCACTCGGCCTCAGCTACCGTGTAATTGACGTAGCCGCTGGCGATCTCGGGTCGAGTGCCGCGCGCAAGTTCGACATCGAGGCCTGGGTGCCGACCCAGGGAACCTTCCGCGAACTCACCTCGACAAGTAACTGCACGACCTACCAATCGCGCCGCCTGAGCACTCGCTTCCGCGGCGAGACGGGTAAGACCAGCCCGGTCGCGACTCTCAACGGCACGCTGGCAACCACTCGCTGGCTTGTCGCGATCCTCGAAACGCATCAGCAGGCTGACGGCAGTGTTCGCGTACCCGAAGCGCTGCGCCCGTATCTTGGTGGGCTTGAGGTTTTGACTCCGGTGACTGCGTAATGCGGGCCGAGGATCGCCACCTTGTGGCGCTCGATATAGATGGCACGGTGATGCCGTTTGGTGAGCGAGATGATGCCGGGGTGTACACGCCTGCAACGCCTCATGCTGACGTTGCGGAGGCGATTCGTACCCTGCACCGTGCTGGGCATGAGGTAATCATCTCTACTGGGCGCGCGGTTGAAGCGACTCTCGATGTGGTCGAGCAGCTTCGTATTCAACCCGACTGGGTCGTTGCTTGCAACGGTGCCGTAACGCTGAAGCGCGACTCTCTCGCGACCAGGGCGTACCGTCGGGAACACGTCGAGTCATTTGATCCAACGATGCTGCTGCAGCGCATTCGCACTCACCTGCTCACCGCGATGTACGGTGTTGAGACCGCCGAAGGCGATTTTCTTTACACCGAGAAGATGCCCTCGGCAACGCTTCCACGTCGCCAGAAGCAGGTGTCGTTCGATGAGTTGCTCGGCGTACAGGCGAGCCGCGTGCTCGTTGTCTCACCCGACCACGCGTTGAAAGACTTCCTTGAGATTTCTCAAGCGCTCGGTCTCAGCCGCGTCTCATACGCAGTGGGGCTTACGACCTGGTTCGATATTGCCCCGACCGGTGTGACCAAAGCGAGTGCGCTAGAGGTATTGCGGGCTCGGCTCGGTATCGATGCGGCTCGTGTGTTCGCGGCCGGTGATGGTGAGAATGATATTCAGATGCTGCAGTGGGCTGCGAAACGTGGCGATTCAGTTGCTATGGGTCAGGCGGATGCGCACGTGCAGGCAGCTGCGGGCCGTGTGACCGGTACGGTGTTCGAGAACGGCCTGTTGACGGCAATGCGCGAACGATTTCCCGCATTGCTTGCCCACGTGGTCGTCTTGCCTCACGTCAATAGGTCCGGATGAGGTTTGTGGGTGCCTCACCTAAAATGTCCGGATGAGGTGACCGGGCTCACGCTGCCGGCCGTGCTGCTTGAGTGCGTGCCGCAGCAAGGTTGATGAGCTGCTGTTGGATCTTGTTGATCCGGCGAGTAATCAATGCTGGGTTCAGTTTCTCATGCTCCGCCGCCAGCTTCTGGGTGGCCCGCTCATCAAGCACGTTCGCGGCCAGAAGCCGCGCATACGGGGTCCGCGGATTATCGTAGACCCGCTGCTTCCGGCCGGCGGGTGTGTGCTTCCAACCGACCGCTTTCACACAGGGCAATAGATGGTTCTTGCGTTGCATCACGAGTCCCCATAACTCGTTCAGGAGCCGCATCTCGTGCTCACCCTCATACCGGTACCGGAATGCATGTTTGCGCACCCAGTCCCCGTTACGTTGCTCAACATGTGCGTTGTCGTTGCTCTCGTACGGGCGCCCCCGCGTGACCTCGAGCTTATGCGTTTCGCACCAAGCGAGTACTGCCCAGTTGAGGAACTCGGACCCGTTATCAAAATCAACCGAGGTCACACGTGTAGGGGCGTGTGTGCGCACCCATTCCAAGCCCGGATGCACGTTCGCGAACGCCTTGTTCTTCACCGTTCGGAGTATCGTCCACCCATACTTCGGGTTCGTTGCAGTGAGCGTCCACAAATGCTCACCCTTGAGGGTGTGGCCGCAATGGGCGACGGTGTCGAGCTCATAGAACCCCGGATCGTTGGGGGTGCCATCCATCGCCGTTCTGATGGGGATCTGGGAGCGGAGGATATGTGACGGTTTCGTGCCCGACAGTGCGACTGGAAGTTGGGCATCTTTGTAGGGTTTCAGGTAGCGATCAATCGTTGCCGCGCTCATCGAATACACCTCATCAAGCACCTCGGGGGTGATCCGATTCTGCACGTTCCCAAGCTCGTTAAATCGTACGAGGCGTGCGAGTGTGTCGTCCATGATGGCGGCGAGATATTTCCCGGACGGGGCCCCGGAGAGCCGCCACACCTCCTGGAGCACAAGAAGTGCATCGTACGAGTATTTCCTCGGCCGGGGTCTGCGTTTCTGCTGGGACACCGCACCGGTTCGGGCGAGGGCCTGGCGGATCGCACGGCGGGCATGGTCGCGTGTCCACCCGGTCGTCTCGACCAACCCATCCAGCAGACGAGTCTTCTCGATCTTGTCGGCGTGTTGGTAGGCGCGGGCATACTTCTTCGTAATATCGCGGCGTGTAGCCATCTCTAATTCCCTGCTCACTCAGTCAGGTAACCTGATATTTCACGCGGACATAAGTATGTGAGGCAAGCGTGAGAGTTCCCGGACCTTTTAGATGAGTCTCGTCGGTGGTCTGAAAAGTAGTTGAGTTTCCAGTAAGCTCTTACGCGGAGGGTTGTCCGAGCGGCCGAAGGAACTTGTCTTGAAAACAAGCAGGCGGTGATCCCGTCTCAGGAGTTCAAATCTCCTACCCTCCGCCAAAACCCCCGGTCAGAACCAGTTTCTGGGCCGGGGGTTTTCCCGTTTCTGGAGATTCAGGGAGATACCAGTGCCGGACGCTAAAATTTCAGGATGCGCTTTGTCGCGCAAATCATTGAAGACCTGGGAGTTTGTTTTATGACACGACAGCAGCGTGGATCGAGTGCGGCCAATCTTGGCGCGCGTCACGGCCGTTTGCGTCGCTCTATTTCGTGGGTAAATGCTGCGAAAGTACTCCTGACCACTGCGCTCGTAGTCGCGATTAGCGGTGTCTCGGTCGCGGCATACGCGTTCTGGGGTGTGGCGCAGAACGTGGTAACGGTTGAACTCGCAGCAACTCCGAAAGCGGAAGCCGTTGGCGCCGGGGCACAGTCGCTAGATGGCGAGCTCACAATTCTGCTTGTTGGCTCTGATAAGCGCAATGAAGACTCTGTCATGAATGACGGGGAAGAGGGCGAGCTGAATGATGTCAACTTGCTGCTGCACATCCCCGCTGACCATAAGAGCGCCACGGTCATCAGCTTTCCTCGTGACCTAATGGTTCCGATCCCCAGCTGCACCGACCCAGAAACCGGTGAAACGTACAGTGCGATGAGCGAGCAGCAGATCAACACTGCGCTGAGCTACGGAGGCCTGTCGTGTGTCGCCTCAACGATTGGTCAGCTCACCGGAATGGAAATTCCCTACGCCGCAATGGTTGATTTTGATGGTGTCATCGACATCACGACCGCTATTGGTGGAGTGACGGTGTGCCTCGCGCAGCCTATTGAAGACACTGAGACCGGCCTGAGCTTGCCCGCGGGCGAGGTCACCGTTGAGGGTGTGCAGGCATTGAACTTCGTTCGTACTCGATACGGAGTCGGTGATGGCAGTGACGTGAGCCGTATCAGTAATCAACAAGTCTTCATGTCTGCGTTGCTTCGTCAGATGCGAAGCGCGGAGACGCTAAGCAACCCGATTAAGGTCTATGGGCTTGCCAAGGCGGGCTTCGAAAACTTGACGCTCTCTAGCAGCATGGCCTCAGTGCAGTTCTTACAAGCACTGGCGGGCACAGTGGTAGATATCGATCTCGACCGCGTGAACTTCGTGCAGTACCCGAGTGGTACACACCCCTACAGCCCAGGGCGTTTGTCCCCAGATCGCTACTCCGGTGATCAGCTGATCAGCGTCGTCCTCAGTGGTGAACCGTTTAAGGTTGCTGGTGCCGGTGAAGCTGCGGTCGAGCAGGCCCCTGCCGAGCCAGAAGTGCCTGCGGAAGGCGAAGCTGCGCCAGTTGAGGGTGCTGAAGCTCCGGCTCCGGTCACGGTACTTCCCGAGAACATCACAGGACAGAGCGCGTCTAATCAAACCTGCTCTGCGGGTCGTACTCAGTACTAATCCAGCCTGCTGAAAGCTATCGATTTCCGGGTGCCGGGTTACGTGCCCTAAGATGTTCTACGGAGCCATGCCGGAGAGGCCGAACGGACTTCACTGCTAATGAAGGGTCGGGGTTAAACTCGACCGGGGGTTCAAATCCCCCTGGCTCCGCTGCGAAACCCCTGCCTAGTGCAGGGGTTTCTCGTTTCTCCGCGGCGCGATGGCGTCAATGCGGGTTATCGGCAAAAACGTGTGGATAGTGCCGGGCGTGTTCACCCTCTGCCGCCCAGCCTCTGCGTAGCCAGAGCCCTTCAGTAGCGTCGAGGCCGGTGTCGTAGACCACCGGCCCTGGGTTTGGTTCCGTGAACCGTGGCCGCCGCTTCTGCGGTGTGATCTCCTTGGCGACGGGCATGGTGCCTGCGGTGTCGATGAGGCCGGCGCGTTCAATCAGTACCCATTCCGCGGCCCGCTTCTGATGCTCAACGGTCATGCCTCGGTGCAGGCGCAGCGCCTGCTTGATCATTGCGTTGATGCCACCCTCGAGTCTGGATGTGGTCTTGGGGCCGCCCGCGCGTAAGTAGGTGAAGAGGTGTTCGCGACGTTGGAGTTCGGCAAGGAGGTTGTAGGCCTTGCGGAGCCGGTCGTGGGTGTACCACCATTTCTTGCCGGTGGGTGAGTCCCAAAGCCCGTTCCGGAGCCTACGTTTCGCATAGGATCGTTCAGTGGTGAGATGCCCATACACGGTGTGCCAGTCGTTGAGCTGCTGCAACCAGACCAGTGCTTGGTCTGCATCCTTGATGCGTCGCAATCGTTTCCCAAGTTCAAGTAGCGCCTGACCTGCCGGGGTGCGAGGCGGGAACGTGGGGTGGGTGCGCATGTTCATCCAGACATGGAAGATGCAGCGTTGTACGAGGGTGTCTGGCCACTGTTCACGGAGCGCGGCACGTACTCCGGTGCCGCCGTCACAGATCACCACAGCGGGGCAGGAATCTGACGCAGGAGTGCTTCCAGTGCGGCTTGTGACTCCGTCGAGCACCATTGCCAGGCCAGTGGGGTGTGGTGCTCATCAGTGGCGATGAGCAAGCACCAGTCGCCGATGTAGGTGCCGTCGATCATCACATATTTTGGTGGAATTGTGACGGCGGGCAGGCGTGGGGTGACGCGCCAACACCAGGCAGTTTGGTGACGGAATGAACGGCCGGTGAGGCAATCGGTTTCTGCTTGGGAGAGTTTCCCGAGCAGCCAAGTCAGGAACTGTTGGAGCTGGTGTTTGCGGGTGACATCGTCGCGTCTGCGGACCCAGGAAGCTTTGCAGGTTGGGCAGAGCCAACGTTGGGTTCCGGCAGCTGTTCTTCCGTTCTTCACGAGCGTGGAATCGCATAGCAGACAGCGGGTCGTGTTTGATGATTTCGGCACAGTTAAGGTTGGCCGAGCATGACGGTCCCTGTTTTACCGCATGATCACGCGGCTAGATCGAGATTCCATCCACACGTTCTTGCCGATAACCCGTCAATGCTGAATGCCGACGGCGGTGGGCAGGTTCAGCCGTTCGAGAGCACCATGCGTTCGCGGTAGAGGGCGAGCGCGGCCACGAGCTGCAGACTGCCCCCGACGATGAGCACAATAAGAGGTAACGCCCAGGCGCCGCTGACGCCGTGCAGCCAGCCGAACATTATCGGCCCGATGCTCGCGAGAAGATACCCGACGGACTGGGACATCCCAGACACCGCCCCGGCGGTTTCGGTGCTGGCTGAGCGTTGCGCAATATAGGTCAGCGCCACACTGAGCGAAGCGCCACAGTTAAGCCCCGCGAGCGCGAGCCACACTGGCAGGTAGTCGGGGGCAAGAATAATGCCTGCTGATCCGACCAGGCCCACTATTGGGATCAGTATGGGGAGAAGCTTGTGCATGATCCCGCGCATAAGTAATGGAGCGAGCAGTGAACCAGCGATGCCGAACATGTGGAAGAACGTCACAAACCCGCCGGCCTCGATGAGGTCCGAGTCTCGGGAGATGCTTATCGGTGAGATCCACATGGCGTGAATGTAGAACACCCACGATTGGCCCCCCATATAGGCCGCGATCCACCAGGCGACCGGGTCGCGCCACACGCGACGCACGGCGCTGCCTGAAGCCGCTTGTGGTGCTGGTTGCACTGCGACTTTCGACTTTCGGCGGGCCGCCAATACCCATGCTAGAAGTGCGATCGGAACGGTTGCGCCGGTGGCGAGTAGCGCCCATCTCCAGCCAAGAGGATCGCCAGATGCAGAGTGAAAGTTCGCCACCGGGGCAACGATTGCGGCACCGAGGGCTCCCGATACCCCGATGAGTGCGGAGTACACTCCCATGACGAGCGGCACGCGGTTGCCGAAATCGCGCTTGATTGAAGCCGGTAGCAGCACGTTTGCAATTGCCAATGCGATGCCAACCAGGGCGGTGCCAAGCCAGAGGTTGATTGGGGTGCCGGGCAGGGATCGCCAGACCGTCGCAACGAAGAGTCCACCCAGTGAATAGCTGACAGCGGAGTTCAGCCCAATCTTACTGGCGAGTGACTGTGCCAGAGGGGAAACTGCCGCCCATGTGAGTAGTGGGATCGCTGCGAGGAGCCCGAGCGTCGCTGGGTTCGCACCCTC
>JAUCCH010000047.1:0-3760 GCA_034676385.1 Leucobacter sp.
AACTGCCCACTGTGTAGCTACATCCTGGTGCATCTGGATACCTGAAACTGCATGTTACGAGCACAATTCCGGGTTCCACTTGCAAACAAGTACATCCAGAGACACCTGGATACAGAGCTGGTGCCCCATAGTTTGCCCCATAATAAATACAGTCGATTGCGGTCTCTGCAACTTTCCATTTGGCTGCGTCCCTTTGAGTGGTGGAAAATCACTTCACCAATACGAAGGTCAGTGCTGTTAGTTTAAGCGGCCTCGAGCCCTGCTAGCACCACCCCCTCAACGGGTTGGGTGATGAGCTTCATCGAGTTCTCACTGAAATACCTCCTGTCGGCAGCATCCCATTCATCGTGCTGCTCAATCAACACATGCCCGGTCAACCGCAGCAGCGCTTCAGGGTTCGGGAACGTGCCGACGACATTCGTGCGCCGCTTGATCTCTTTGTTGAGTCGTTCGAGCGGGTTCGTGGACCAGATCTGCTGCCAATGCTGTGGCGGGAACTCGGTAAACGCGAGCAGGTCATCCTTGGCCGCATCAAGAAGCTCAGCCGCAGCAGGATGACTTCTGGTGAGCATCGTCACCACCTCACCGAACTGAGCATGCACGAGCTCTCGTTTCCCGCGCGGCACGAAAATTGTTCGGATAATCGCGGCGACCATTTGGGTGGCGACTTTCGGAACCCGGGCGAGCACGTTACGCATGAAGTGCACCCGGCAACGTTGCCACGCAGCACCCTGGAACGACACCTCGATGGCACGCACGAGGCCAGCATGTGCATCACTGATGACGAGTTGCACCCCGCCCAGGCCGCGCCGTTTCAGGTCTCGGAAGAACTCGGTCCAAAACGGTTCAGACTCGGTATCACCGACTTGGAACCCCAGCACCTGCCGCTGCCCGTCAGCTGCAACCCCCACAGCGATCACGATCGCTTGGGATACCACCCTGCGACCGACCCTTGCTTTGCAGTAGGTTGCGTCAACGAACACGTACGGGTAGGTGGTGTCGTCGAGGCGGCGCTCACGAAACTCAGCGACGTCCTCGTCAAGCTCCTGGCAGATGCGTGACACTTCAGACTTTGAAATCCCGCTCTCAGCGCCGAGCGCTTTCACGAGATCATCAACCTTCCTGGTTGATACGCCGTGCACATAGGCTTCCATGACGACGGCGAACAATGCTTGATGGAGCTCTGCGTCGTCGCTCGAGCAACGACAGGGAAAAACGATCCCTCGCGCAGCTTTGGGATGCGCAGATCGAGATCGCCCGCGGTCGTTGACAAGGTTCGAGGTCGGGTGCCGTTGCGCTGCGTGGTCCGACCGTCAGAACGCTCATACGGGGCGGCGCCGATCACCGTTTCGGCTTCTGCGTTGATCAGTTCCTGGAATGCGCGCTGAGTGAGCAGGCGGATACGTTCGGTGGTGTCGGTGAGTTCGAGTTCCTTCAGGAGCTCGATCAGGGCAGACTGGTTGAGAGCCATCGTGTGGTGTGTCCTTTCGTGAGATCAGTAGAGAGTTCTTACTGACCATCGCACGATGGCTCGCTCGTCACCGTGGTGACACACAAGCTTCAGGAATTACACCACCACAGGGGACGCAGCTTTTCCATTTCGTGTGGGAATCTTCTCGGCTCGGTTCGCTTGGCGGGTTCGGAGTGGTCATCTTGAGTCTCCAAAGGAAGATTTTTTTTGATCCCCTGCTATTGGTTGCGTGATACACGCCGATCCATCGGGCGATTTCAGTGCGGCCAGCTGCGGCCAAAGGGTTACTCGGCATCTATCCTGTCGTGAAGTTCAGGAAAGCGAAGAGCGTGAACGACCAAGCGCAGCCTCTAGAAAACGCTCTGGGCAGTTCACCACTATGGGCGTCTGGTTTCCTTCAAAGCCCTCGTGGCCAGCGCTCGAATCCGAGGATATTCCTTATCAATGTCTGCGGTTGCTGACAGACTGACCGTATGAGGCACTTCGACGATACTTCGCAGGTTACCGAGTTGCTTGAGATGATCCTCGGTCCTCGTGAACGACCGTTGGTTGTAATCAGCACAATTGACGCTGGTGGCGAGGTTGGGTTTAATACACAGCACGTTCAAGACGAGCTCAGAGGCGACGCTGACGTAGTCACCATCGCGACAGGTGCTGCCACTTACGCGTTGGAAGAATCACTGCCGCCCAAAACTCACGTGTTTAATGGTGCAGCCCGTTCCTACCCGCCCAGTTTCGGGGAAAACCCCGACTACCAGAGGTCAATTCTTCGGTTTCCAAGCCGTCACCATGTGGATGATTTGATTAATGACGCACTAGCCCAAGTCACTTCGGCCTCCATTCTTAAGCCCGCGCAAAGAGCAGTGTGGGTGAAAGCGAAGGTCGAGCTCGTTTCAGGAGCAACAGGCAACGTTGCGTTACTCGAGGACGGACGACGTGTGCTTATCAACGCGGACAGGCTTCCTCCGGAAATTTCGCTAGTCGAGGGGCTACTTCTAGGCGAACCCGTAGAAGGGTGGCTACTTGATCTCGATCTGTCACCCGAGGCCGCCGAACCAGAATTGGGCCGATTCGCCCAAGATAGCGTCACCCTCGCAAGGGTCATCAAGGTCACCGAGCTTCGAGCCACGTTAACGCTACATCCCCTTCTGCCAAACTTTATTCTTCGGAGACGAGAAGTCTTTTCGGAGGGGGACGACGCTCAAAGTATCCCTGTATCTGACGTCGTTCGAGTAGGTCAGACAGTCCGTGTCAACGTCGACCTTTCTGCAGGCTCGCTCAAGCTTTTCTTGGTCAATGTTGATCAGGATTCGCTTCTCGTTGAACCCTTGCCGCTTCTACGCGGTGGGCAACCTTGGCTTCAAGAGGGTATCGATGCCTCGGACGTTGAAGTGTTAGCTGCGTTGCCCCAGATGGAATCGAAAGAACAAAGCGTCGACGCTTCGCCTACCCTCGAGGCGGAACAAGCAAACGCGCCAATACCGATCGTTGAGCCACTGGAAACAACCACTTCTGAGCCGGGTGAAGAACTAGTGGCCGTGCAAGTGATCCACGACGAGATGCTTGCGCTGCGTGGTGCGTTCGAACGATTCAGCAGAGAAATGCGTGCTGGAACACCGCTCGAAACTCTCGACCAACTGCGTGATGAACTCAGCAGCACCCAGGCGGAGCTTCACCGAGAACGTCAAGGACGTACAGAGCTCCAGCGTATGGTGTCGAGGCTCACCCAGGAACTCCGTGAAGCGCGCGCAGGCGCACAGGGACAGATCCAAACGCAGGGCGGTCCGACTTCTGCTCGAGACGAATGGCATGACGACGAACTCTGGCTCCGCCATGAGGTACAGCACGCCTGGGTCGATCGAATGAACGCATCTGACAAGAAGGTCCACCCAATTAGGGAATACAAAGTTGGCTCTGATTTTATTCAGAGCCTAACTCAGCTTGAGGACAGGACATTCAATAAGGCTATGCGAGCGGTCGTCGACGTTGTTTCCGGACGTGTGGTTGATATTCACTCACGCGAGCTTCACCAGTTGAGAATGGGAAGTGGAGGTGACGACCCTTATGTGCAACGCAGCGACGGCGCGTGGTGCTGGAGAGTGTCAATAGAATCGAAGACCCCGCAGGCGCGCCGATTACATTTTTGGCGGCTGCCTGATGGTGGGGTGGAACTCAGCAGAATTGTCTTGCATGATGATTTTCAGCCCTGAGCTAACATTCCGGTCAGGAAAGCTGGGTGTCTTTCACCGTTAACAACTAGAGCCTGCCTTCGCCCTGCAGAGGGAAGCT
>JAUCCH010000048.1:0-28466 GCA_034676385.1 Leucobacter sp.
GCAAGACGCGCTGTACCGCGTTGTGGGCCGTGGTGGTGTAGTTCTCATCGCTGAGGGCAACGCCGTTCGTGCCAAGCAGCTTGCCTCTCGGGAATCTGTGAAGCTTCGTGCCGCCTTGCGGGGCGTGAAACTCAGCACACTATATGTCGGACGAGACGAAGGCAGTGTGGCCTTGAATAAGCTTTCACGAACGCTCACCAAGCTGAAACCAGTCCTGAATCGGCGTGAGATTACCGACGTGTACAACCGCCTCCTCTCGCTGAAGTCAGATCCGATCGGTATTCCCAAGGGAATGGACCCGTATAAGGTTCGGCCACAGCGCGGCCGCTAACATAGTCTGCGCAAAGCGAGACGTCCAAAAGGGTGGGGATCAGATTCTGATCCCCACCCTTTCGCTATGCAGGTACGCGATTGCAAGATTGCTAGGCGCGCACCAACACAGTGCCCGCTGATCCTCTTGCTATGAAAACCACGCTGGTCACTATCCCAAACAAGCAAAGGGATCACGAGGAGGATGAGCAAGGTTCGAACTGATTGGGCCGCCACCAACCAACCCAACCGCCAGCAATTGGGACTACTCGCAACCCCATGATCCGATGACCAATCGAACCGCCGAGTGTAGGGATGAAGATAACCTGCATCAGGGCAAAGATTCCAAGGGTTCCGAAGGTTGCTGCAGAGCCTTCGATCGGAAGCACCAGAGTGAGTACCGACGCGATCGCCCAATCGATAATGATCGCGACAAACCGTCGACCTATCCGTCCAACGGATCGGGGACCGCTCTCGGGGAGCCCCAATCGTTCGCCGGGCCACTTGCTCGGTTCAAGGTCTCCAAAACGTTGGGGCCGCTGAGGTGAAGGCATGATCCTCATTCTATGAAACCTGCTCCCATAGCTCTGAAGATGCCTGCCACCGTGCCCCGGAACAAGATAAACCGTGATTCGAGCAAAAAAAAATCCAGAAGTAACATTCTCGAACAAACTTCACACGATGCTGAAGCTGCTCGTGCCGTAGCCTAAATAGTGCAAAGCGGGAACACCGCGAACGTTTTACGAGGAGCAGCATGTTCACGACACCCCAAGAAGTGCTTGATTTCATTAAGGAAACCGACGTCAAGTTTCTTGACATCCGGTTCACCGATCTGCCTGGCGTGCAGCAGCACTTCAACATTCCGGCCAGCACCGTAGACCTCGATTTCTTTGAGGTCGGTCAGATGTTTGATGCATCCTCCATTCGCGGATTTGCGGGGATTGCTGAGAGCGATATGCAGCTGCTTCCTGACGTAATTATCCGCATACGTTGACCAGTTCCGTGCCGAACGCACACTCATACTTGTGTTCGACATCTATAACCCACGTACGGGTGAGATTTATGCTCGCGACCCGCGCCAGGTTGCGAAGAAGGCTGAACGATACCTCACTTCAACGGGCATTGCCGACACTGCGTTCTTTGCGCCCGAGGCGGAGTTCTACATTCTTGATTCGGTTCTTTTTCTAAGTTATAGACGACCCCTCAGCACACTTTCTACGAGATTGATTCGGAGGAAGCACACTGGAACTCAGGGCGCAAGGTCGAGGGCGGCAACCTCGGTAACACAACACCGCAAAAGGGTGGGTACTTCCCCGTCTCCCCCGTCGACAAGCAAGCAGATCTGCGCGACGATATCTCGCTTCGCTTGATCGAGGCAGGGCTTCACCTTGAGCGCGCACACCACGAGGTGGGTGCACCCGGCCAGGCAGAGATTAACTATCGTTTTGATACCATGCTTCGCGCCGCGGACGATGTTCTGAAATTCAAGTACATCGTAAAGAACACCGCCGAGCTGTGGGGTAAGACGGCAACCTTCATGCCGAAGCCAGTGTTTGGCGATAATGGTTCAGGAATGCACACCCACATGTCTCTGTGGAAGGGTGGGTCGCCCCTGTTCTACGATGAGAACGGTTATGCGGGGCTCAGCGATATTGCGCGCTGGTACATCGGTGGAATTCTAAAACACGCGCCCGCACTACTCGCGTTTACGAACCCCACTATCAACAGCTACCGCCGCCTGGTCAAGGGCTACGAAGCTCCCGTGAACCTTGCTTATTCAGCGGGCAACAGGTCTGCAGCCATTCGCATTCCGCTGACCGGTTCGAACCCGAAAGCAAAGCGCATTGAGTTCCGAGCGCCTGACGCTTCGAGCAACCCGTACCTGGCTTTTGCTGCACAGCTCATGGCCGGCCTCGACGGCGTGCGTAACCGTATCGAGCCGATGGAGCCAATCGACAAGGATCTCTACGAGCTTCCTCCCGAGGAGGCGAAGAACATTCCTCAGGCGCCAAGTTCGCTCGAAGAGGCCCTGGTGGCTCTTGAAACCGACCACCAGTTCCTGCTTGAAGGCGGAGTCTTCACTGAGGACCTCATCGAGACTTGGATCACACTGAAGCGTGAAACCGATATTGTCCTGATGGCTCTGCGCCCTCATCCGTACGAATTCGAGATGTATTACGGCGTATAGAGTTCACTCGCTATCTTCTCTCGGCCCGCACTGTTTGTCTCTCATGGTGAGAGGGAGCAGTGCGGGCTTTCTCGTTACGAGATGACGAGAAAGTGAAATGTCGAGAAGACGAGAAGACGAGAAGACGAGAAGACGAGAAGAAATGCTAGCTGGGGGAGAGCTGCTCGTCGCTGTATCCAAAGCAGGCCGATGCTCAAATACGTTGCGTGCCCGTCGGCTTGCCGCGAACCACTTCTCTTCAAGCTCTGTCGTGTGTCCCTCGGGCATACCTAGTACGCCGGCGATTCCTTCGAGCTCGGTTCTATCATGGGTAGCGTGTCGCTAGCCCGATCACTCCAGAGCTTTACGGCTGATCGGATGCGACTGGCGAGAATCCAAGGCTCTCTCAGCTTCAAACGGTCTTCACCATCAAGATGCCCGTCAGCGACTGCGGCGTCGAGCGCTTCAAGGGTAGATTCCGTTCGCAGGTCAGCATTCGAGGCTGCGAACTGCAGCTGCAGCAACTGCACGAGCCACTCAACGTCGCTAATGCCTCCGGGGCCCAGCTTGAGGTGGCGTTTCGGGTCGGCCCCGCGCGGCAGGCGCTCTGCCTCAACCCGCGCTTTGATTCTCCTCACCTCCCGAACATCCGCCTCTCCAAATTCTCGCGGGTAGCGGATACCGTCAGCAAGCGCGATGAGTCGCTAAGCTCTATCGCCCGCCACCGGCCGTGCCCGGAGGAGAGCCTGCGCTTCCCAAGTCAGCGACCATCTCTCGTAGTAGGAGCGGTAGGCGGCCAAGCTCCGGACAATTGGTCCGTTTTTGCCTTCGGGTCGCAGGTCGAAATCAAGATCAACTGAGAATCGAGGATCGCCAACTAAGCGACGCAGTTCCGCGACGAGGCGCTCCGCCTTGCGCCGTGCTGCGCTTGACTGTTCCTCAGAGGCTGCCTCCGCGACGCGAAACACTGCAAGCAGATCTATGTCGCTGGCGAAGCCGAGTTCACGCCCGCCATAGCGTCCCATCGCGATCAGCGCGAGCTCGGGTTCTTCAATATCGTCATCGCTTCGCGCGAGTTCGCCATCTTCAAGAGTGCGAAGGGCCAACAGCAAACCATCTAGAAGCGCGGTGTGTGCAGCGTCGAGACCCACCGCCACGTCAGCGTCGTCGATAACAAAGACAAGTCGCCCGAGAGCCAGACGCAATACTTCACGACGATGCACAGCGCGCAACGCTTCTGCCGCTGAGTCTGCAGTGCACCGCGGGAGGCCAACGCACGCATCTCCTCTAGCAGCACCCCGAGGGGTATTGGGCGCAACGTCTCGTCACGTTCCAACCAGGCGACTGCCGAGGGAATGGATTCCAGCAGGTCTGCAGCGAACCGGGAGCTCTAGAGTACCCCGCGTGAGCCGTTCGGCAGCCTCCGTGCCGTCTCGGAGCAGCCTCAGATACCACGGACTGTTGACGTTGGCCTCGCTGACCCGGCGAAAAGCGAGCAGCCCTTAGTCTGGGTCTCGTCCTTCCGAAAGCCAGTGCAGCAGTACGGGCAAGATGTTGCGCTGAATCTTTGCAGCCCGCGAGCTGCCCCGAGTGAGCGCTGTGAGATGCCTCATTGCACCCGCTGCATCCCGAAACCCGATGCTTTGCAACCGCGCGAGTGCGTCTTCGCTGCCCAGCGCGAAGCCACCGTCTGGGGAGCGGCGCTGCGACCGCGTTCAGAAGCGGAGCGTAAAAAGATCTTGAGATGCAGTTCCCGGATCTCACTGCGGACTGCCTTCCACTTCACGTAGAGTTGCTGACCTGTCGTCGCCAGTCGCGAAGATCGTGCAAGTGCGTTGAGCCCGTGCTCGTCCGCTGGCATCAGAGCTGTTCGACGAAGTTCTCGCAACTGCAGGCGGTGTTCGAGCACGCGCAATGTGCGGTAATCATTCGCGAGACGCTCGCCGTCTTCTCGGGCCACGTAGCCACCTCGAACCAGAGCTCGAAGGGCAGGTAAGGTACCGGCGAGCCTCAGCTTCTCGTCGTGCTGACCGTGCACCAGTTGCAGCAGCTGCACACTGAACTCGATGTCTCGTAGGCCTCCGGGGCCGAGCTTGATCTGAGCGTCGAGGTCTTCTTTGGTCAATGTGCTCGGTGACTCGCTCACGCATGCGCTGCACGGATCCGACGAAGTCATCTCGACTGCTTGATTCCCAAACCATCGTACGTGTCTGCGCTACGAATGCGGCGCCTAGACCAATGTCACCGGCGGCGGCACGAGCTTTGAGTAGCGCCTGAAACTCCCAGGTCTTCGCCCAACGCTCGTAATACGCGATCATCGAGCCCAAGCTTCGCACGAGTGCGCCGTGCCTGCCCTCTGGCCGTAAATTTGCATCTACTTGCCAGAGGGGCGATTCGATTCCAGGGTTATGAATACCCCGCATAGTCTCGGTTGCGAGTCGTGTTGCCAATCGCAATAGGAGCTCTGGGTCAGTTTCTGGTTCACCAACTACCACGGCTGGCTCGGCGACAAACACTGACGTCGACGTCGCTCACGACGTTCAATTCTACTGCGCCGCACTTGCCCATAGCCACAACCGCGAGGCGAATACGACTGAGCTGTGTTGCAGAGACTACGGGGCTGCCCCGCTGGCCTGTGAGCAGTGTCGTCCGCGCGACTGCCAGGGCCGCCTAGAGCGCGGGCGTCTGCGAGGTGCGCAAGTGAAGCAGCGACTTCCTCAAAACACTCCAGGCTCTTCTCCTGCAGCCCCTGTAAGAGATCGTGCAGGGTGAGTTCGGCAAGTAGCTCGCGATATCGCACTCGCAGCAAGGTTGCGCCATCCACCGAACCGATCTTTGCCGACCGGCATGCCGTGAGAAGCCCCGGATTTCCCAAGTACGACACCAGTGGCACCAACTGCACCAACTGCACCAACTGCACCAAGCATTTCTGCCACGGCGTCTTCACGGCCAATTACCCTGCCGTCGCTTGCAAGCAATTCGCGCAAGCGCTCAGGCCGACGGATGAAAAACTCCGCGAGCCCGGTTGAGGCTCCAAAGAGCAGACAAAGGTTTCGCCACTCACGATCACTCAGACCATCAAGCACGTTTGGGTGCCGTTCCACAAACTCATTTACACGAGCAAGCGCTGTGTCGGGGGCACCAGCAATCGAGAACGCTGCCAACAAGTCTGGGACCGGCGTGTGTACCGTCTCGCTCAGCTCGTATATGTTCGAGCGCGCTTGTGACAGCTCCTGAAAGCCAGCTCGCGCAAACTCTCCGAGCCTATGCCGCACTGCCCCACCACTCATGACTTGCTGACCAACTCTGAAGAAATCAGATCGAGTCAGATAGTTCCAAGCATGGTGCTCAACTCGAATGGAGTGACCTGTTGGCGGTACGCATCAACTTCTTGACGCTTCTCTCGGATGAGGAGAATACCTGCTCCCCTAATGTCTCCGCGACTAGCTCACTGCGCTCCATAACGGCGAGTGCGTGTTCAAGACTCATCGGGAGCGGGTCAAAGCCCATCGACCTGCGTTCAGCATCAGTGAGCGCCCACATCGAATGTTCGGCTTCGGCTGGCAGCTCGTACTCTTCTTTGATTCCCTTGAGACCTGCCGCCAACAGCACGGAGAAGGCCAAATAGGGGTTTGCCGCGCTATCCATGGCACGGTACTCGACACGAGCGCTGCTGCCCTTTCCTGGCTTGTACAAAGGTACTCGTACGAGTGCGCTGCGGTTCGGAGCTCCCGCAGCTAATGTACGACGGTGCTTCGTCCCCGCCCAAAAAGACGCTTGTATGAGTTCACGAATTGGTTCGTCACCGCAGTGAATTCTGGCGCATGCCGGAGAAGACCCGCAACAAAGCGACGGCCGGTCTGCGAAAGCTGATACCTTGCGCCGGGGTCATAGAAGGCATTGTGATCCCCTTAGAAAAGCGAAAGGTGTACGTGCATGCCGCTGCCCGGCTGACCAACGATGGGCTTCGGCATGAAATTGCATGCACGCCTTCGCTGATTGCGACCTCTTTCACAACCCGTACGAAACGTCATGATGTTGTCCGCCATGGTGAGCGCATCAGCGTAACGAAGGTCGATCTAATTCTGACCTGGTCCCGCCTCATGATGGCTGAACTCAACTGAAATACCGAGCTCTTCAAGCATGTTGACGCTCTCTCGCGACGGAAGTCGTGAGCTGTGCCGCCTGGAACGTTATCGAAGTACCCCGCTCGGTCTACCGGTGTCGGCATACCATCTGCACCGAGGTCTTGCGATTTTAGGAGGTAGAACTCGATTCCAGGGTGGATGTAAAAGGGAAAGCCTCGCTCAGCAGCCCGCGCGAGCGAACGTTTGAGTACATGGCGAGGATCAGCGGCCGCTGCCTCGCCATTCGGTGTGGACATCTGAAAAACACGCGGGCTGTCGGGTCGGTACTGCTACGCCACGGTAGCAGTTGAAATGTCGACGGGTCAGGAACTGCAAGCAGGTCACTTTCGAAGGCGCGAGTCATGCCTTCGATCGCATGTCCAAGCCCACGCCCTCGCTAATAAACGCACCTTCCACCTCAGCTGGTGAAAAGGCCACAGACTTGAGCGTGCCAGCGACGTCGGTAAACCAGAGCCGCACAAACTTAACGCTGCGCTCTTCAATGGTGGGTTAAGACTGGATCTCGCTGTTTGCTCACTTCTGTCTCCTTCGCTGTTGGGCTACGCCCAGACTATCGCCAGACGACCCTTCCCATGACTCAGTCGTCGCGGGCATCCTCTTTCGCGAATCTTCCGGGCGCGCTCCGCAACAATCTCGGGAGCACGTTCAGCATCTTCTCTTGAGGCAAATGGCCCAAGCCTGTCGATAGACAGTGATTGGGGGCCTTCCTCGACAGCACCGCTACGCGTGTTGTACCAATAGGTGTCCTGGGGATCCTCGATACCCCAATCCTTCTTGCTCATCACAAGCCTCCCTCATTGCAGTTTGCTCTCTTAGACTTAGCGTATGCCCTTTGATCAAAACGGACACCTGATTCCCGGCCGCGTTTCTCCCATGCTCGACGTACCGAAACAGATTGAACGGCCACCATACGTGGGGCTGTCTGCTCCGCCTGCCTACAGCGGAAACAACACATACACAGAGGCCGAGATCGACAAGATTCGAGCTGCAGGCCGCATTGCCTCCCGTGCGATAGACGCGGTCGAAGCGGCAATCCGGCCTGGGGTAACCACTGCAGAGCTCGACGAAATTGCTCACAACTATGTCGTGTCACATGACGCATACCCATCCACGCTTGGTTACCGGGGCTATCCGAAATCGTGCTGCACTTCGGTCAACGAGGTAATCTGCCATGGGATCCCAGACGACACGGTGCTTCGCGAGGGTGATCTCATCAACATCGATATCACCGCCTACCGCGACGGCTACCACGGTGATCTCAACCGCACATTCCGAGTCGGTGAGGTGTCAGACCGCGCGGACCAGCTGATTCCAGCGCACCGAACTCGCACTCCATCGCGGCATCAAGGCTGTAGCTCCAGGCCGCGAAGTGAACGTAATCGGGCGGGTCATTGAGACGTACGCAAAACGCTTTGGGTACGGTGTGGTGCGGGACTTCACCGGGCATGGGGTTGGAGCAGCGTTTCATACGGGACTGATCATTCCGCACTACGATTCTGCGCCGCTCTACAACGATGTCATCGTGCCTGGGATGGTCTTCACGATCGAACCGATGCTCACTCTTGGTACGTATGAGTGGCAGATGTGGGAAGACGGATGGACAGTCACAACACGCGACCGGAGCCTTACTGCCCAGTTTGAGCACACCATCGTGGTGCGTGAAGATGGTGTCGAGATCCTCACACTTTCCGACTAATCTTCCACAGTTCAAGCTTCAGCAACACGCGCTTCAGCACTACCGAACGCGGCCACTCCCGTCGAGCGCGGCCAAGGTCTTGCGTGAGTTCTAGCCTTTCTCAGTCGAGTATGCCGATCTCACCGCAAGAAGCTTGGAGCGAGTGCAATCAATAGGCCACAGTAAAGTGCGCACGGTGCTGCGTTGGCTCGTCCAGTTCGTCAGCAATAGCCACTCCGAAATCCGCGCCGCTGATATCGGGAAACCCCTTCGTCGTCGGTAAGTAATACCTCTCCGCCGACACGGTACTCACCGCGATACTCGCCCCGGTTCTCTGGACCAAAACCGCCCGCGGGGCTCACGTAAAACCAGTCGAGAGACGGTGGCGAGGATCGCAAGTCCTCCAGCACGCTACGCATCTCAAGTGCTTCCGGCTTGAATTCCTCCGGAAACCCCGACTCAACGACCAAGGGACCCCCCTCTGAGACGTGCAGCGATCCCGCGCCTCCAATCACGCCAAGACGGATCCCCTTACTGTCCGCTTCACGCGCCAACTCGGCAATGGCTGGCCGAGTCTGGCCAAGCATATTTCCTCGTGCTGACACTGCGACGACGACAGCATCACACCCGTCGAGCATTCCGGCACGGTCTTCTGGTGAAAGGATCGATCCCTGTCGATAGTGCACGCCAGCAAGTTGCATGGCCACTTCATTCCTGCTGAAGCCCACTACGTCAAAGTCCCGCTGAACAGCAGCTTCAGCGATATGTGATCCTGCATACCCGCCCACTCCAATGACAACTACCTTGGCCATGATGATCCCTTCTGCGTTCCGTAACGGGAACGACACTGGGAGGGTGCCAGAATTCCTTTTGACACCCCATCGCGTGCTATTCGAACGTTTTCTTGGACCAAGCTGCAACGATCCGTGGATACTGCTCCGGGACCGCCCGAACTAGCCGGTCGACCCAGCGAGCCTGACCAAGAAGCACGCGACCTCTGCGTCGCTCCACTCCTCTCAGAATACGCCCAGCTGCCTCCTCTGCGCTCATCTTGAAAAGTTTGCGCTTGTAGACCTCATTCCGGCTGCGCTCTTGTTCGCTGAGTGCCGCTTCTGCCTCAAGCGCGCCCGGGTCTCCCCCGCGCTCCACAGGTTTCGCATCTCGAATCGCCGTTCTTACTCCCCCGGGGTGCACGACTGTAACCCCCACTGGTGCATCTTGCTGAAGCAGCTCGGCCCTCAGCGTCTCCGTGAATCCACGCACAGCAAACTTAGAGGTGCAGTAGGCGCCAATACCCGGTTGGCCCATAATTCCGTTGAGGCTAGAGATGTTCACAATGTGCCCGTCTCCCGACGCAATGAGATGAGGCAGAAACTCTTTCGTTCCATAAATGACGCCCCCCACATTCACGCCAAATACCCGCTCGAACTGCTCATAACTGTGTTCTTCGATGCTCTTGCTTCCGCCGCCAAGACCGGCAATGTTGTACAACTGATGTGTGCCGCCGAAGCGTTCAACCGTTGCGGAGGCAAATGCCGAGACCTGTTCCTTGTCGCTCATGTCCACGCGCATTGCCAATGGATCCGAGCTAAGCAGACGGCGGGTTTCTCCCAAACCTTGCTCGTCCCAGTCAGCGAGCGCGAGCCGCGCACCCCTGCGGCCGAGCTCGAGCGCTACCGCCCGCCCGATGCCGCTCGCAGCGCCAGTTACTGCCGCGATTTTGCCGGAAAACGGATCGGTCATAACGTAGGCCTCCTTGCCTCGCTAGAATCGTATCTGAAACGGGTCGGCGGATGGTCGCGTCGCGGCACTTCGGTGCACGCGCCGAGGAACGTCCGGGCTGCACAGAGGAGAATGGTGGGTAACGCCCACCCGGGGTAACCCGCGAGAAAGTGCAACAGAGAGTAGACCGCCAGTCTCGGCTTGCTGAGACCGGTAAGGGTGAAAGGGTGGTGTAAGAGACCACCGGCGCTCGTGGTAACACGGGCGGCCAGGTAAACCTCATTCGCAGCAAGGCCAGACAGAAGATGATGACGCTCCTCGCCGAGTCTTCGGGTAGGCCGCTAGAACTCTTCGGTAACGAAGAGTCGAGAGAGATGACCATCTAAGGTTCGCTCGCGAACCGGCACAGGACCCGGCGTATAGCTGGCCCGTTTCACAGAATTTGCGAGGTCGAGACGACCTCGCCGCCGAGCCGCTACTCGTCTTCTGGAAGGCGCACGAGGATCGCGCCGCTCTGCGGGCAGTACGCGAGCTCATCAGGAGCTGTTGCAAGAATGCCGCTGAGTTCACCCGGGGCCAACTCCATATTGCTCGCCTCAGAGATACGCCCGCGCAGTTTCGCGGCACCGATCCCAATCCGTGCTCGCAAGGCCTCATAGTGCTCAAGTAAGTCGCGCTGCAATTCAGCTGCGAGTCCAGCTCGGTCGCGCACAGTGCCTGCGAGTTCAGTATCGATATTGCTCTCTGCCTCGGCAAGCGCCGCGAGGATCACCGCGCGCCGTTCATCCACGCCGGCTAGGGCGGCAGTGGCAGCTTCGTAGAGTTCCTGCGTTTTCTCGTTCGCTTCCATCAGTTCGAGTTCGCGATCCTCGAGATCCGATTGCCTACGACCGAGGGTCTCAAGCTCGGACTGGAGAGCCTGAGCTTCTTTGGGAGAACTGCTGACGGCGCTCAGTTCGTGATCGCGTTTGATGCGCTGCCGAACGACGTCGATATCGCTTTCGAGGCGATTAATCTCTGTGTTCTGCGTATCGACCTCACGCTGCATCCCCATGAACACCTCTCTCGCGGCGGTCTGCTCGCCTTGCATTGCTTTGAGTTCAGCGTGCTGGGGAAGCTGGGTGCGACGCTTCTTAAGCCTCGCGATCGAGGTATCAAGTGACTGGAGGTCGAGCAGCAAGCGCTGCTGGCGGGGGCTGGCCTTCATGAGTCACAGCCTACTGCGAAGCTCCATGGATCCGTGCGCTTCTCACTCACACGAAACTCGACGCCCGGCAGCGCCTTGGCGAGCACTTCGGCGGCACCCTGCAACCAGAGTGACTCTGCGGCCCAATGGGAGATGTCAATCAGAGCTGGCCCACCGAGCACGGTTGACTGCTCAATCGATTCCTGGGCGGGGTGGTGACGCAGATCGCTGGTCACGTACACATCCGCCGCCAACACTTCGGGGTTGTCAAGCAGGCTGTCGCCGGCTCCCCCGCAAAGCGCAACACGTTGAATCAATCGCGTGGGATCGCCCGCTACCCGCACACCCGAGACAGTTTTCGGCAGTTGCGCTGCAATGTGCTTGGCAAACGCGGCAAGTGTCACCGGCACCGGTAGCGTGCCAACCCGACCGATGCCAGCTAAGGGGTTCACCCCAGATACGAGGGGTAATGAGTTTTGGAGACCCAGCCGGATCGCGAGCGTGTCACTCACGCCGCCTTCGGGTGAATCAGCGTTTGTGTGTGCTGCGAGAAGTGCGCAGTCGTTGCGTACCAGAGAGGCAAGGAGCGATCCCTTCGCGGTATCTTCTGCGATCGTGTATACGCCTCGAAGCAGGAGAGGGTGGTGGGTGAGCAGTGCGTCCGCTTGCCATTCAACGGCCTCATCCACGGTGTCTCTGACCGCATCTACCGCAAGGAGCACTCGCCTGAGTGGAGCGTCGTCTCTGCCTGTAACTAGGCCCACACGATCCCAACTTTCAGCCGTATTCACTGGCCAAAAATCTTCCGCGACTCGCCGAAGGTCCTTTAACGCAAACTCGATCATGCACCGAGGCTACCGGACTCGGGTATTCAGAGGTTGACATGAGATAATGGATAACGTCGCCGTGAGGCGTCGGCGGGCAGGCCGAACAGACCGATTCCCATGGAAGGAACCTACCGTTCACATGAACCATCGCGCGGACGCTCATCTTGAGGCGTGGAAAGCAAAGCAACAACTTGCGGAGCATATGATCCCGCAAATTGGCCAGCTCTATCGCGATCATGACATCGTGATGTCAGTGCACGGACGCAGCCTTGTTGGCCGTTCCGCAATCGACATTATTCGCGCACACCACTTCGCACGCAAGATCGATGACGCAGAACTTCCACTCAGCGAATCCAACGCTGTGGTCGAGACTCTCGTGAAGATTCAGCCGGGCCCCGTCTCGGTAGACCTTGCGCTGTTGGCAAATGGTTTCCGTGAGTCTGGGCAGAGCGACCTCGAATCCTACCTGCGTGAGCAGCTCGCTTCAGTTCTCAATGCTGCACCCAGCACCGGCACTGACGTGGTCTTGTACGGCTTCGGTCGCATCGGCCGTCTCCTCGCTCGCATCATCATTGAGCACTCGGGCAGTGGAAACACACTGAACCTGCGCGCAATCGTCGTCCGTAAGGGTGCCGAGAACGATCTGGTGAAGCGCGCGAACCTGCTTCGGCGTGACTCCGTACACGGGCCATTCAACGGCACGATCAAGGTACTTGAAGACGAGAACGCGATTCTCGCAAACGGCGTCCGCATCCAGGTCATTTACTCGGATGACCCCGCAAACGTCGACTACGCGCAGTATGGCATCGAAGATGCGATCCTCGTCGATAACACTGGTCGTTGGCGCGACGCAGAAGGTCTGAGCCAACACTTGAAGAACAAGGGCATCGCTAAGGTTCTGCTGACCGCTCCCGGTAAGGGTGACATGCTGAACATCGTGTACGGCGTCAACAGTGACAAGATCACCAATGACCACACGATCGTTTCGGCCGCATCGTGCACGACCAACGCAATCACGCCGGTACTTAAGGTCTTGAATGACGCCTTCGGGGTCACCCGTGGCCACGTCGAAACGGTACACGCGTACACCAACGATCAGAACCTGATCGATAACTTCCACAAGGGTGACCGTCGTGGCCGCTCCGCTGCACTCAATATGGTGCTCACTGAGACTGGCGCAGCGAAGGCAGTTTCCAAGGCACTTCCTGAATTTGAGGGAAAGCTCACTGGAAACGCGATCCGCGTGCCAACCCCCGATGTGTCGATGGCGGTGCTCAACCTCCAGTTCGAGCGCGAGGTTTCCCGCGAAGAGATCAACTCACTCCTTGAGCAGGTCTCTTTGACTGGGGCACTGCGCACCCAGATCGATTACGTTGAGTCACCTGAGATTGTCTCGATGGACTTTGTCGGTTCGAACCGCGCCGGTATCGTCGACGGCCTCGCGACCATCGCAACTGGCGATAGCGCAGTTGTGTACGTTTGGTACGACAACGAATATGGCTACAGCTGCCAGGTCGTACGTATCATTGAGCAGCTCTCGGGTAGCCACCCGGCGCAGCTTCCGGCGCGCAGCCTGTAAGCTGCGTCGCTTCTAACAGCATCACTGAGAAAGGACACCTCATGGCCGAGAAATACATCATCGGAGTTGACGGTTCGGAACAAAGCCGAGCCGCACTCGACTGGGGGCTCATTCGCGCAGCGCAAACTGGCGCTCACGTTGAGCTGCTGCACGTTGCCGACGACTCGTTCTTGAGCGAGAGCGTGGCCTTTCTCAGTGAAGCTCAGAAAGCTTCCGAGCAGATGCTCGAGGCTGAGCGAGAGTATGCGATTGCGTCGGGCTTCTCGGGTGAAATCACCGGCACCGCCGTAGTTGGTCACCCGATTGTCGAAGTTGAAGAGGCTTCAAAACGTGCAAACCTCGTCATCTTGGGCGCGCATTCCGGCAGCAAGTTTGCTGGCTCATTCTTCGGCACCCGAGCAGTCAAGATTGCGGCGGTTTCACACTGTCCGGTTGCGGTAATTCCATTTGAGGTGGAAGGTACACCGGAACCCGCAGTTGTGGTCGGTGTAGACGGCAGCGAAGCGGCAAAGAAGGCAATCGCTTTCGCTGCGGAGGAAGCCTCGTTTCGCGGGGTGCCCCTGATTGCTGTATATGCGTGGATGCCTCCGCTCACACCAGGGCTTGAATACCTCTGGAGCGAGGAACTCGTAGAATCACAGCGCTCATCTGCCGAAGAAGCGATTGCGATAGGCACAGCGGGCCTCGCCGGCCGCTACCCTGATTTGAAGGTTGAGCGCAGGATCGTCCAGGCTCCACCAGTCGCTGCCCTGCTGCAAACCGCCGAAGAAGCTGACACGATCGTGGTTGGAAGCCGCGGGCGCAGCGGCCTCTCACGGCTCCTGCTCGGCTCAGTAAGCCACGGCCTACTGCAGGCGCTCCCGCGTACCACGATCGTGACACGCGGCTAACTTCGCCCCATCACAATCGCACTCGAAATGTTTCGAGTGCGATTGTGCGGAGTATGCAAATTTTCATCGGGTGAGCTTGAAAATTCTCAGGTCATCTCTAGGGTTATATCATTACACTTTTAGACGTGGTAAATAAAGCTGTTCCGAGCCCTACGCGGGCTCCAGATCCCCGTCCGGCACGGACACGTGCGGCAATCATCGCTGCCATCGAGCATCTGGGCCAGCAGGGGAAAGAGCTCAGTGTTTCGCTCATCGTTGCAGAAGCAGGCCTCAGCCGCAGCAGTTTCTATTCGCAGTTCAATGACATCGGCGATGTTGCTGTCCAGCTCATTCAAGAGCACTATCAACAGAGCGCTGCAGAAGAGATCCACAGCCCTGCGACAGCAGATTTCGCTCAGGCTACAAACTTCCTGCTGACCGAATTTGATCGACGTCGCTACCTCTATGCCGCTGTCCTTGGCAGCAGCGCAGATGTAAGCGCCGAGTGGGCCGCTTGCCAGATCATCGCTGGGGCATGGCTTCCTATGATTACCGCAAAGGTGCCACAGCATTTGCAACCCGAGTTTGCAGCACGTTACATCGCAGCAGGCCACCTTGCCGGCGTTGTGGCCTGGTTGCGTAGCGAGAACCCTGCTCCGCTCGCAGATGTTGAGACTCAGATCGTTGGCCTACTGCCGACTTGGGCATAGCTAGGGGTGTCAGACCTCTCTGATCGGAGAGGTTTTCTCCAATAAATGATGGCGAGGTAGCCACCGTCTGCGCAGAGTCACTACGATTTGGGCATGACTCAGATCGCACAGCCGCGCCCAGGCGTAGCCACCCGCCTGTCTCAGATGATCCAGCTTCCGACAGTTTCCGCGGAGCTTGAGACTCGTGGCATGCAGCCATTCCAGGGGTTTATTACTCTGCTTCAGGACCAGTACCCTCTCGTGCATCAGCACCTGGAGTGTGAACGAATCACCGAGTTTGGTTTGCTCTACAGATGGGTCGGCAAGAGTGTGAGCGCCGATCCAGCGGTACTCATGGCGCACTATGACGTGGTTCCTGTTGACGAGAGCGATCCGTGGAGTTTCCCCCCGTTTGAGGGCCGAATTCACGACGGCTTTGTTTACGGGCGAGGCGCGCTTGATGACAAGGGTCCAATGGTTATTGTGCTTGACGCAGTCGAGGATCTTTTGGCTGAGGGATTCACGCCTGCCCGAGACATCTACCTATCATTTGGCGGCAATGAGGAAGTTTTTGGTGATGCTGCAAAACAGATCGCTGAGACACTCCACGAGCGCGGCATCACCCCTTGGATCATAATCGACGAGGGTGGCGCAGTTACCGATGCGCCATTGCCGTTCGTCCAAGGTTTGGCAGCGATGGTTGGTGTGGGCGAGAAAGGTATCGCCACGGTGCTGCTCTCAGCAAGGAGTGAAGGAGGTCACTCCTCGGTACCACCCCCACTCACCGCGGTGGGGCGTGTGTCTCGCGCAGTTACCCGGCTCACCCCTGGCACATTTCAGGCAAGAGCACCGAAAGCGATCCCCCGCATGCTGGGCCTTTTCGCTTCAAGAAGCAAGGGCCTCGGGCGATTCATCTACCCGTTGCTCTCTAAGTGGCCTTGGCTCAATGCACGTGTGTTTGCGGCGCTCGGCGGTGAAGCTGCCGCCATGGTGCGTACCACGATTGCCCCAACCCGACTCACAGGTGGTTCGGCAAACAATGTGCTGCCTTCACAGGCCAGCGCGACCGTGAACCTTCGTTTGGCTCTTGGCGAGACGGTCGAAAGTGCGGTCGAGACACTGCGCCGAAGAATTGGTGATGACGAGATAACAATCGAAATACTCGAGGGCAATGATGCTTCCCCGGAGTCGCCAAGTGTTGGGCCCCAATTCGACTTGATCACCGAGGCAGTGCGATCCTCGCACCCTGAAGCAATAACCGTGCCATATGTCACGATGGCGGCCACCGATTCGCGGTATTTTCACAAGTATTTCCCTGCAACCTACCGTTTCGCACCGCTCATGATGAACGCTCAGCAGCGAGCAGCGATTCACGGAATCGACGAACGCGTTGCGATCAGCGAACTCGAACGCGGCACGCTATTTCATCGGACGCTCATTGAAAGGCTTCCAGCATGACATCTCAGGGTTCAACGAAGAACTCGACACCCGCAACTAAATCACGCGTGCGCCTTGGCCCGCTTGCTGGCATCGTTGGGTTTCTTGCGTTCGTAGAATTTACGAGCGGGGTGCTACAGGGCTTTTACACGCCAATGCTGACGGATATCGCAAGGCACCTTGGGATCAACGATGCCGACGTGAACTGGCTTGAGGGCACCCAGCTCATGCTCTCTGCCCTCGTTGTCCCGGCCTTCGCAAAGCTTGGCGACATGTTCGGGCATAAGCGCATGCTGCTGTGGTCGACGGCACTTACCGCGATTGCCTCACTTGCACTGCCATTCACCGATTCGTTCGCAGTATTCCTGGTGGCTTGGGCGTTGCAGGGATTCTACGTAGTCTGGCTGCCGCTGGAGATTGCAATCATCTGGTCCCGCTCCAGAGGTCGCGAAGGAAGCTCATTGCTCACCGCGCGGGCCGCGGGAATCCTCGTCGCAATGCTAGAGGCGGGCGCCATTATCGGCGCGCTCGTGGGTGGCCAGCTCATCGACACGCTCCCACTGTGGATCGTATTGTTGGTTCCAGCGCTGCTCGTCGTCGCCTGCTACTTTGTGATCCAGTTTGGGGTCACGGAATCGACGCAGCAGTCGGGCGGCAAGCTCGACCTGGTCGGGCTCTCACTCATTTCGATCGCACTGATCGCGTTTACTGGCGGCCTCAGCTTGCTTCGCTTGAACGGTGTCGCCGACCCCCTTGCCTGGGGTGTCACGCTGCTCGGTGTACTGCTCGTTATTCCGTTCGCCATGTACGAGCTCCGACACCCGGACCCGCTCATCGATGTGCGCATGTTCCGCTCCCCCGCACTTGCTCCGGTATTTCTTACAGCTGGACTCTTCGGCGTCAGCGTGCTCGGAGCTCAGGCACCGTTGTCGACGTTCGCTCGTACCGATCCCGCGGTCTACGGGTACGGACTCGGCACGACCGGGTTTGCCACCTCGCTCATCATCGGGCTCTATCTGATCGGAATGATCACGGGTGCCCTACTCTTCCCGAAGTTTTCGAGGTGGCTAAGCCCGCGGGTCACGCTCATCGGTGCGGCAACATTAGTTGGAATCGGTTACTTGCTCTTCCTGCCTATGCACGAAACCTATGCGCAGGTGATAGTTAATATGGTGATTGCTGGAATCGGATCAGGTGCGCTTGTCGCGGCTCTTCCGGCGGCCGCTGCCTCAGCGGCTCCAGCTGCACAAACCGGTGTCGCGACAGGGCTCACAAACTCGGTAAAGACCGTGGGCGGCGCAATTGCTTCGGCTGTGTTCGGCATTGCGCTCATGCACGGTGTCAGCGGAGCTGTGGTTGGTACAGGACAAGGCGGCACCGCCGGTTCCCTTACCGGATACTTCACCGTGTGGGTAGTCTGCGGCGTGACCGCGCTCATCGCCGCAGTACTGCTCTTCTTCGTACCGAAGCAAGCTTTTACTGATCGAGGATCATCGTTGTTGGAGGGTGTCGAAGGATCATGACAGGTCCGCTCTCATAAGCTTTTCTTTCGTCTTGCTTCACCGAATAGCGGTTGTCCTGCAGTTCATGTTCAGGTTGTCTAGAGGGTAGACACTCGGAATGTTTAAGCCGAGGCGATTCGACCGCAAAGGAACGATACTTGATGAAGACCATCGGCTTGATTGGCGGAATGAGCTGGGAATCGACGGCCATCTACTATCGCGATGCCAATGAGCTGGTACGGGATCAGCTCGGTGGCCTGCACAGCGCGAAAATCTTACTCGAGTCGCTAGACTTTCAACAGATCAGTGACCTCCAGAACGCGGATCGATGGGACGATGCCGCAAACGTCTTGAGCAACACCGCTCGAAGCCTTGAGCGTGCTGGCGCAGACATGATTCTCATCTGCACCAACACGATGCATCTCTTGATAGACCAGGTGCAGGCCGCAGTAACAGTGCCTGTTCTGCATATCGCCGACGTTGCAGGCGAGGCTGCGACTTCGCAAGGGCTCACAAAGGTAGGTCTGCTCGGCACCGCGTTCACCATGGAAAAGGACTTCTACCGGGACCGCATCTCGACTCACGGCCTCGAAGTAATCGTTCCAGGCGACGAGGATCGCCGAGTCATTCACCAAGCAATCTTCGGTGAGCTCGCACTCGGCGTGTGTAGTGAGGAGACTCGCAACCAGTTTCGCAGGATCATCACGGAACTTGTGGCTGACGGGGCACAGGGCATCATTCTGGGGTGCACTGAGATTGAACTACTCGTCACTCAGGACGACAGCTCAGTACCAGTCTTTCCCACCGCGAAGCTGCACATAGAGGCAGCTGTCGAGCTTGCACTCAGTTGAACTAACTTTGCGGAATCTACGCAAAGTTGTTGACTGCTGGATCGTGCCCACGGGGCCCTTCAAGTCGTGCATGACAGTGCTCGTGAGCCCCACGCCCCCGCCCCCAAACGCTACCGTGGTGTCGAGCCCGACCTGGCGGCCAGTTGGCTCTGCGAAGAAGTGCAGCGTCAGGTCGACATTTGGGAACATCCATTCCGTCGGCTGAGCCATCACTGCGATTCCATTCGCAGTATCGAGCAACTTTGAATACTCTGCGAGTGGCTGTGAGGGCTCTCCAGCGACGAGGTCGAGATCGCTCCCAACCCACGCACGCGTACGCCCAGCACGGTGGCCCGGCGCCTGGCGCGCGGTGATACTTGAAATGTACCCGCCTGGCCAGTCGAGAAGTGTTGAAACATCGTTGCACTCTTCGGGTGACGGCATCGAGTCAAACGTGTGCGCGGCCACTTCAGAGGTGTCAGAGCGCTGTAGCAGCCACGCACGCGCACGAATCGTGACGCGATCACCAATAACTGCGGTAGCTTCGACCAGCTCGATCGTGCGCCCCGGGCGTATGACCTCAGTGTTGAGCAGAATCTCCTGGCGCCCAATCTGACCAAGCACTTCAAAGGTGAATCGACTGTAAACCATTGAACCGTCAGAGTTTGCTTCGCGCCACCGCTCAAGATGATGAATCAAGAGCCCCGCAACGGGGGCAAGATGCAGCTCATCGTCGCGCCATGCGCCACCTGCGTGGATAGTGGGCATGTAGCGATCCTCGCCCAGAGATTGGAAGTAGGCGTTCGGCGTCGAATCAGTCATGAGGTCGAGCCTAGCAAGTTCGTGCCTAATCCCAGCTAGCGCCTGCTTCTCGCCGAAACTTTTGATGGCAGCTCGCGCACACTGACTCGTATTCCACAGTTCCATCATCAATCGCGACTTGGTTGCCTGCAAATACTGGCACTCCATCTACACGACGCAGGTTCATGGTTGCTTTTGAGCCACAAGCGCACAGTGTTCGAATCTCTTCGATCTCATGTGCGATGCAGAGTAACCGTGCGGCACCCGGAAAACTATCTCCGCGAAAATCTGTGCGGAGACCATAGGCGATCACAGTGATGCCAACCCCCACCGCGACATCTAGTAAGTCATTTGCCTGTCGCGGGGACAGAAACTGTGCTTCATCGACCAGAATCACATCGAAGTTTGCGTCGGAAACAGGAAGAGAATGCCCGTCAACCCAAAGAAAATCAACTGCCCGCTCGACTCCGAGCCGTGAAACAATCCGATCCCCACCCTTGAGGTCGACAGCCGGCTTCACCGTCAAGATGCGCTTGTTTAGCGTGTCGTAGTTATGAGCGACCTGCAGAAGTGCGGTGCTCTTACCGGCGTTCATCGCGGCATAACGAAAGTGCAGTTTGGCCATGGAATGACACTACCGCCAGCTGCTGCACTGCCCAAGCCAGGCGCCCAAGCTACTTGGGATATTCTTGAGGGGTGACTGACAACCAAGAAGGTACCGATAATCGAATTCGTCATTTCGGCGCACTTGTTGCCGGGGTGGTTGCGTTTATCTCAGTCTTTATCATTCCAAGCGGGATGATCTGGTATTTCGTGATGGTGGCGATCTCAATTGTCGCGGTGGTTACCGGTCACCGCGCGATTAAATTCCGTGGAAGATTCATTTGGGCCGCCATAGTTGGCCTGGTCCTCTCGTACTTCATACTGCTTTTTTCAGCCCTCCTATTGTTTGTCAGGACCATTCTCATATTTCGCGGCTGAGCTGTTGTCTATGCACCGACAGGCATTGGTCGTCTCGAGCTCTCTTCGAGAGCACGAACCATGCCCACCGTCGGATAAACTTGGCCGCGATCGTCCCGAGTATCTGCGATTCTTACAGTGCGTGGTCGCGAGTTACCTATTGCTGTGCCATCTAGGTGTACTAGGGTCAGCAGTGGGTGTCGATACCCAGAAACGAGGGCAACACATGTCCAAAGATCGTGGTCAAAAATCTGTAAAAAAGCCCGCAGCGCAGACAGCTAAAGAAAAGAAGGCTGCAAAGCGGGACAAGAATCAGGCGGCAGCGTCAGTGCTGACAAACCGTAAGTAGTTGAAGGTGCCGCTCTTGCTCAGGCAGGGGCGGCACCACCTTTTCCCGTCTCAGTCAGCGTCGCCTGTTTGGCAGGTCTAGGCCAAAGGCCGTCCTCACTCCTCCGTCCTCCGAACGAAGTGGCTCAGACCCAATACGAACCGCTGATACGGTTGACGCATGACCGACGTCGACCTCGCGATCTTCTTTTGGGCCATTTTTGCGGTCTGTGGCGCTGTGGTCGCTTGGGCAATCTGGAAGAAGCGCAAAGGCGGGCTCTGAACCTAGCACTGGAAGTGCTGGTTTTTGCGCGTTCTCATTAACTCCAGCTCGCTCATCAGGTGCGCAAACTACTCTGACGTCTTCTCAGCGACCGTAAACTGCAAGTTTTGATCTTCTCCGGTTTTGCCAATGAGGCCTGTGGTCACCATGTACTCGCTATTTGAATGCATGGTGATGCGCATCTCACCGTACACGTCTGTGTTCTGTTCTTCGATAAACCCATTCGCCACAAGGTCGGCGAGCAAATCATCATAGACTTTTTCGTTGACACCCTTCTCGAAATGCAGTATCCACGTTCGCGGGCCCTCGCTTGTTGGACTTATGACCAGACCAAGTTCAAGATCTGGTAGAGGCACAATCTTGGGAAAATCTGCCGGAATCTCTATCGAACCGAGCCCGTCGATCTCACTACCCGTAACTTCGGAGAGCAGAGATTCGGCCGCCGAACCGGATGCAGATTCAACCAGACTTTCAATCGGGTTGGCGCACCCAGTGAGTACGGCCGATGTCGTGAGAGCAATTGCGGCACAGATGAGCACGCGGTACCGAGAACGGGGCATATTGTTCATGATTAGATCTCCAGTTGCGAATTGAGCGGTTCGCCAGCGGAAAGTCATCAATGCATTTATGGAGAGCCGCGGTCGACCTCATGTTACTCGCCGGTCTTAGAGGATTCTTAAAGTAACCATTCACCATTCCCAACAAATGAGATCAACACGCAGAGGATCAGCTTCCAGTCAACGACCAGGTAGAGAAACTGAGATAGCTGCAAATGATTGCGGGGGCAAGGTCACAAGCCGAGACACTCAAGTCGGAATAGCCCCGAGGCTATTCACTCAAAGAAATAAATGGTGAGCCTTCCCAGGCAATCCTCAAACAAGCGTCCGGCGCTGACGCCCTCGATTCACTGTGTTCTCAAGGGGTATAAGGGGCTCCAAACGCGCGGTCGAACCTCGGAAGGACGCGATACGCGGGGTGCGGTTGCGAAAGATCCGGCGAAACCTCAAACACGATTGACCCCGAGCAGCGCGCAGAACTCGTCGTAGCCGCCGCTCGCCCAGAATTGCGTTGAACCGAGCCATCTCGGAAGCTTCGGCTCGAAGGGCCCGAATATCGGCAGGCCGCCGACTATCAAGAAGTCACCCCCGAGATGCACGATCCACCCCCACCGTGATCGCTAATGGAAGCCACACCCCCACAGCTACGGAAAGTAGCTCGTGATCACCGCAGCCACTGCACAGGCAAATATCCAGACCGCTGCCCAGGATCCGACAATCTTCGGTGCTTTCGGTGCGAAGGCCACCATGGTCATGGCCGCGACGCCCGTCCGATGACGTACGAAGTTCACGGTTACGCCCCGGCCACCGAGACACTACTCGTGGGAGTTCAAAGCAGCGGCCGTTCAACGAGTGCTGCCGGGTGAAGATGTGCGCTCTGTTGGTGTCTAACTCCACCTGTCCACGCATGTTCTGCCGTATAAATGGGTACAAATCTGGTGTGAACACGGGAACTGGGGACTCATGAGCAAACGAGAGAGAGCACAAGCCGATGGGGTTTTCCACGCGGTCGAGTATCGAGCGTTCGCTCTCTGATGACCCGGCCGAGCTGAAACGTCTCGCTGTGGGGCCCATAGTTGAGAAAGCCGTACTGGAGCAAGAGCTCGAGCTCATAAAAGACGAGGGCCTCATTCCCACACAACTGTCGAACCGGGACAAAACCCAGATCGTTGACGCGCTCAGGCCTCGTTTTCCTCTCACCATGCTTTTGGAATACATGGGCTCCGACCGAGTAGTTACCACTACGCAAAGGCAGCATGAAGCGTCCTGGGTTTAGTTCCGATCTTTCAACCAGGAAGATAGGAACATCATGGCAAAACCATACGACCAAGAATTTAAACAGCGAGCACTCAGAATGCTCGCCGAAGCATTGCCAGAGCATACGAGTCTGCATGCGGCGTCCAAACACATCGGCGGGTTACTCGGGGTCTCACCCGACACGATTTGGGTCTGGCATCGCCAAACCCAAGTTGACTTGGGCGAACGCCCCGGGGTGACCACGGACATGGCAGCAGAGAACCGTCGGCTGATGCGCGAAAACGCCGAGCTACGCAAAGCGAACGAGGTTATCAAAGCTGCGAGCATATTTTTCGCGCAGGAACTCGACCGGCCACGAACGAAATGATCCGGTTCATCGACTTGTATCGTGATCGTTTCGGGGTCGAGTTCCTCTGCCGTACCTTGCGTGCGGCAGTCCGTGGGTTCCTCACTTCGCGCGGATATCGTGCAGCAAAAACCAGGCAACCCTCGGCAAGACAGTTGCGTGACGAGCTGCTCATCCCAGAGATTCAGCGGCTCCACGCCGAGAACTACGGCGTGTACGGGGTACGCAAAATGCATGCCCTGCTGAAACGTGCCGGCTGGAAGATTGGCCGCGACCAGACCGCCAGACTCATGAAACTGGCCAGGGTGGAAGGGGTCACCAGGCGCGCGAAGACCTTCACCACAAAGAAAGACCCTGCAGGAGTGCTCCCCACAGATTTAGTGAATCGCGCCTTCAAGGTCAACCTTCCACGATGCTTGTGGGTGGCCGACATCACCTATGTGGCGACGTGGTCTGGGTTCGCATATGTGGCATTCATTACTGACGTGTTCAACCGTGAAATTGTTGGCTGGAATGTGGCGTCCACGTTGAAAGCAGATGTCCTCCCGTTGCAGGCGCTTGAGATGGCGGCCTGGCAGGCGGGCGGTGACCTGGCGGGTCTGCTGAAGGTTTGGTTTAGTCCTTGACCACATGACTGGAAGGTCGTGGTGGAAGGATGATGATCATGCCGAGTATTTATAGTGATGAGTTCAAACGCGATGCGGTCGCGCTTGTCGAGTCGGGCATCGCGCAGCACCAGGTCGTGAGGGATCTGGGCATTTCAAAGACCGCGTTGAGTAATTGGGTGCGTGATGCCAGGTTCCAAGCCCATGGGATGACCCCGTCTAAGGATCCTGACGAACAACGCGAAATGCGGGCTGCGCTGAAACGCATTCGCGAGCTCGAGATGGAGATTGAGGTGCTCAGGCGTGCGGCAGCATACCTGTCGCAGGTGCACATCACGCCCCCAAAATAATGTACCCGCTCGTCCGTGAGATGGCTGCGACTGGTGCCCGGGTTCGGGTGCCAGTCGCGGTGGCGTGCCGGGTGCTGGGGTTTAGTGAGCAGGCGTATTACCAGTGGCTGAAACAGCCCGTGTCCGCGCGTGAGGTCGAGGAGGAACACCTGATCAGGGTGTTGCGCAAGCTCCATAAGGAAGACCCTGAGGGCGGCTACCGTGTGCTTGCTGACGACCTCCACGATCTTGGGTACGAGGTGTCTGAGCGGCGAGTGTGGCGGTTGTGCAGGGTTGCCGGTATCCAGTCAGTGATTACGAAGCGTAAGCGTCGCTATCAGCGGGCGGGCGAACCGGTGGGTGATGATGTGGTGGAGCGGCTATTTACTGCCGAACACCTCGACGAGGTATGGCTGACGGATATCGAGCGCCACGAGGCGTTCCTGAACCTTGTGGTGATGAAAGGACACCGCTCCGCGTCTGTCGCAGCAGTCGCGTGATAGCTGGAAGACGATCTGCCTCGCTGGTATGAGCTTGGTGGGTGGAGCAGTCTTCGACAACGACGAGTCGCATCCAGTACTGCCAGATGGTGCGGGCTCGGCAAGCAAGACGGAGAGGTATACGCATAGGAACCAGTGGCTGAAAGCCTCTCATACGAGACCACCGGCTCTAAACCTGAACCGTCCAAGGTTTTCTGCCGCTCTCAGGTGTTGGACAACTCCCGGGCGGGAGCGGCGTAGTAGATCTCTTCAAACTCTGCTGGAGGGATCATTCCGAGACTACCGTGGAGCCTGCGATGGTTGTACCAATCCACCCACCCAGCGGTCGCAAATTCAATATCAGCGATCGTTTTGTACGGGCCGTCATGAAACACCGTGGTGCGGATACATTCGGTTTTATAGACGCCGTTTATGCTCTCCATCAGGGCATTATCGTACGCATCGCCGACAGACCCGATCGATGGGGCGATCCCGTCAAGTTCGAGTTTCTCGCACCACGCAATTGCAGTGTATTGAGACCCCGCATCGGAGTGCGCGATGAGCTGGCCTGCCTCGATGGGGTGCCCAGTTCGGTCGCGTTCCCACAATGCGATCTGTAACGGCCGCAGCACGAGATCAACAGTTCTTGTGGTGTGCGCATGCCATGCAACGATGCGTTGCGCATACACGTCAAGGATGAACGCCACATACACCCACCCAGCCCAGCACCTCACATAGGTGAAATCCATGACCCATTTCTGATCAGGGCGAGTCGCCGTGAAATCACGATCAAGCAGATCAGCAGCACGCTGCCCGTCCGCGCTTTGCACCGTCGTTCGAATCCCTTTCGCTCGTGTGATCCCAGAAAGCTCCAGCGCATGCATTGCCCGGTCTACCGCACCACGAGACGCGTCTAGGATCGTTGTGCGGCGCACGAACGCGGTCATTTTCTTGCGCCCGTAGAGCCCTTCAGGTGTCAACACGCGCCGAGTAGTGCCGTCAGAAAAGGCTTTGTCTTTCCATGCGATCTCACGCACCGCATCCATCACCAGCGCGTCGCTCACCGTCCGCGTAGCGACACGGCCTTGTCTCCAGGAGCGGTAGGTTCTTGCAGCGATCTTCACGCCTTGCTCTTTGAACACGCGACAGATCGACTCGACTGCGAACCCCTCACTACGGAGTTGATCGATGAATCCCATGATCAACGGTTTCGGGGGTCGAGTTCCCCCGCGAAGAAAGTTGTTGCCGCTTGCAAGATCGCGACGTCTTCCCGTAACCGTTTGTTCTCCGCCTTGAGGCGTTTAATCTCTGCATGCTCGGCCGTGGTGACGCCCTCCCGGTCGCCGGTGTTCACCTCGACTTGGTTGACCCATTTGCGAAGCGTTTCACCCCCGACACCGCATTGTTTCGCGACCGCGCTGATCGCGGCCCATTTCGATGGGTATTCGGATTGGTGTTCAAGCACGAGCCGGATCGCGCGTTCTTTCACGGCAGGGTCAGTTTTCTTGGCCATTAGAAATATCTTCCTCTAAAACGAGGCGGCAGAAAACCTTGGACGGTTCAACCTGGCGGATTTGGGCCGGGTTACATTGCGCACCCTCGCTGCGTCAGTAGCGTGGGGAACTCTTTGGGCGGGTGATGTCGCCGCCCGGGAGGCCATGGTGAATGCCTGCGGCGTAACCATGGCGATGATGTTGGGGCATAACTGGGTACCAATCCCGTCAAATGGTTTGGGAATGAACGTGGGAACCATCCCGGCTCCGCCGACCTTCTTGCTGCACCCAGCAGCAGCGATTCTCGGCTGGACACGTGGCCTGTTGATCGGGTCGGGGTGGGGCGGAGAACTCGTAGTAGTCCGAGGTCGGGAAAGCCGACCACATGGCGAAGGGGTTCAGTGTGATTGCAGAATCTGGAAGCAGTAAAGGAGATACAACCGTGAATACGGATGTATCGTGGCCTGCCGACACTACGGAGGCATGGGCGCGAGTACTGAAGATGCAGACGAAACTGCACCAATGGGCGAATAACGATTCGGTTCGTCGCTTCGATGATGTGTTGAACCTCTTGCCCATGACCCAGCATTCCTTGTTGCGGCGTGGAATCGGGTAGAGGGCAGCAAGGGAGGTGGTACTGCCGGTACCGATGGAGTCGTTCCGCGTTCCATTCCGCCGGAACGTGTACGAGGAATGCTTTCTGAGCTGCGTGCAAACGTGAAGTTTGGAGAGTTTCACCCTGAACGAGTGAGGCAGAAGACGATTCCGAAAGCAAACGGTAAGGTCCGTAGCTTGGGGATTCCTACGATGACCGATCGAATCGTTCAGGCTTCCTTGAAACTGGTATTGGAGCCAATCTTCGAGGCTGATTTCCAGCCATCGACGTATGGGTTTCGGCCGCGTCGTCGGGCGCAGGACGCTATCGCGGAGATTCACTTCTACGCCTCGCGCGGCTACGCGCAGGTGTTCGAGGCGGATATCACCGCATGTTTTGATGAAATCGATCACGATGCGCTCATGCAGCGGGTTCGTGCCCGGATCATCCATAAGCGAGTGTTGCGTTTGATTCGCGGGTTTCTGAAAAGCAGGAGTTCTTTCGGAGGACGGTGTGAACAGGAACACGTATACCGGTACGCCGCAGGGCGGGATACTCTCCCCTCTGCTGGCAAATATTGCGCTGTCGGTTGTAGATGAACACTTCCAACGCAAGTGGGAAGCGCTCGGTCCTTACTGGGCGCGGGCAAAACAACGCAAAGCCGGGAACGCGACGATGAAGCTGGTTCGCTACGCGGATGACTTCGTGGTTCTCGTTAACGGCAGTCGCGCTGATGCTGAAGCGCTCTGGGATGAGATTACCGAGGTGCTCTCGCCGATGGGTTTGCGCCTCTCGGTCGAGAAAACTTTGGTGACGCATGTGGACACGGGGTTTGACTTCTTAGGGTGGCGTATCCAGCGCCGCCGGGTCAGGGGTCATAACGGGAAAACAGCGATCTATACGTACCCGTCGCGGAAGTCTTTGGCTTCGATTCGGGACAAGATCAGGTTGTTGACCCGTAGAGCATCACATCGGACACTCGCTGACTTGTTGCGCCGGTTGAACCCGGCGCTACGGGGGTGGTGTACCTATTTTCAGCACGGGGTCGTGAAACATACCTTCAGCTGTATTGATCATTTCGCTTTCTGGCGGATTGTTGGATGGCTGAAGAAGCGGCACTCGAAGCTGAATATGCGCACCTTGGTACGGCGTCACCTACCTGGTTGGGTGATTCGTGCTGAAGGAATTGAGTTCTTTCGTGCTTGGCAAGTCACTGTGGCTCGCTATCGGTATCGAGGAACTCGCATCCCTACTCCATGGGCGAATGCTACGGCGTAATCACATGGAGAGCCGGATGCTCAGGAATGGGCACGTCCGGTTCGGAGGGCGGCCAGCAGAAACCCATCCGCAGCAATGCGGGCAGGGCGCTGCTGGCCGACCCTACACCGAGCATTGGACCGCTTGGATTCCAGAGATCGTCGCAACACCTGATGGAGGGTGTGGCGATGGCTGGGAAGAAGTACACAGACGAGCAGAAGGAACAATTCTTTCGGC
>JAUCCH010000049.1:0-7771 GCA_034676385.1 Leucobacter sp.
GAAGGCCTTGCCCACATCCTCGGCCTGCTGTGCCAGTTGGGCGCAGTTTCGCCTGCGCCAGCGCGGCCGCATCGCCGGTGCGCGCCGGCGCCTTGCTTGAGGGTGCGGCGTGGCTGGTGCGCACATAGGGGGCGCTGGGCAGGCGCTGAATGTCGGTGCTGGCGCAATGCGGGCAGCCGACCAGTGCGTTGGCCAGTTGCGCGTCAAATGCAGCAGACGAGGCGAACCAGCCCTCGAAGTCGTGGCCGTTGCCGCAACGCAGATTGAGGACGATCACGCGATTGATTCTTGCAGTGACAAGCGATGGTGCCCGGAGCGGGAAGCGAACCCGTACGGCCGAAGGCCGAGGGATTTTAAGTCCCTTGTGTTCACCAATTTCACCATCCGGGCATTCAAAGGTGCGCCGTGCTCAGTGCTCCTGCTCGGGCAGGAAACTACGTTGACCTCGAGCACTTCGTAGTTGTCCTGACGCTCCAGTTGCACCTTGATGTCGTCGGGATTGACCTTGACGTACTTGGAGATCACGGCGGGCCTAAAGAGCCATCCCCGATGCGCCTTGACGGTTTCTTTGCGCTAAAGACAGGCGCGGTTTCGCTACCAGACGGTGAGCCCGCGACGCTCGAAGTGCACGAGCTTGGCGTGCTTCGCGTATCTTCGGGTCGGCTGGCCGTCTGCGATACCATTTGGCTTGAAACGCCAGATGTGTTGCCGGTACCGCCCGGTGATTATCGGGCTGTGGCAACGATCGCTCGGGTTGCTGAAAGCTACGATCTCGCCGAAAGACGAGAGGCATACCTGAGTCTGCTGATCTCTGATCGCCCGACCGTTTCGGTGCATCCTGCAGTCTTCGAAGCAGGAAGCGTCGATTGGCGTGAGCAGCCTGCCGGTGGCCTCGCAGGCGTGCCCGGTTTGTGTGGGGTGACTACGTCGAGCCTCTCCAGCATTGCAATGGTGGGTGCCGAAGCGATAGAGGCGGGTATGCCTGCAGACGCTGACACCTGGTACGACACAATCATTTCGCCCTCGGGTGGCCTCGGCTGGTTCAGCCGAATGGACACCAACATTGACGGGCCGCTGGGCTCGCTGCTGACGGAGCTGCCTGAAGCGAAAAATGGCGAGAACATTGCAATCTTGATGGCTCGTGCTGAACGATCGTTTTTGGTGCTCGAAACGAGGGATGCTGAAGGTCGGATGACCGGAATCCATATTGACCTGCTCGTCATCGGGGAACTCAGCGAATCGCTCCAGGCTTTCGACGGTCAGAGCAAATATGCAGCCGAGTTTGCCGCTGAAGCGGAAGAAGTGCGCCTACAAGCGAACCGGGAAGCTTCGAGCGAGGGCCGAGGCCTTTTCGCGCGTATTGGGCGCTTTTTCAACCCCTAATCCCGACACCTGGGCTTATTCTCTAGCTAGTTTGAGGCCCATCTTTGGGAATCTCTAGCTGACTGCGCCAAGTGTTTCGCTAGGAAATGGCGCGGGCGGGTACAGCGAGACCTCGTCAATGGTGGAGGCCTCAATGAGCTGCAGCAACGCTGCCCGCGCGTTGTTGACGTCTGATTTTGTCACAGCATCAGTCAGGTCGAAGCGCATGCTGATGCTCTCTTTGTTCACGATGATTGCCGCAAAACCAGCTTTTGGAATTCCCGCTTGCGCTCGTACCATCTGCTCAAACGCTTCGACCGTGTTCGGGTTCTGCTGGGCTCCGCGCGATACACGTACGAACATGGTGTCAGCTGCGTCGGTGACATAGAACTCGGCGCCGGCGGGCTCGCTGCTCTGAATCAGGCGGAGCGCCTCGGGTATTGCGTCTAACTCACTCGCGGTTACTTTGGTGACATCACTTCCGCTAGAAGAGGGCATTTGAACGCCCGTGATGCCCGGTGATTCTGCGAGTTCGAGCAGGAGCGCGCTGTAGGCCTGATTCTCTTCTTGGTTACCGGACGAATTTTGCGGAGGCAATAAGGTAAATGGAATGCCCGCCTCTATCGACTCTGCCTGGAGCTCGAGCGTCAGTGGGTCGGAAAGCATCTTCATGCTCCCGGGGGTGAGGCTAATCCCTTCCGGGGACAGCTCTAGGCCCTGGTGCGGCAGATCGTAGGCTCGCTCGAGAATATCGAACGCCCGAGCTGGGTCGTATCCTGCTGGCAGGGTCGCTCGCACTGGTATTCCAAAGTTTGTGAGAGTGCTGCCGTCGCCGTCAACCCAGGCCTCAATCTCGAGTGGAGTGGCACCTGTACGCGTACGGACTTCGCGAAGCAAGGTAAAGAGGCTCTGGGTCGATGTCGTCTCTATTGTGAGGCTCAGCGTGTACTCATTGAAAGGTCCCTGATCACCATCAGTAGGATCGAATACTCGCGCATCAACTTCGCCAATAAGATCGGGGCCGCCCGAGCCAAGAGCCCCGAGCACGCGCGTAAAGTCTTGGAGGTGTTCTGGATTGAAACAGGCTCCCGCGAGCCCGTACAGCGTCGCTTCCCAATTTGGCATTGAGTTTGAGAATGATGATGCGGTATCGACATACACATCATCGAATCGCGGATTCCCCTGGCAGCTGAGCTGGGCGATTTCTTGTGCCTCCGCCTCGGAGAGCTTCGGTGAGATCCTGATTTCAGCGGTGTACTTTGAGTCAAAGTTTGGCCAGCCGTTGTAGTAGTTCCAGTTTGCGCGTTCTACTCCAGGAGCAGCGCTGACCCGACTCTCCCAAAGGCGTTGCTCTATGCTCACCGCGCCGCAACCACTGAGGGTGAGCGTCGCGATGAGCGCGAGCGCCGAGGGAGCACCGAGCTTCCATCGCAGTCGCCGCGGTCGCATGCTCCCGGGTGTAGTCATTTTGTTCCTTCGGCCGGTGTTCGGGGGCATCAGAATCTGAGCGTCAGCGTGTCAGAGCTTCAGTGGAATTGCCTTGAGCTGCTGAAGGCGGAGCCCGGTTGCCCTTGCCAGAGCAGCGACATCATCGGCCTCATGGCGGCGAGCTGCATCGACAATGATCGAGGCGCACGCCTCGGCGTCTGCGAGCGCCTCATGGTGGGCGAACTCACCAAAGCCCGCGGCCGCTGCAGCGAGCGGCAACCGGTGTGACGGGATGTCATACGTCTTTCGAGATACCTGTACGCTGCACAAGTAGCGGAGCTTCGGGGTCGGCGTGACGGTCTCCGCGCAGGCAGCCTTGATCACGCCCATGTCGAACCCGGCGTTGTGAGCGATCACCACGTCGCTACCGATGAAGTCACGAAGCTCGTCGAGCTGCTCTGCCCAACTCCTTGCATCAAGCACCATCTCGGGAGTGATGCCGTGAATCTTGATGTTAAAGGGCAAGAACTCGTCGCGCCCGGGGGGCGGTTTGATGAGCCAGCGGGCGCGATCCTCGACTATGCCATTTCGAACACGAACCAAACCAACCGAGCATGCTGACGCCCCGTGGCTGTTGGCGGTCTCAAAATCTATCGCGGTGAAATCAACTGGCACGTGATCTAGCTTGACACACACCGCTGACACCAATGACGCAGGTAGACTTAACCCCCGTGGCTCTAACTATCGGAATCGTGGGACTGCCCAACGTAGGCAAGTCGACCCTCTTCAATGCGCTCACCCATAACGACGCGCTCGCCGCGAACTATCCGTTCGCGACCATCGAGCCAAATGTTGGCGTGGTGAATCTGCCCGACCCGCGGCTCGAAAAGCTCGCCGAGATCTTTGGTAGCGAGAGGATCCTGCCGGCTCCCGTGAGCTTCGTTGACATCGCGGGCATCGTTCGCGGCGCGAGTGAGGGTGAGGGGCTCGGCAACAAGTTCCTCGCGAACATCCGTGAGGCTGACGCTATCGCTCAGGTCGTGCGTGGCTTTTCTGACCCCGACGTGATCCACGTTGACGGCGACGTAAACCCGGCCAGCGATATGGAGACGATCAACACTGAGCTGATCCTCGCTGACATGGAGACCCTCGACAAGGCGCTCGTGCGCTACGAGAAGGAACTCAAGGGTAAAAAGATTGACGCCTCGGTTGTTGCGACCGCGAAGGAGGCGCGCGCTGCACTCGACGAGGGCAAGCTGCTTTCGATGGCGGGTGTGGATCTCGAGCCGATTCGCGAGCTCGGTCTGCTGACCGCGAAGCCTTTCCTTTACGTCTTTAACGTCGACGAGGGGGTGCTGCAGGACGAGGTTCGCCTCGCCGAACTTGCCGCGCTTGTCGCGCCCGCGAAGGCAATCTTCCTCGACGCGAAGCTTGAGAGCGAGCTCATGGAACTCGATGACGAGGACGCAGCTGAGCTGCTTGCTTCGATTGGCCAGGAAGAGAGCGGCATTACGCAGCTTGCTCGCATCGGCTTCGACACACTCGGCCTTCAGACCTACCTCACCGCAGGCCCCAAAGAAACCCGCGCGTGGACCATCCCGAAGGGTGCCACGGCGCCGCAGGCTGCTGGCGCGATCCACACAGACTTCGAGCGCGGCTTCATCAAGGGCGAGATCATTTCGTTTGCTGACCTCGTCGAGGCTGGTTCGGTCGCGGAAGCGAAGGCCAAGGGCAAGGCCCGCATGGAAGGCAAAGAGTACATCATGCAGGACGGCGACGTGTGCGAGTGGCGGTTTAACGTCTAGCGTTATTGACGCCCTGCGTTATATACTGAACTGGTGATCAGATCGTTCGGAAACAAAGACACCGAGCGGTTGTGGCGTCGTGAGCGTGTTCGGTCGATTGATCCTCGGATTCACTCGGGTTGCTCTGCGCAAGCTTCGCCAGGTGGGGGCCGCAGAGATCCTTAACGATCTTCGTGTCCCGCCAGGAAATCGGCTCGAGGCCCTCCAGGGCAACCGTTCCGGACAGTACAGCATCAGAATTAATGACCAGTGGCGGATCTGCTTCGTGTGGACAGACGCTGGACCAGCGGAGGTCGAGATTGTTGACTATCACTGACAAGATTCCCCCTATCCACCCAGGTGAAGTTCTCATGGAAGATTTCATCAAAGGGTTTGAGATCACGCAAAATAGGCTCGCGGTCGCAATTGGAGTGCCACCCCGGCGCATCAATGAGATCGTTCATGGCAAGCGTGGGATTAGCGCCCATACTGCCTTGCGCCTGTCGAGGTACTTCGGCACGTCGGCTGAGTTCTGGATCAATCTGCAGAGTCACTATGAGCTTGATCGCGCAGAGGACTTCGCTGGGGAACAGATCGCTGCCATTGCGCCGTTGCAGGTCGCGTGACTGATCCTATCCGTGACGTGCAAACGGTCCGCGCAGCATACGGACCCCGTGCGGAGGAATACATTGGGGCACTTAGCTCTCCCGAGGCAATGTCTCTGGTGGATCGGGCCACGATCGAAGAATGGGTCCACGGTATCGATGGCCGCCTAATTGACGCTGGTTGTGGGCCGGGGCGTTGGGCTGCGCACCTGCGTGATCTAGGTGCAGACATTGAGGGTATCGACATGATGCCAGCTTGCATTGACAGCGCCAGGGGGCGATTTCCGGATGTTACGTTCCGTCTCGGCGAGTCGGACGCGCTTCCGGTCGAACCGGCCAGTCTAGCTGGGATCCTGGCCTGGTATTCCGTGATCCATACCTCTCCAGAGCAGCTTCCCGCGATCATCCGAGAATTCGCACGTTGTCTTGCCCGGGGTGGAAATTTACTCCTCGGGTTCTTCGAGGGGCAGCATGTCGTGCCGTTTGACCACGTGATCACCACGGCCTACTTCTGGTCGGTGAGTGAGATGACGCGACTCCACGAAGACGATGGGTTTGAAGTCTTGGGTGTGCGGACGCGGACCGACCCTGGCGCTCGGCCCCACGCGGCGATATCTGCTCGGCTCCGAGTCTGACCTGATTCTTCTAGAGGTTGCTTCGCGCGGGCATTTCTGCGACTGGCGCTTTAACATCTAAATGCCTGATCAGATTGAATAAATAAGGGTACAAAACCCGAGTTTTTATTCCACCTTGCGCCTTAATCTGTGCCGCGCCTCAGTGCGACGCGAACGATGTCGTCTCGGAACTCTTCCGGATATTTAGCGGGCGTAGTGATCGTTCTTCGAAGCCAGCCAAAAGCTAGCCCTGTTGAGTTGTCACCTAAACGTGCATCAGGCCCGCAGACCCTTCGGTAGCATTCAGCTATGAACATGCTCTTCTCGACGGTAGAAATGACTGTCTTGGTTCTCTTCGCCGCAATCTTGGTCGGCCCAATTCTTGGCGAGCGTTTCAGGGTTCCAGGGTTGTTGGCTCTTATCTTTTTAGGGATGCTCTTTGGTCCTTTTGGGCTAGGTTGGTTCGGGCGCTCCGATTTGGTCTTTGATTTGGGTGCCATCGGCATCCTGTACCTCATGTTTCTGGCAGGTTTAGGTTTCAACCTCAACGCGTTTAAGGCGGGGCGAGCCAGTGCTCTGGGGTTTGGAGTGCTCTCGTTTGTCTTGCCGTTTGCGTTAAGCATGGCTGTGGGGCTGACCTGGCTTGAATCTGGGCTTCTTGGTGCCGCGCTATTGGGGTCTATGTGGGCTTCCAACACCTTGGTCGCTTATCCCGACGTGCGTGCAGCTGGGCTAGATCAAACCCGTGCGGTGCGTGACGCAATGTCTGGAGGAGTCGTAGCCGATATGCTCGCTCTGTTAGTGCTGGCGGTAGCCACCACGTATGCAGTCGTCGAGACTTTTGACCCTGACAATCAAGATTTAGGTGCAGCCCCGACGCTACCGCTCTACCTCAGCATTCCGTTACTCGTCGGCTTCACCATATGGCTACTACCCCGGGTAGGGCAGTGGTTCTTTGTCAAAGTAGGGCACTCCCGTGTGCAGCGAGTGCTCTTCATGTTGACTGCGATGGCCGCCGCCGCAACTCTGGCAGTAGTCGGGGGTATCGCAGGAATTATTGGTGCGTTCCTGGCAGGAATCGGCTTGAACCGACTAGTGCCCAACAACAGTGAGCTCATGGGACGAGTAGATTTCATTGGTTCAAGCGTGTTCATTCCAGCGTTTCTCGTCTCGATCGGGCTACGAATTGACCCAGCCGCGCTGCTAGATCTCCAAACAATCTTGATGGGAATCATCTTCCTAGGATTGGTCATAGTCGGTAAGGGCTTGGCCGTGCTGATAGCAACAATGTTCTTCCGATATTCATCAGCAGAACGTGGCTTAAATCGCTTCTCTGAGCATCGGCCAGGCTGCGTGCACTTCTGGCTGTCGGGCAGATCGGCCTAGAAGAACTGGCCTGTTTGATCAGCGTGTCGTGAACGCATCGATTCTGACGATCAGTATTAGCTGCACTGCTCACAAGCTTTGGTACGCAGTTCTTCATCAAGCGTATGCCAGCAGATCCACCAAAGACCAGCCCCATTGGTGGGCGAGTTCTCGTTGACGTTGGTAACCAGACCAGTCAGTTAAAAGCGATGATTAAGTTCGCAGGTCGCATTGCCCACGGTGACGACGGCGTTAAACCCATTCGTTATTGCCCCGCACGAAGACAAAGCTGCCGCACGCACACGCCTGATCAGAGCCGAAAAAGTATCCGAGGAATCCGGCTACGACACTACAAGCATGCTGCGGCTCAGTAGCTCTTATTCCGATGGCATCATCGAATTGGCCGAAGAGTCTGATGCCACACTCTTGGTATTGGCTTGGCACGGTCCAAAAATCGGTGTAGATGAGTTCTTCGGCAGCGACCTCGACAGCGTAGGCGCAGCATCAAAAGTGCCAACGGTGGCAGCCCACCTGACCACGCCGTGGGATCGGGTCATCGTCATTCCAGGTACCGGCTACAGCCCTTGGCAGGCTGAAGATGTTCATTTGACGC
>JAUCCH010000050.1:0-9805 GCA_034676385.1 Leucobacter sp.
TCCGGCTAAGGCATAAGCCCCAACAAAAGCTGCGAAGGGCAGCGGTTCTTTTTGATCCGCTGCCCTTTTTCTATGCCCATTTGTAGGAGTGACAAGGGTCGGTGGTGCCTGGTGGAGCGGGTGGTGGGAAGTGGAGAAGAAAGTGGAGGAAATATGAGTGAAGTGGTGCAGAGTGGGGTAAAGTGGTGATCACTGGTTCGCAGTGGGCGAACTGCTCACCTGAGTAAGCAGCGACGTAGGGAAGGAGGGGCCAAAGTACCCTCGGCACCTTCACTCCCAAACTCGATGACAAGGGCCGCTTGATTCTGCCGTCGAAGTTTCGAGACGCACTCGCAGATGGTTTGGTAGTCCTTCACGGGCCGAGCGTTGCCTCTACGTCTTTAGCTAGGCCGAGTTTGCTCAGATGCCCTACCGGATTCGTGAAGCGCCGATCACGTCCAAGCAGGGCCGGGATTACCTGCGTGTGTTCCTATCTGGTGCTCACGCGGAGACTCCGGATAAACAGGGGCGCGTGACCGTGCCTGCCGCCCTGCGTCAGTACGCGAGCCTCGACCGCGACCTGGCCGTTATCGGCGCTGGTAGTCGGGCTGAAATGATGGGATGCCGAAGCATGGCAGCGCTATCTGACTGAACAAGAATCCGCATTTGCTGACATTGAAGAGGAGGTGATCCCGGGCATGTTCTGATCTGTACTCGTGGCTTCTCGTCCACCACCCTGACGCACTTCCCCGGCGCCAGGTGGGCTGACGGGGAACCAGGGGTATTGATTGGCCCGGTTCAATATGAATCCACTTTCCTCAGATCCCAGCGAACTGCACACCCCCGTATTGCTTGATCGTTGCCTGGAGCTCCTTGCCCCAGTAGCTTTCGCGACCAGGTGCGATTGTGGTCGATGCGACCCTCGGTATGGGTGGGCACAGCGAGGCCTTGCTTGCAGCGCACCCCGGTCTCACCGTGATCGGACTGGACCGAGATACTAGACGCGCTCGAACTTGCAGGGCGCCGACTTTCCCGGTTCGAGGATCGCCTGATCCGAGTGCACACCGTCTACGACGGCATCGCGGATGCCGTCAGAGGCGCAAGGGTTGGCCATATCGATGGTGTGCTATTCGACCTTGGTGTCTCCTCACTGCAGCTTGACGACGCTGACCGCGGTTTTGCTTACGCGCAGGACGCTCCTCTCGACATGCGGATGGACCAAAGTAGCGGAACCAGCGCTGCCTGGGCGTCTGACCACCGAGTGAGGGGCGCCTGAGGGCCATTTTCGAGCGCTATGGCGAGGAGCCGCTAGCGGGTCGCTACGCACGAGCAATTGTCGCGGCAAAGGCAGGAAGCGCCGATCGAGCGCAGCTTGCAGCTCGTTGACATTCTGCAGAAAGCTACTCCGGCGGCGGTGAGCAACCTGCGCCACCCTGCGAAGCGCGTGTTCCAAGCTCTTCCGGGTCGAAGTGAACGCCGAATTGGTCGCACTTGAGCGAGCGATACCAGCAGCGCTCGAGCTACTAGCTTGGGTGGTCCAGTTGTTGTCATGTCATACCAGTCACTCGAGGATCGCTTTGTGAAGCTAGCTCCTTGTGGAGCGCAGCAAGTCGACCGCTCCAGGGTCTTCCCGGGTTGAACTCCCGGAACATAAGCCCGAGTTTAAACTCCTGACTCGCGGCGCCGAACTTGCCAGCGACGAGGAGCGGAATCGCAACAGTCGCGCAATTCCAGTGCGAACTCCGAGCAGCCGAAACGCGTGAGGAAGGCCACACTGTGAGCGCAAACACAGTGCCGCTCTACCGTGAAGCACCTACGACAGGCCACAAGCGACGCCGACTGGCTCGTAGGCGCTCCCGCTTGGCAACCCCATTCGCGCCCCGACCTCACCGTTGTTCCAACTACCCGCACCCGGTCAAGAAAAATTAGCCCGCTGATGGGTGCGTTCACAGCGGTGGGACTGATCCTCGCCACGCTCTTTGCGCAACTTGGGCTGAGCATCGCAGTTTCTGACGGCGCATACGAAGCGCGGGCACTGCAGGTTGAATTGCGTGACTTGACTAGGGTTGAACGGGTGCTATCGCAGAACACCGACAAGCTGGCTTCGCCGCAGAACCTTGCGGACAACGCCGCAAAGCTCGAAATGGTGCAGAACACGACGCCTGCTACGCTCCGATTGAGTGATAGCGCAGTGCTCGGGACGCTCGGCGGGCCGACCACGGCCGTGGCTGGTAATTCGGTACCGAATGCCACGCTCGTAGGGCTCCCCGTGGTTGACGCCGACGGTACTGCTTACGGAACGAAATCCGGAACAGGCCGAACAAGCTGCGGCCGCTGCAGCTACCACGGCGATACCTTGGGAAGGTCCGTTGCCCCACCCCAAACGCACTGATCGGAAGCGAACATGCCGAAACTGCGACCACTCGCTTTACGGAGACTTATCGCGATGGTGTTGGTCCTGGCTGGCGCATTTGCTTTCACCGTGCGACTCGTCGACCTGCAAGTCGTTCGCGCTCCGGAGTACAACGCTGAAGCTCTGGACAAGCGCGGTGTGCCAGTTACTATTCCAAGCCTGCGCGGAGACATCGTCGACCGAAACGGGGTGGTGCTTGCGACCACTGACGAACGCTATGACGTGCAGCTGTCCCCAAAGAACGTCAACTACTGGCGCACGCTCGAACAGAATGGTGAGTGGGTGCCCATTGGCACGGACGAGGCTTTCGCCGCGGTCGCGGAGGTTACCGGGCAACAGCCGGAAGAGCTCGAAAAGATCGTAGACGATGCGCTCGCCGATGATCCAAAATCAGACTTTGCGTACGTCAAGCGGAGCGTTGACCTCACCGCACTGAACGCTCTCAAGAAGCTTGATATTCCGTGGCTCACGTTCGATGTGAATCATCAGCGCCTATACCCGAACGGTGCGGTTGGTGGAAGTGTCGTCGGCTTTATCGGTTCGGAGGGGCAACCACAAGCGGGAATCGAGCTCTCGCAGGACGAATGCCTGTTGGGCTCCGATGGTGAGGAGACCTACGAGAAGGGTGCTGACGGAGTGCGCCTGCCAGGCAGCGTTGTTGTGACAAAGACTGCGGAAGACGGCGGCACAGTCCAGCTCACAATTGACCGAGACCTGCAGTACGAAGCACAACAATCAATTAATCAGCAGGTCGAGGCCAGCAACGCTGAGTGGGGGCTCGTCACGATTATGGACGCTCAGACCGGCGAGTTGCTTGCGGTAGCGGAGGATCATTCGGTTGACCCGAATGATGTTGACGCGTCGACTCCCGATCGGCGTGAGGCGCGCTCCTTTACTTACCCGTATGAGCCCGGTTCAACGTACAAGACGCTGACTGCCGCCTCGCTGCTTGACCAGGGTGCTGCGACGATCAATACACCAAATCTCACCCCTTACCGCTGGGACCCCGAACCCGGTGTGACCTTTGCCGACTCGACGCCGCACGGTGACATGCCCTGGACGCTCTCGGGAATTATTGTTGAATCATCAAACGTGGGCATCTCGATGGTTGGTGCCAGGCTTGATGAGCAGACACGGTATGACTACCTCGAGCGCTTTGGGCTCGGGCAGGAAACCAGCACGGGCATGCCGCTTGAAAGCTCGGGCACCCTCATCGATGCTGCCGACTGGGATCGGCAGACCAGCTACAACACGATGTTCGGGCAGGGCCTGTCAAGCACAATTATTCAGACCGCGAGTGCCTATCAGGCGATCGCGAATGACGGGGTGCGTGTGCCGCCGACACTCGTGAAGGGGTGCGCCGCCGCCGACGGAACCGTAACTGAGACTGAGAAGCAGGATCCGGTGCGGGTGATTTCACCGGAGGCTGCCGCAGACACCCGCAAGATGATCGAGGCCATGGCGACCGAGGGATGGATCGCTTCGGATGCTGCGATTGCCGGCTATCGTCTCGGTGGTAAAACCGGTACCGCAGAGCAGGGTGACGGCGAGGGAGGTTACCGGCCCGACTACGTCTACAGCTTTGCCGGAATGTTCCCGATGGATGACCCGCAGTACGTCGTGGTTTCTACCGTGGCATACCCGAAAATTGGGCACGGCACGGTCGTCGCTGTGCGCGCCTGGCACTCGGCAGTTGAGGCCACAATCCGTACCTTCCACCTGCCACCGTCAAGCGGTGCATACGAGCCACTTCAGCTCACCTACTGAGTCTTCTGGACACGCAAGAAAGCTCCGTGAGAGATGGGTAGGATCAATTGGTGACCAGCAACGACCCCTTGATCGCGCAGCACGGACTGAGCATTCGACCATCTCACCCGGCTGGCGTGCCACTCCACGCTGTTTCCGAGCGATTTGACTTGATCTCTGACTCGGCTGTGGCCTCTCTCAACGCCGTGGCGACCGGTGCCACACTCGATTCGAGAGACGTGCGTCCGGGTGACCTCTACTTCGCCCTGCCTGGCTCAAGGCGTCACGGTGCTGAGTTCGCCGCACAGGTGGCCGAACGTGGTGCCGTCGCGATACTGAGTGACGAGGAGGGCGCTGGCCTTGTTCGCGATGCGGGCGTGCAACTGCCAGTGCTCATCTCGCCTGGCGATCCTCGAATGGTAGTTGGAACGGTGTCTGCGTACGTGTACGCAACCGAAGACCTCGGGGCCAAGACCTTTGGAATTACCGGTACTAACGGCAAAACCAGCATCGTCTATTTGTTGGCTGAGCTGATGCGTGCCGCGGGACTCAAGACCGGGCTGAGCTCCACCGCGGAGCGTCGGGTGGGAGACACAGTCATCACCAGCTCGCTCACGAGCCCGGAAGCACCCGAACTGCACGGTCTGCTCGCTCGAATGATCGAGGAACAGGTCGAAGGAATTGCGCTCGAGGTGTCGGCTCATGCGACAGCACGTCACCGTATTGACGGCGTGCACTTCGATGTTGTTGGCTTTAACAACTTCTCGCGTGATCATCTCGATGATTTTGGTGACATGGAGACCTACTTCGCCGCAAAGCTTGCGCTTTTTGCGCCGGAGCACGCACAGCGCGGAGTTGTTGTCGTTGACGGGCCGTTTGGGAAACGGATTGCCCGAGAAGCCACGATTCCGGTGACCACGCTCGCCACTGAGTACGGCGCAAACGCCGACTGGCACCTTGCAGTGACACGAGAGTCTCTAGACGGGGTCAGTTTCGTGCTGCAAGGGCCAGAGGGCGTTCATTTCCGGGGCAATGTGCCGATGTTCGGTAGATTCATGGCGGAGAACGCTGCCCTTGCGCTCATCATGTTGCACGAGGCCGGGATACCGATTGAACAGGTCTCTGCCGGACTCAAAAACGGACACATCCCGGTATATATTCCTGGACGGCTTGAAATCATGAACCCCGAAGCGCCGCTTTCTCGCGCGCCGCGATTTTACGTTGACTATGCTCACACCCCGGGGAGCTTCGAGGCAATGCTGGAGGCTCTGGCTGAGGTGGCGCCGGGGAGAATCATTTTCATGTTCGGTGCCGATGGCGACCGTGACACAGAAAAACGCAGTGAAATGGGCCGCATCGCGGCGGCTGGCAGCGACGTCGTCATCATTTGCGACTACCACCCTCGCAACGAGGACCCGGCTGAGATTCGGGGCCAACTTATCGAGGGCGCCCGAAGCGCACACCACGCAGAGGTGATCGAGGTCCCCGACGCGCGTGCCGCAATTCGGCACGCTATTTCCCTTGCGGAGGCGGGCGACGTTATCCTGTATGCCGGCCCTGGGCACGAAGACTTTCAAGAAATCGCCGGTGCGCAGATCGCGTACTCGGCCAGAGACGAAGTACGCGGCGCACTCCGCGAGGCGGAAATGCTCGAGTGATCGCACTGACACCAACTGAGATTGCGGAGGCCGTACGTGGTCGCCTCGTGCCGACGCGCACGGGAGACAACGATACTGTCATCGTCGCGCAGTCGCAGACAGATTCGCGCTTGGTCGGACCCGGAGAGATCTTCGTCGCCAGGCGTGGCGAGGAAACCGATGGTCACCTGTTCGCATCGAAAGCGGTCGATAATGGAGCCGCGCTCCTGATCGTCGAGCGCGAGGTTGACGATCGTGTGCCACAAATTGTGGTGGAAGATGCGACCCTGGCGCTTGGGCTCCTCGCAAAGACCGTGGTGCAGCGAGCGCTTGACGGCGGCAGGCCGCGCATCGTGGGGATCACCGGGTCAAACGGCAAAACTACGACGAAGAATCTCATCGCCAGTATGGCGGAGCGTTTGGGGCCCACCGTTGCGAGCGAGAAATCGTTTAACAATGAGGTTGGTGGCCCGCTGACAATGATTCGGGTCGCTGAAGACACTGAAACGCTCGTCGCTGAGATGGGCGCGAGCGCGGAAGGTGAGATTGCGCGCCTCACTGAAATGGCACCACCGCACATCGGTGTCGTGCTGTCCGTCGGCCTCGCGCACGCCGGCGAGTTTGGCAGTATCGAGACGACTTTCCGCACCAAGAGCGAAATGGTGCGTGATCTGCCAGAGACTGCCGTCGCGGTGCTGAATCGTGACGATCCGTGGGTCTCTCGGATGGCGGATCTGACCAAGGCACGCGTCGTATGGTTTGGTCAGAGTGGTGATGCCGACGTACGTGCGAGTGATATTGAAGCCTCGGCGAGTGGCACCTCGTTCACGCTGCACCTAGCAGGAGAGTCGCTTCCCGTGAATTTCCGCGTGCTCGGCGAGCACCACGTTGCGAACGCGATGGCAGCGGCCGCCGTCGGGCTAGAACTCGGCCTGGCCCCCGCGCAAATTGTGGATTCGCTTGAGTCAGCGACGCTTGCCGCCCCCGGGCGAATGCAGGTACTTCCGGGCCGCGACGGCATCACCATAATCAATGATGCCTACAATGCGAGCCCCGACAGTATGAGTGCAGCGCTGAAGACACTCGCGCAGATCGCTCGCCCCGGGGCCAGGACGGTTGCGGTGTTGGGAGCTATGAGCGAACTCGGCGACCTTGCTGGCGAAGAGCACGACCGTATTGGATTACTGGTCGTTCGGCTTGGCATTAGTGAGCTCGTAGTTGTGGGTAAAGAGGCTCGCAGGTTGCACATCAGCTCGATCAACGAGGGTTCATGGGACGGTGAGAGCGTGTTCTTCGAGAACCATGATGACGCACTTGAATACCTCGTGCGGACCGCGCAGCCGGGAGACACCGTACTCTTGAAATCATCAAATGCAGCCGGGCTGCAAAAACTCGGTGATCGATTGGGAGAGGCGCTCGCATGATTGCACTGCTGATTGCCGGGGCATTTTCGATGCTCTACTCGATCCTGTTGACGCCACTCTTTATCCGTGTCTTTAACCGACTTCGGTGGGGGCAGCCGATTCGTGTTGATGGCCCGAAAGAACACGAGGTCAAACGCGGAACCCCGACCATGGGCGGGATCATCTTTCTTTCGGGATCAATAATTGCGTATTTCGTAGGAAAAATGATGATGGGCGAGCAGCCCTCACCGTCCGCAATGCTGGTCATCTTGATGGCACTTGGTGCGGGCCTAGTCGGCTTCATCGATGACTATATGAAGACCCGGAAGCAGAATTCTGCGGGCCTTGGCGGCTGGGCAAAGATCATCGGTCAGATAGTGATCGCGGTCTCCTTTGCAGTGCTCGGATTGCAGTTCGCGAATGAGAACGGAGTCACGCCGGCTTCGACGAGCATTTCACTGTTCCGCGACCTGCCAATCGACTTTATGTCCCTTGGTGTTGTGCTTGGACTCATCGTGTTCATCATTTGGGTGATGGTTATCGTTACCGCGACCACGAACGCTGTGAACGTGACCGACGGTCTTGACGGGCTCGCGGCGGGGGCCGCAATCTTTGCCTTTGGTGCATATCTCGTGATCGGGTTTTGGAAGTCGGCACAAAACTGTGCCACTACTGCCGGTGAGCTTGGCTGTTACGTGGTGCGCGATCCGATGGATCTCGCGGTCATTTCAGCTGCGTTTCTTGGGGGGCTTGCAGGCTTTCTCTGGTGGAACACTAACCCGGCGCAGGTCTTTATGGGTGACACCGGTTCGATGGGCATCGGCGGCGCGATCGCCGCGCTCGCGATTCTGACCCGTACTGAGCTGCTCCTGCTGCTCATTGGTGGCCTCTTCATCGTTGAAACCGGTTCCGTGATTTTGCAGCGCGCATACTTCAAGGTGACCAAGGGCAAACGAATTTTCCGTATGAGCCCGATTCATCACCACTTCGAGCTGAAGGGTTGGGCAGAAACCACCGTGGTGGTGCGATTCTGGCTGGTCGCAGGGCTGTTCGTGATTGTCGGTGTTGGTGCGTTCTACGCTGAATGGTTGCTTCAGCAGTGAGTGGTGAACAGAGCATGCAGATGAAAGACAGGTGCTTGCACTGCGTAGCTGGCACGACGATTGGTCGGGTTTCGAGTCGCGGGTGTTTGGCCTTGGGGTGACCGGTTTTTCGGTGGCGGATACCCTCATTGAGCTTGGTTCGCAGGTTCGTGTGATTTTTGGCGGCGAGGATCCCGATCGCGAGCGAGTCCTCGAAGTTCTTGGGGCCGAATCGGTTCGTATTGAGGGCGACAGGGCACAGCTCGCTAACCTTGTCGACTTCAACCCAGATCTTGTAGTGGTGTCACCCGGCTACCGGCCGGATCACCCACTCACCGAGTGGGCCGAATCGCACGGTGTTGTTGTGTGGGGCGATATCGAGCTCGGGTGGCGTCTGCTACAACACCGGACGCGTTGCTGATTGGATCTGCATCACTGGTACCAACGGGAAGACCACTACCTCGCAGCTAACCGCACACATGCTCGTGGCGGGCGGTCTGCGTGCCGCTCCAGTGGGCAACATCGGTGTGCCGATTCTTGACGCTCTGCGCGACCCCGAGGGCTACGACGCACTTGTAGTTGAAGCTCTCGAAGTTTCCAGCTGCACCGCCTTGGCGAGGTGTCGCCATACGCGAGCGTATGTTTTTGCCGACGACCATCTGGATTGGCATGGCTCGTTCGAAGCGTATGTTGCTGCGAAGGCGAAAGTATATGAGTGGACGCAGGTTCCCTGTGTCTGACAGATCGGGCTGATCCAGATACCCTTCATATGGTCGAAGAGGCCGATGTGATCGAGGGTGCGCGAGCGGTGAGTTTTGGCCTTTATAGCCCTCCCTCGAAGCGGGCTCGGGGTGGTGGAAGGGCTTCTTCTGGATCGTGCGTACCACGCCGACCGCAGAAACGAAGCGTTTGAGCTGGTGACGCTCGATGAGTTGGTCGAGCGCGGCCTGCAGGCTCCTCGATATGGTGCAGAACATTCTGGCTGTATCCGCGCTTGCGCGTGCGCGTGGGGTAGAGCCTGCTGAGATTGCCCAGGCGATCTGAGTTTCGAGCCGGATGTGCACCGCGCCCAGCGCCTCGGTGAGGTCGACGGCGTCAAGTGGATCGATGACTGAAGAGCTACTAATGTGCATGCGGCTCATGCCTCCCTTCGGGCTGTAGACAGCGTCGTATGGATGGTTGGGGGGCTTCTGAAGGGCGTGGACATCAGCACACTCGTTCAGGCCCAACGCGAAACGACTCCGTGGAGCGGTGGTGATCGGGGCACATCGTGCCGCCGTTCTTGAAGCGCTTCAGCGACACGCTCCCCAGGTGCCGGTTATTGATGTCGTGCCGGTGCAGACTGAAGAACGATGACCGAGGCGGTTGCCGCAGCTCGCTGGTTCGCTCAGGCAGGTGACATGGTGTTGCTTTCACCCGCAGCGGCCTCGATGGACCAGTTTAAGGACTACGCGGACCGAGGCCGTTGCTTCCAGGCGGCGGTGAGGGCGCTCAGCGGAGGTGACCCGGGTGGCGATGACAAACTCCAGCAGGGGTCAACAACGC
>JAUCCH010000051.1:0-20373 GCA_034676385.1 Leucobacter sp.
TTTGGGTTGGGTGCGCTCGTTACATTCTGAGCTTCGGCTTGGTGGGGTGTATAGTTGCATGTGTTCACTTAAGGTCATTGTGACTATAAGTAAAAAGGTAGAGGATCACCGATGAGCTACGGAAGCATGAGCGTGAGTGAGCGACGGCTTCTCCCGCCAGCCGTCGCGGTCTCCACCGTTGCATTTGCACTGAACCCGCCTGAGGGTGCTCTGCTTGGTCCGGGAGCTCCGGCGCCTGAGAGCTCCGAGGCAACTATCTGGCTGCCGCTCGTGCGTCGCACACGCTTACCGTTCTCGGGCAACTGGGCGCTACCGGGCGGCCCGATCCCATGGGATGAAACGCTTGTCGATACCGCACTGCGCACGTTGCGTACCGCGGTGATTCGTGACCCTGGGTATCTCGAACAGCTCTACAGTTTCGGTGCAGTTGAGCGGTCAGCCGAAGCGCAACGGCTCGTCACGATCGCATACTGGGCACTTTACGGCGAGAAGCTCTTGCCGTCTCTTCTCTAGGTGATTTCGAGGATCAGCTTGCCGAGCCTGACGAGAACGTGGCCTGGTTCTCTGCTGATGCCCTGCCTGAGCTTGCCTTTGATCACGGTGAGATCGTCGCATATGCTCTCGATCGCCTCCGCAGCAAGACGGAGTACTCAACCGTCGCATACCGTTTCCTCGGCCGACAGTTCACTCTCGCACAATTGCGAGAGGTGCGAGAAGCGATCCTCGGAGAACCTATCGACCCTGCAAATTTTCGCCGACAGGCGCTCTCGCAAGGGCACGTGGTCGACACCGGTGCACTCACGAGCGGAGACCGACATCGCCCGGCACGCCTCTACCGCTTTGCGGGCGACCCCGAAACGAAGCAAGACCAGCAACTCGCACCCAGGAGCATCTCATGACCAGCGTTGCAGAACTCATTCGACTCTCAGCAGAGGCCGAAACGGCATCGGCGACAACAGGAATACCGACACGCGGCAGCGGGCGCCCCATCGTGCTGCGGGCGACCGGAGCTTCGAACTGCGATGACGAACTGGTACTAGACCCATGGGCAATTGACCAAAAGCCGGGGTACGAACCGGGCGCCTCGACTGAGGACGAAGTACCAAGCAGCGCACCACGGCAGGGCCCCCTGCCAGAGCGGTACACCAGCGCGAGCGAGGAGACGCTCGATCGGTGGATCCTGGACGCAAAAAAGGCCCTCGGCGATCGCGTAAGCATTCTTGGGCACTTCTACCAGCGTGACGAGATCGTGAAGTACGCCGATTTCGTCGGTGACTCGTTTATGCTCGCGCAGGCAGCGAAGGACCACCCGGAGGCTGAAGCGTTTGTTTTTTGCGGGGTGCACTTCATTGCGGAGACGGCGGATATCCTCTCGGGGCCCGAACCAGGCCTGTAATCTTGCCGAATCTTGCCGCCGGTTGCTCGATGGCCGACATGGCGACGATTGACCAGGGTCGAGCAGTGCTGGCGCGAACTCACGAGCGCGCTCGCCGATGATGAGGGAAGTGGCCTGAGCGACCCGTCGCTCCAGCCCGTCATCCCCGTAACCTACATGAACTCGTCTGCCGCGATCAAGGCGTTTTGCGGCCGCAACGGTGGTATCGTGTGCACCTCATCGAACGCCCGAACTGTGCTTAGTGGGCATTTGCCCGGGGCAGAGGGTCGTGTTCTTCCCTGATCAGCACCTCGGTCGCAACACCGCGAAGGCGATGGGTGTCAATGAGTCAGAAATGCCACTGTGGCGGCCGCACCTGCCGCTTGGCGGCAATACGGTTGAGCAGCTGCGTGATTCCCGCGCTGATCCTTTGGAACGGCTTCTGTTCAGTGCACAAGCGGTTCACCGTCGACCAGATCGAGCAGGCACGTATTGACTACCCAGGTGTGCGCGTAATCGTGCACCCTGAGTGCCCGGCGCCGGTCGTCGACGCAGCCGATGGCGCGGGCTCCACCGAATACATTCGCAAGCAGGTGGAGGCGGCAAAGCCCGGTGACGTGCTCGCGATCGGCACCGAGATCAACCTCGTGAATCGGCTGCAGTTGCAGCGCCCCGATCTCACGATCTTCTGCCTGGATCCGGTGGTGTGCCCCTGCAGCACGATGTACCGAATCCACCCCGCATACCTAGCGTGGACGCTCGAATCACTCGTGCAGGGTGAGTTTCCGAACCGCATCACAGTTGACGGCTCAGTCGCGGAGGAGTCGCGGATAGCGCTCGAACGCATGCTGGCTGCGAAGCCATGATCCTCGTCATTGGTTCCGGGGTTGCAGGGATTACCTGCGCGATTGAGGCAGCAGAGAATCGTGCGGAAGTAATGCTCGTGACTCCGGGGAGCCTGACCGCTGGTGCTGATGAAGTTTCAGATTTTGGGTCGAGGATCGCGGCCAGCCTTGCTCTCGCCAGGGTGGCAATACCGCGCTCGCTCAGGGCGGCATCGCGGCGGCGCGGTCGGGGCGGGTGACCTTCCCGAGATGCACGCTTACGACACTGGTTGCGGCCGGGGTTGGTTTGGTCGATGCATCAGTCGCCGGATTGCTGGCCACCGAGGGTGCGAGAGCCGTAAGTGACCTCATTTCGCGTGGGTTTGGCGTCGATCGAGATGCTGCTGGCGCGGTATCGTTTGGGCTCGAAGCAGCACACAGCATGGCGAGGATCGTGCATTCCGGCGAGGATCGTACCGGTGCGGCACTGCACGCGTTTCTGCTGGCGCGGCTTTTGGCTCTGGTTGCTGCCGGGCGAAGTCAGCTCGTTCTGCATGCGAGCGCGGTAGCGCTTCTCCGCAGATTCGGGCGCAGTCACGGGTGCGCTGCTTCGGGGCGAGGCTGGGGAGCTCAGCTCGGTGAAAGCTGATGCGGTCGTGCTCGCGACCGGTGGGTATGCGGCGCTGTACCCAGAAACTTCGAACCACCCGGGAGCGCAGGGCGAGGGTATCGTGCTTGCCGCCAGAGTCGGTGCGGTTATGGCGGACCTCGAGTTCGTGCAGTTTCACCCGACTGTGCTCGCAGGCACAGGGTTTCTCATCTCGGGAGGCCGCACGAGGGGCTGGCGCAGTGCTCCGTGACGAGCACGGTGAGCGATTCATGACTGAGGCACATCCTGCGGCAGAGCTTGCGCCCCGCGACGTGGTGTCACGTCATGTTCATCGCTCGATGCGGGGGGAGCGGCGCAGCTCAGGTCTGGCTTGACGCGAGCCAGATCGAACGGTAGGGCTGGCCGCGGGACGCTAGCGCAACGGTTTCCGGCAATCACCCGTGCGTTGCAGGCGCACGGTACCGATCGGACTCGCGAGCCTGTACCGGGGTCGCTCCAGCCTGCGCACTACACAATGGGTGGAGTATTGACAGATATGCACGGCCGAACCAGCGTCCCTGGGCCTCTTTGCCGTTGGCGAGGTCGCATGCACTGGTGTACACGGCGCCAATCGCCTCGCCTCAAACTCGCTTCTTGAGGGGCTCCGCTCCGGCCCTCGGGCGGCGAGGGCTGCGGCCACGCAGTGGGCAGGGCAGGGCAAACAGGCGGGCAGGGCAGGACAGGGTTGCTGGGAGCTCGAGGGCGTCGGCGCGAGGGCCTTGATCGCCGCTGCTAAGCTACTTCCCGGCACCTCAGCTGGCAAGGTTCCCGAAGCTTCGGCCACAACGACTTCTACCTCGACGACTTCTGCTTCAACGACTTCTGTCACAAAGCACGAGATCCAGTCGATCGTTGCTGCAGGCCTTGGGATTGAGCGAAACGCAGATGGGTTGGGTGAGGTGATTCGTGCGGTGGCGACTCTCGACGGTGCGCTCGCTGAACTCACCAGCATGATCGCACAAGCTGCAATCGCTCGCACTGAGTCTCGAGGCGCCCATCAGCGATCTGACTACCCCGAGACCGACCCGGAGGCATGCCTGCGACGGGCCTGGTTGCCGGGATCCTCGAATTCAACGAACACGCTTTACCTAAATCGCTCGGAGGAGCGCGAGCACGATCCTTTCCACGCGAATCGCTCACCACACGGTACCCACAGAACAACCGATCTCATGCCAAGGAGCGCAGCCGTATGCTGACCAAACAGATAGTTACCGATGCCGTGCGCTTGGCTCTGCGTGAGGATGCTCCGTGGGGCGATTTGACCGCTGAGCTGACGATTCCGGCGGAAGCGGAATTCTCAACGGTGCTCAATGCGCGCGTATCGGGAGTGTTTGCGGGCGGTGCACTGATCATGGAGGCATTCGCACAGATCGACCCAAGAATTCGCGTAACTGAGCTTGCTCAGGAAGGGCAACAATTTGCGCCCGGCGATGCGCTCGCTCTGATCAAGGGACCGGCGAGAGGTATTCTTACCGCTGAACGAGTAGCCCTAAACTTTGCCCAGCGACTCAGCGGAGTCGCGACCCTAACTGCAAAATATGTCGATGCGGTGGCGGGGTACAAACGCGGTCATCGCAGATACCAGGAAGACCACCCCTGGGCTGCGAGCGCTTGAGAAGCACGCGGTGCGGGCAGGTGGAGGCCGCAATCATCGCTTTGGTCTGAGCGATGCGATCATGGTGAAAGACAATCACCTTGCTGCGCTCGGGGCGACCGAGGGTGTGGCGCTCACCGAGGCCCTGCGAGGGCTCCGTGCGCGGGCGGGACACACGACCTCGATCATTGTGGAAGTCGATCGGCTGGAACAGCTGGAGCCGGTGCTCGAAGCCGGTGTGACGGGGGGGTGTTACTCGACAATTTCTCGCTCAGTGACCTTGAAACTGGCGTCAAAATAGTTGCGGGACGTGCGGTGCGCGAAGCCAGCGGCGGGGTAAACCTCGAGACCGTAGCCGCAATTGCTCGCACCGGAGTAGACGTCATCTCGGTCGGCAAGATCACCCACGGGGTAGTCGCGCTTGATCTTGGCCTCGATGCTGCCTAGCGAGGTGACGGAGTGAGCGCTAACGTGAGCGTAAATCTGAGCCCAAATACATACCGTTACCTCGACGCAGCAGCCACCGCACAGCTCACCCCAGAAGCGAGAGCTGCAATGCTGGACGCACTCGATGCTGGGCCGGGAAACCCTTCAAGCGTGCACTCGGCAGGGTTCCGCTCTGCAACGATAGTTGCAGAGTCGCGGAAGGCCATCGCGGCGGCATTCGGCGCACGTGAGAGCGAGTTGGTGTTTACTTCGGGCGGCACTGAAGCAAATAATCTCGCCGTGCTGGGTCTCGCACTCGCGAACCCACGCGGCCGACACCTGCTCACCTCGCCTCTTGAGCACCCGTCGGTGCTTGAGAGCTGCAGTTTTCTCGAGAGAGTCTTTGGCTTCGAGATCGAACACGTACCAGTGGATAGGTATGGGCTTGTCGCACCCGAAAAGGTTGCGGCCATGATCCGTAATGACACCGCCTTGGTCACGATCGGGCTCGCAAGCGGAGAGATCGGCACGGTGCAGCCGATCGGAGCAATCACCGAAATTGCGCACCAGGCTGGTGCCCTCATGCACACCGACGCGGTGCAGGCTGCAGCGACTCTGCCGGTTTCCTTCCTACAGGAAGGCTGGCCGGGAGCCGTTGACGCGATGACCATCGCGAGCCACAAGTTCGGTGGGCCGCAAGGCGCTGGAGCGTTACTTCTACGGGCGGGCACTGCGATCGAGCCACTGATTCACGGTGGTGGGCAGGAGCAGGGCCGACGATCGGGCACCGAAAATGTTGCTGCGATTGCAGGGTTCGGTGCTGCTGTCTCTGCACGAAGGCAAAACATTGGTAGTCGGGCGATTGCACTGGTCGAGAGTCGCGACGAGCTTATTCGCCGAATGCTTGCCGACGTATCAGGGTGCAGCATGACGGGGCATCCAAGCGAGCGACTTCCGGGGCACGCCTCGTTTGTCGTAGAGGGGGTAAGCGGAGAGTCCTTGCTCGTTGCACTTGACGCAGCCGGCGTTGCGGCCTCCTCTGGTTCGGCCTGTGCTGCAGGAAAGGACGAACCTTCGCCTGCGTTGCTTGCCATCGGTATCGCACCGGAACTCGCCCAGACAGCACTGCGATTCACACTTTCTGACGCGATCGATCTCGACGTGATCGATCGCGTGGTGCGGGTGGTAGCGGCAGAGACTGAGCAAGCCAGATCGAAACAGCGGCATCGATAGGCTGCAACGACATTCTGGGATCGCAGCACGTTATAGAAGAGCTCTATTCAGAGAAGTGCCCGACAGCACACGAAAGCACTAACACGCGGCGCCCGCGTGATCGAATTCTGCTCGGAGCCGATGCAGGTGGGCTACAGGTGGGCTTTGAATGAGGCGCTGCACCATCAGCGTGAGCTCGTGATCGTTCTGTACTTCAAGTGATTGTGTGACTGCTCGAGTCGCCACCGACTGCATTCCCAGCATCCACCATGCCCAGGCGAGGAACGCGAATAGCGGTGGGGACATCTCACGCGGAGCATGGGCAATCCCATCCTCCAATACACGCACCGCTGCACGAAGCTTCTCCCGCTCGGGAAGCTCATGTGAGAGCGAACTGAGTAGGTGTTGGATGCTCCAACTCTCACGTGTTCCCCGAACGGCACCGGGCACGTCATCTATTCGTATGTCAGTAAGTCGGTCAACACCCGAGTCAAGCGCGACGCTGACGACAAATTCTGCGCGTGTGAGAGCAGTGAGGACTAACACTAGCCACGGGGTCTGCGACTGCGCGGCAGAGATGAAGTGTGCGAGCTGCCTCGCCGGCAGCTTCCGGAGTGGCCTAGGGCTTTGTGACGCATGAGCCGCCGGGCCAGTTGTACCAAAGCAGTGATCTGCGAGCCCCGCGGTGTTGCGAATCAAGTTGATCGAATGGTCTGCGGGGCCTGTTGCGCCGCGTAAGTCTTGGCGCTGTTGGAACTCTTTGAGGAACTTGGCGACGGTGTGTGCCCGTGCGAGATCTGGCTCCGGAAGATCCCCAATTGAGGAAAGTGGGCGGGGACGCGACCCCTTGCTTCGCGCTGAAGTCGCAAACTCACTTTCAGTGATTTCGCTGAGCGGTCGCCGTGCGCCCGCATTACTGCCAAGCAGCCCGCACCAACCGTCGTCGGCAATGACCGCAAGCTCCCGCAATTTCCAACCTTCTCGGTGAAAGCGTCGCTTGAGCTGGTGCACCAGACGACCCCACGGTGGGCCGACAGAATCTTCGAACGTCTGTGAGGTAGCAATGACGACGGCGGGCCCCTCAGCGCCAGCGCCGGTGTCTTTTAATAGTGTCGTGATTCCATCAAGCAGCACCCCCACTTCGTTCGGGGACTGTGTCTCGGGCAGCTCCATGCGAAGCACGTTGCCGCCCCGACGGCCCTGAAACAGCACGATGAAGAGACTGTTCTGATCAGTGAAACCGGTAAGCAGCGGGAGCGCGGCAAGAAAGTCTGCCGTGCTTGTGCAGCGGAGGGTCTCTACAGGTGATTCGCCTGCTCGGGGAGAAGAACGGTCTGAAGCGGTGAGTGAGAGTGAAGCTGTCATGCACCAATGGTGCTAGCCGGGAATCATCGAAGATGAGTTACTCACAAAAATCGCACGATGTTTGTGATTCATGCTTGTGTGGACGACAAAAGAAATCTCCGATGAAGGAATCACTGGCCGCGGCGGTGCCTAGCCGGTCATGCTCAGTCGACCACCGTGTCCAATCGCGCTAGCGAGGGCTGAGTTCTGCTTCTACCTGCTTGAAATCTGCTTCAAGAGCTACCCAAGCGAGCATCGCGCACTTCACACGCATGACAAACTTCGAGACGCCCTGCAGCGCAACCGCGTCACCCAGCAACTCTTCGTCTGGTTCAACCGTTCCGCGTGACTGGATCATTTCTCGAAACGCATCGATACGTAGCTTGGCTTCTTCGATTGTCAGCGCGTCGTCCCGCACCAGCTGAGAGAGTACCGAGGCTGAAGCCATCGAAATCGAGCATCCCTGCCCCTCCCAAGAAAGTACCTCAATCTTGCCGTTCTCAGGCGAGACCGCAATGCTCAGGGTGATTTCGTCGCCGCAGCTCGGGTTGAGTTCGTGGTGTGAGGCGGAGAGGGTGCCCTCGGGGGCTTGAAATTCGCCCTTGCCAAACGGCCGCTTTGAGTGGTCAAGAATGACCTCTTGGTACAGGGAATCAAGTGCGCTCATCGTGCAACCTCCACCTTGAAATAGCGCTGGGCTCCGCGCAGCGCGTCGAGAAAACGGTCAACTTCTTCTTCGGTGGTCGTCAGGTGGACACTCGCACGTGTACTCGACGCCATGCCGAGTGCTCGGTGCAGCGGCTGAGCGCAGTGGTGCCCTACCCGCACGAGCACGCCCTCCTGATCGAGAAACTGCCCCACATCGTGCGCGTGCAGGCCATCAACGGAGACTGCGGCCAATGCAACACGATCGGTCGTGCCCTGGGGGCCAAGCAGACGCAGGCCGGGGGTCTTGAGCACGCCCTCGACCATCCGTTCGACAAGCTCGTGTTCACGAGCAGCCGATCGCTGCATACCCACCTCTGTGAGAAACGCGATTGCTTCGCCGAGCCCAACCACCTGAGACACGGCCTGCGTGCCAGCTTCGAAGCGAAGTGGGGGCGGCATGAACTCGGCCTTCTCCATGGTCACCGTAGTGATCGCGCTGCCGCCAGTACGAGCCGGTGGGAGAGCCTCGAGCATCTCAGCGCGCCCATAGAGCACACCAATTCCATTCGGACCGAGAGCCTTGTGGCTTGAAAAGACTGCGAAGTCAATGCCGAGCGCGTCGAAATTCACCGGAATGTGGGGTACCGACTGGCAGGCGTCAAGTACGGTAATCGCGCCAACTGCCCGCGCGAGCTCTACGAGCTCAGCTACCGGTGCCTCAAACCCAGTCACGTTCGAAACGTGGGTGAACGCGAATATGCGAGTACGGGAATTTATCGCTTCTCGCGCAGCGTCAATAGACCAAGTACCGAACTCATCCACCGGAATATAAGTGAGGGTCGCACCTGTTTTTGTTGCGAGCCTTTGCCAGGGGATGAGGTTCGCGTGGTGTTCAGATTCAGTGACGAGGATCTCATCGCCTGGTTCGAGCGCGAAGCGCTCGGATCCTCGAATTCCGAGTCCCGAGTTTGCCTCGCCTATGCCGAGCGCGACCACGTTCAACGCATCGGTTGCACCAGCCGCCCACACGACTTGTTCAGGAGTTGCCGCACCCACGAACTCAGCTACTGCGGCACGGGCCGATTCGAAGCGCTCAGTTGCCGAGCCGACTGCCTGGCTGGTGCCACGGTGTACTGCGGCATTGTCGCGTTCAAGGAATGTGCGCTCGCTGTCGAGCACTCGGAATGGCCGTTGTGATGTTGCCGCGGAGTCGAGGTATGCGACTGGTACGCCCTCATTTGTCGGAGGGTTTGCGAAGTATGGAAACTCTGCGCGAAGTGCGAAGACATCTGCAGTGGTGAGAGGGGCGACGGACATGTATCTATTCTCCCACTTTGGGTTGTGCCTCGGTTTGGGCGCATTGCGCCGACAGCGAAGTGGTAGCTCTGTCAAATTCGAGGATCGCTGGGCCTTCTGCCGTTACAGACTTACTAGGGTAGGTGCACGGGGCCGGTCACCGAGGGCAGCGGGCCGGACGGGGTCAAGCGCCAGTTCACGAGGCCCGCAAGTAGGCCAAGCAGCACCGAAACCAGCGGAATCAGTAGTGACACCTGCGTGCTGATCGATTCGGCCACAATGCCGGTCACCGCCGAGGCGAGTGACTGACCCACGATCACGCCTGAGCCAAGCATGGTCATGACGGTGGCCGAGCGCCCAATCGGAGTGCGCGCTGCACCAAACCCATAGAGGGTCACGAGTAGCGGGCCGATGCCGACACCGATCACAGCGAGTGAAAGCAGCATGCTCGGTACGTCGTGCACGGTTTGCAGTAGCACTGAGCCGGCGAGCAGCAGCACTGAGAATGCGATCCAGCGGTATCGCAGGGTGAATTTTGGCGAGAACCAGGTCACCCCGATCGCGAATATCGCCGATCCCACGCCCATGACTCCGTAGAGCAAACCGGCCTGCTCTGGCGCGCCGCGGTCCTGCATAAAAGCGGTCAGCGAAGTGAGCATTGAGCCGAAGAACAATCCGACGGTGAAGATGCCGAATACGGTGACGAGGAGTGGTGCACGCCACAGTTCGGACGCTGGAGAGAGCTCTGACCTCTGCTGCTCCGCGGTGCGTGCTGGTGGGCTCGTGCGGTGCAGCGCAAATGCGGTAACAAAGACGAGGGTGAGCGCTGCGGCGCCGATGATCGGCGCCCAAGCACCAAGTACGGTGGCAAGCACCCCCACGATCACGGGCCCAAAGACGAACACGACTTCGTCGGCGGCAGACTCGTAGGCCAGCGTGGCGTTGATCGTGCGTGGCCGCTGCTCGCGAGGCAACCTTGATTGCGCGATGCTCACCAGTCGTGAGCGCGACATTGGAGAAATTTGCGGTGCCGTCGCGCCAACGACGAACGAAGCGAGCAGCATGGCCCAAATAGGCAGAGGGCTGAATGCAATCCACGCGAGTGCGCCGAGTGCGATGCTGTTCGCGGCCCCGCTGACGAGCAGGGTTGAGCGTTGCCCGAAACGGTCAGCCGCAGCGCCGATAAAGGGGCCGAGGCAAGCAACTCCAAGCCCCACCATTGCTGAGGTGAGCCCACCGATTTCGACGGACCCGCGGGCCGCGACGGCAAGCGTCAGCACGCCGACCACCATCATGGCGTAGGGCGCTCGCGCGAGGAGTGCGAGCGGAAAGTAGCCGAAGCCGGTGTAGGGGAGGAGGGGTTTCAGTTCGCCTGCTCCTCAACGAACGCCCTGAACGCCTCAGGGTCGATCGGGTCACCCGGATACACCAGGCCGTTGACGAGGATGGTCGGGGTACCCTGAATACGTACAGACTCTGCGAGCGTGTTCGGAACTGGATTCGCGAAGACCCAATCATTCAGTCCCTGGGCAAACGGAACAAATCGTTCGTTCTTGATGCAAGCGCCCACATTTTTGCTCATGCCGTCTACACCCTGCTGAAATGCAGTGATGAGTTCGTCATTGTTCAGTCCAGGCCCAACACCAGGCTGCACCTGGGGAGTGAGCAGGGTGGAGTGGGCCTTCCATGCCAGCTCGGGCTGCAGATCGGTGAAGCAAGCCACGGCCCCTGTTGCGCGCGAAGAGTACTTACTACCATCGCTCATGCGGTCCATGAAGCTCAGGGGCACGACCTCGACAGTAGTGTTGCCCGACTCGATCAGGCTGGCGAGATACTCACCATTCTGCACTTCAAATTCCATGCAGTGCGGGCAGCGGTAATCGACGTAGACCACGATGTCGTTACCTGCCTCGCGGTTTACTGAGTTTGGTGTCGGTGCTGCACCTGCCTGCAGCGGGTCGCTCGGCATCGGCTGGGGGTCTCCGGGGCCCTCAAAAATGATGCCACCAGAACTCATGTTTGACGGCCAATCGAGCAGCGATTCCTGAGCGGTCCCGGGAGTCCATGATCCTTCAGGAACGACCTCAGTAGGCTTCGCCTGTCCGAATGCAAATGTGCCGAGAGCCACCAGTGCGGTGGCAGTGAGCGTGGAGAGTGCGCCCGCGCCCACTCCCGTAATAGCTGCGCCTATCGGGTTGGCTTTCTTAACCAGCGCGACAATACCAATCGCAAGGGCAATGATTCCCAGGGCAACGCCGAGGACCGCAATGCCAATGTCGAAAAAGCCGACGGCAACTATCAGTGTGAGCAGTGCGGCAAGACCAAGAGCCATGGACGTGATGGCTAGTGCTTTGAGACCAGCCGGGGTCTTAGCTGGCTGGACGCTTGCATAGGGATGCGGTGGGGCTGCAGGGATCCACTGCGGTTCGCCCGGGTTCTGAGGTGTGGAGTACGGGTCAGCAGGTTGCTGATACTGCTGTTGCTGCGGCTGCTGGTAAACAGGCGGTGCCTGCGGTGCCTGCGGTGCCTGCGGTACCTGCTGATACTGCTGGGGCTCAGCCGGTGGGGTCGGTTCGTTCGCCTGCTGGCCCTGCTGCTCATCACTCATGCTGTCTATTCTGTCAGCCAGGGACTGGGTAAGTGGTGATCCGGGTCTAGCAGGGTCCCTCCCATCTGCCGGGCATAGCATTGAGGCATGCTTTGGCTTGCCGCAACCCCCATCGGAAACCTCGGTGATGCCTCACCCAGATTGCGTGAGGCTCTGGCGAGCGCCGACGCGATTGCGGCCGAAGATACCCGGCACACAGCTCAGCTGCTGCGGCTGCTCGGCATTGAGGAGCGGCCCGAGCTCATCGCGCTGCATGACCATAATGAGCGCGACCGCGCGGCCATGATCGTAGAGCGTGCCGAGCACGAGGAAATTCTGCTTGTCAGTGATGCTGGGATGCCCACGGTCTCAGACCCGGGGTTTCGCGTTGTGCAGCTTGCCGCCGAACGCGGAGTCGTGGTCAGCGCCATTCCTGGTCCGAGCGCAGTCATTACGGCGCTCGCCGTTGCCGGGTTGCCCACCGACCGCTTTGCGTTCGAGGGATTTCTGCCGAGAAAACCGGGGGAGAGGTCGCGCGCACTCCGTGATCTCGCCACCGAGCGTCGAACATTAGTCTTTTTTGAAGCCCCATCGAGGATCGCCGATACGCTCGCCGCGCTTGCTCAGGAGTTTGGAAGTGAGCGCCCGGCGGCAGTCTGCCGTGAACTCACAAAGATGTATGAAGAGGTCAAGCGAGGGTCAGTCAGTGAGCTGGCCGAGTGGGCAGCCGCTGGAGTGCGCGGTGAAATCGTGCTGGTCGTCGGTGGTGCGCCTGATACTGCGGCATCGCCCGAGGCAGCTCTCGCCGAAGTGCTTTCCCGCATCGAGGGCGGCGAGCGCATGAAAGAAGCGACCCGCGCAGTTGCCGAGGCCACCGGGCTGTCAGCAAAAGAGCTCTATGCGGCGGCCCTGGCCGCCAGAAGTTCCAAGGCATAAATCGCAAGGCAAACACTGGCTGTCACGGCACCGGGTCAGCGACGAGGATTGAAGGAAGAGTATGAGTACGCAAATGGAACCGGCGAACCACGCGCTTGTGCGCCGTGAACTCTGGCGATTCGCGGTGCCAATTCTCTGGTTTGGCCTGGTTGCTGCGATCAGTTTCATTGAAGCCCCACTCAAGTTTCAGGCCCCAGGGATCACGATCCCTCTCGGACTTGGCATCGGGAGGCTCGTGTTCTTTGCGCTCAATATTGCCGAGGGCATGTTGCTCATTGCACTGTTTACGCTCTCGCTTTGGTCGAAAGCATTGCGAGCGTCTGCGTCAAGGCTGCGCTGGGTTTTCGCGCTAGCAGTTGTGTTCGTACTGAAGATCGTGATTGTTCGGCCTCCCCTCAACGCGCGCACTGATCAAGTGCTCGCTGGTGCCGACCCTGGTGAGTCCCTCTGGCACTATGTCTACATTGCGGCAGACCTCGTCACGATGGTGCTGCTCATTGTGATTGCCGTGCAGGCAGGCCGTGCGATCCTCGGCGCTGTAAAACGAATCGAAAACTAGGCTTTTCGGGCGGCAGCAATCATGCGTCGCGGCTACCTTTCGAATACTCCTCGGCTGTTTGCTGCCCGGTGAGCTTCTGAATCGCAACCATGATGCGCTCGGTTGCTTCTTTGCGTGCGCGACCGCCGGGGAGCTCGGCAAGATCGCTGAGATCAATTGGGGTACCGAAGCGCACCTCGGTGCGCGACGGCTTGCCTGTTTTTGGGTCGAGGATCGTTCGACTCGTGCCAATGAGACCAACGGGCACCACGGTCGCACCCGTTTCAAGCGCCAGAAACGCGGCGCCACTTCGCCCCCTGTACAGCCTGCCGTCGCGCGACCTGCTGCCTTCCGGGAACACTGCGAACACTAACCCGGCGGCGAGCACCCGGGTGCCAGACTCCAATGCGGACTGAGCAGCGGACCCTACCTCGCGATACACGGGGATCGCGCCGATACTTCGGAAAAACCATCGGCTGATTGGGTGAGAAAAGAGCGAGGATTTTGCGAGAAACTGTACCTTGCGTGGCGAAAATGATGGGATAAGGATCGTGTCAATCGCTGAAAGGTGATTGCTCGCCAAAAGCACCGGGCCGCTGCTCGGCACATGCTCGCGACCCGAGATCTTCGGGCGGTATTTTAGCCACAGCACGGGTCGCAGTATCGCTCGACCGAACGTGAAGACGAACCCCGGTCGAGCTGCCGGCGACGGAATGGGCATGCAAGAACTTTACCGGCGTAGCCGAGGGTAATCGGCATCTATCCAGGGAGTGCTCGGCAGGATGCGGCAGAATTGTGCGACGTGCGCCACTTGGTGCGCAAAGACTTCCAATCTCTGAAGAGGTACCCGTGAAACGCAACCGCGCACTTCTCGCACTGCTGCCCGTCGCTATGGTGGCTGGCCTGCTCACTTCCTGCTCCGCGTCCCCCACAAGCGCCATCGAGGGAATCGACTGTGCGCCGGAAGGCGACGTCAGCAAGTCGATCGAGGTCGAGGGCAAGTTCGGCGAGGCTGGCATGAAGCTGAAGACTAAGACGCCGATCAAAGCGACGAAGCTCGAGACGTCCACTCTGATCAAGGGTGATGGCGATCAAGTGAAAGAGAACGACGCGCTCGCGGCTATGCTCACTATTTTTGATGGCGAAACCGGAGAAGCGGTTTCGAGTGAGGCCTCGGTGCTGGAACTCAACGCTGAGAAGCTCCTGCCCTGGGCGCTTGAGATCGTCGCCTGCTCCTCGATTGGCGACCGTGTAGCTGCTGCCGCTCCCGTTTCGGAGGTGCTCGGTGACCAAGCTGCGAACTATGGTCTTGAAGCGACAGGTAGCCTCGTCATCGTGTTCGACATGATTTCCGTTGAGGAGCAAGTAGCAGAGCCGGGTTCGCTCGAGCCGGCTGACCTGCTCGAGAAGGCTGAGGGCAAGGCACAGACATTGCCCGCAGGCCTGCCGACCGTGGTGCTCGCAGAAGACGGATCGCCCACTATCACCATGCCCGAAGGCGTGGCTGCTCCCGGCACGCTCACCGTTGAGACTCTCATCAAGGGTGACGGCGAAGAAGTGAAAGAGGGCGACCGCGTCTACGTTCACTATCGCGGCGTGATCTGGCGTACGGGCGAAGAGTTCGACTCGAGCTGGAGTCGTGGGAGCCGACCTCGTTCACGACCACTGGCGTGATCGGTGGCTTCCAGAAGGCGCTCGTCGGTCAGACCGTTGGTTCACAGGTGATGTCGATCGTTCCCGCTGAAGACGGTGGATACGGTGCACAGCAGCTGGCCAGCATGGGACACGAGCCCGATGACGTAATGGTCTTCGTGCTCGACATCGGGACGGTTCACGCGGAGTAGCGCTCACCCACGCGCGCTACTTGGTAGTGCGCTATTAAATCGCAGCGCATGTGGCCTGCGGAGCGTCAGCGAACTGCGCGGCGTCAGATGGATTCTAAGAATTCCACTGACGCCGCGCAGTTTTCTTATGTAGTGGTGGCGCTCCGGACGTCAGGGGCTTTGACAACTCCTTCAAGATGGTCGGGTGCTGGGTGCTGGGTGCTGGGTGCTGGGTGCTGGGTGCTGGGTGCTGGGTGCTGGTTTCCTGTTGTCTGTTGTCGGTGCGTGTTCATGACCGATATGCTTTAATGGTTGGAAGTTCTACCTTTTAGTGAAGCTCTCTCGGGCAACACTTCTCAACGGCGAGCAAGGAGCACACGACCCATGACATTGACGAGCGGGAACCTCACCACTGATGAGCTACGCAGTGCAGTTGAAAGTGGCGAAATCGACACTGTCATTGTGGCGTTCACAGACGTCCAGGGTCGTCTGGTTGGTAAGCGGGTTTCAGCGCGGCTCTTCCTCGAAGACACAATGAGCCATGGCTCTGAGTGCTGCAACTATCTGCTTGCAGTTGACGTGGAACTCAACACAATTGACGGGTACGCCCTCACGAGCTGGGAGAGCGGTTACGGGGACATGGCGATTGTGCCCGACCTAGGTACCTTGCGTCGCCTGCCGTGGCAGCCCGGAACCGCTCTCGTGATCGGTGATCTTGAACAGGCGAAGGATCACGCGACTATTCAGGTCTCACCCCGACAGGTGCTGCGTCGACAGATTGATCGCCTCGCAGAGCGAGGCTTCGTGCCGCTCGTCGCCACGGAACTCGAGTTCATCGTGTTTGATGACGATTACCGCACCGCATGGCGCCAAGGGTACCGTGACCTCACGCCGGCGAGCGACTACAACATCGATTACTCGTTGCACGCCTCCACCCGAATGGAGCCCCTGCTTCGCGACATCCGCAACAGTATGGATGGTGCTGGGATGTACTGCGAGGGCGTGAAAGGCGAGTGCAACTTCGGTCAGCAAGAGATTGCCTTCCGCTATATGGAGGCACTCAGACCTGCGACAACCATTCCATCTATAAGAGTGGTTCGAAGGAGATCGCCGACAAGCACGGCAAGAGCATTACCTTTATGGCAAAGTTTAACGAGCGTGAGGGCAACAGCTGCCACGTGCACTCGAGCCTTCGCAACCGTGCTGGCGAACCAGTGTTCGCCGACGAGAACGCTCCCGACGGAATGTCCAAGACCTTCCGCCACTACATCGCCGGCCAGCTCGCCGCGATGCGCGAGTTCACGCTGCTCTACGCACCAAACATCAACTCGTACAAGCGTTTCGTCGACGGCAGCTTCGCTCCGACGGCGGTCGCGTGGGGCCACGACAACCGCACCTGCGCACTTCGCGTAGTAGGCAAGGGCCACGGCATGCGCGTCGAAAATCGCGTACCGGGTGGCGACGTGAACCAGTACCTGGCTGTCGCGGGCATGCTGGCTTCTGGCCTCTACGGCATCGAGCATGAGCTAGATCCTGGTGATCCTCTTGCCGGTAACGCGTACACGAGTGACATCGCCCGGGTTCCGACCACGCTTCGCGAGGCGGCCGAACTGTTTGACCAGTCGGCGCTTGCTCGGGAAGTCTTCGGAGACGAGGTGGTCGACCACTACGTGCACGCGGCTCGCGTAGAGGTACGCGCGTACGATGCGGCAGTGACCGATTGGGAAAGGGTGCGCGGATTTGAACGACTCTGATGCGATTAAGGGCGGCAGTGTGAGGCCACTCATTGGCGTTACAAGCTACCTTGAGCAAGCGCAAACCGGTGTGTGGGACGTGCGAGCATCGTTCCTTCCCGAGGTCTACATTCGGGCGGTTACAGACGCGGGCGGAACCGTCGTTGTGTTGCCTCCGCAGGAGGTTGACCATAGTGCCGCTTCGAGGATCCTGGAGTCGCTCGACGGGCTCATCGTTGCCGGTGGCGCTGATATCGACCCGAAACGCTATGGCCAGCAGCCACACCCGAAGACGGGTAGGCCCCGAGAGGATCGCGACGAATTCGAGGATGCGCTGATCCTCGCCGCAATCGAACTCGACCTACCGTTTCTTGGTATTTGCCGGGGTGCACAGATGCTCAACGTGACGCTCGGTGGCGACCTGATTCAGCACGTGCCCGACGAGGTCGGCGATGATAGCTATCAGCTCGGAGCGGCCCAGTTCAACACGATTGAGGTCGAGGTCGACCCCGGTACTCGTATCGCCGAGGTCTACGGTGACGAGCTGAAGGCGCAGGCCCCGCTCATCACCACCAGTCGATAAGAGCGCTCGCGCCCGGCCGTCGTGACAAGTCGAACTGAAGACGGCATCATCGAAGCGATCGAAAAGCCTGACTCAACCTTTTGCCTTGCGGTCCAGTGGCACCCCGAAGAGTTTGAGCGGGATCGCCGGCTCTTCACGGGGCTGGTGGAAGCAGCACGGGACCATATGTCTAAGCGGGCCTTCACTGACACTCAGCCAGGTGGTGCTGACCGAGTCGCAGGCTTGACCGAATCTTCTCTCTATAAGGACAACGCATGAGCTACACAGTCATCAACCCCGCCGACGGGAGCGTGGTAACCGAAGTCTCGCACCTCGACGAAGCAGGCACGGACGCCGCGATTGCTCGCGCGGTTACTGCCCAGCGGGAGTGGGCCCGAGTGGCGCCCGCGGACCGTGCGCGGGTGCTGCGCCGATTTGCCGATGCCGTCGATCGCGACGTTGAGCACCTGGCAGCACTTGAGACCCAGAACTCGGGGCATCCGATCACGCAGTCAAGGTGGGAAGCGGGCCACGTTCGAGACGTGCTTGAGTACTACTCGGCCGCACCCGAACGACTCATTGGGCAGCAGATTCCCGTGGCCGGTGGCATGAACGTGACCTTCCACGAGCCGCTCGGTGTGGTCGGCGTGATCACCCCGTGGAACTTCCCAATGACTATCGCCTCGTGGGGGTTCGCCCCGGCGCTCGCCGCGGGCAACGCGGTCGTGCTCAAGCCCGCAGAGTGGACGCCGCTCACGAGCCTGCGTCTAGGTGAACTCGCGCTCGAAGCGGGCTTGCCGGAGGGGCTTTTCCAGGTACTTGCTGGTCGGGGTTCTGTCGTGGGCCGAGCGATTCGTGACGCATCCCGCGGTGCGCAAGCTGGTCTTCACCGGGTCTACCGAGGTGGGCAAGCGCATCATGGCTGGCTGCGCCGACCAGGTAAAGCGCGTCACACTCGAACTCGGCGGCAAGAGCGCGAACATCGTGTTTGCTGACTCGGATATCGAAAAGGCTGCGGCAACCGCACCATATTCCGTGTTCGACAATGCGGGCCAGGACTGCTGCGCGCGCAGTCGCCTGCTGGTGCAGCGAAGCGTGTATGACCGCTTCATGGAGGGCTTCGAGCAGGCCGTGAAGAACGTCAAAGTTGGGGATCCTCTCGATGAAGCAACCGAGGTCGGCCCTCTCGTGACCCTCGCCCACCGCGAATCCGTCGCTTCCTTCATCGATGATGACGCCCCGGTGGCATTTCGAGGATCGTGCCCCGACGGGCCGGGTGCCTGGTTCGCGCCGACGGTCGTCACGCCCGAGCGGGGCAGCCGCCTCGCCACCGAGGAGATCTTTGGGCCGGTTGTTGCGGTGCTTCCGTTTGAAGACGAAGCCGATGCTATCGCGCTCGCAAACGACACCGAATATGGGCTGAGCGGATCCATCTGGACGAACGATCTCGGCCGCGGCATTCGAGTCGCGCGTGCTGTAGAAGGCGGCAACCTCTCGGTGAACTCGCACTCTTCAGTGCGGTACTCGACCCCGTTCGGTGGCTTTAAGCAGTCGGGGCTCGGTCGCGAGCTCGGCCCTGATGCCGCAGAGCACTTCACCGAGACGAAGAACGTGTTCTTCTCGAGCGATTAAACAGTAAGCATCGTGCCACCGATCCCGTGTGGCGCATCCCATCTGCCGCTTCTTGCTGCAGAACCCACAAATTACCAAAGGAGTCTCCATGAGCGACATCACCCCAATTGACCTGACCCAGCGCCTTGCAGGCAAGGTGGCAGTGATCACCGGCGGCGCAAGTGGCATCGGGCTCGCCACCGCGAAGCGCATGCGAGCCGAGGGCGCTCGAATCGTGATTGGCGATCTCGATCCTGTGAGCGGCGAAGCCGCAGCTGCATTGGTTGATGGCATATTTGTGCAGGTCAACGTTGCTGACGAGGCTCAGGTCAACAACCTTTTCGATACTGCGGCTCGCGAATATGGCTCGGTCGATATCGCTTTCCGCAACGCGGGCATCTCTCCGGACGACGATGACTCGATCGAAACCACCGAGCTTCCCGCGTGGGGAAGGTGCAAGACGTGACCTTAGAGTGTGTACCTGTGCTCTCTCGCGCCGCGCTGCGCCACATGACGAAACAGGGGAGCGGCTCGATCATCAACACGGCCTCGTTTGTGGCCGTCATGGGCTCGGCCACCTCGCAGATCTCGTACACCGCGTCGAAGGGCGGTGTGCTCGCGATGAGCCGCGAGCTCGGGGTGCAGTTCGCGCGTCGAAGGGCAACCGCGTGAACGCACTCTGCCCGGGGCCAGTCAACACTCCGCTGCTTCAGGAGCTGTTCGCGAAGGATCCAGAGCGCGCCGCTCGGAGGCTCGTGCACGTGCCGTCGGGCGCTTTGCGCGCCCCGAGGAGCTTGCGGATCCGTCGCATTTCTCGCGAGTGATGATGCCTCCTTCATCACGGCGTCGACGTTCCTTGTCGATGGTGGGCTGACCAGCGCGTACACGACGCCGCTGTAATTAGTGGGGCAGCGGAATTTGTCGGCATAGCCTAGGGCTGAGAGGGAGGCAAGATGGCGGAGCAACAGAACCGGAACGGTATCGAATTCTTGAGTCGTGCCGTCCGACCAGGCAACCCATATGAAGAGACGGTGCAGCGATTGCTGCAGTCGATTCGTTTGGGGGTCGTTGAACCAGGCGAGCAGCTGCCCGCCGAGCGTGAACTGGCGGCGATGCTTGGGGTGAGCCGGGATACCCTTCGGGAAGCGATCGCAACCCTCACTGATGCCGGGTATCTGCTGTCGAAGCGGGGTCGATACGGCGGCACGTTTGTCG
>JAUCCH010000052.1:0-31853 GCA_034676385.1 Leucobacter sp.
CCCGGGTGCTGCGTCGTGCTGCCGCGTATCTGTCGCAGGCGCATTTACCGGGAAAAGGCTCTACCCGCTCGTGAGAGAGCTCGCCGCTGACGGGATTCCTGTTGCGGTGTCGTGCCGGGTGTTAAAGCTGTCGCGTGGGCCCTATCATCGGTGGCTGAAATCACCAGTGCCAGCGCGTGAACTTACGCAGGCGTATCGCGCGAACGCGCTCCATGATGCGCATCTGGAAGACCCCGAGTTCGGGCATCGGTTCCTTGCCGACGAAGCAAAACAAACCGGTGAGGCAATGAGCGACCGGACTGCGTGGCGGATCTGCCGCGACAACGGCTGGTGGTCTGTGTTTCGGAAGAAGAAAGCGCGAGGCAAAGGAACCAGGCCCGGGCCTGCTGTGCATGACGACCTTGTGCAGCGTCAGTTCGCTGCGACAGCCCCGAACGAATTGTGGCTCAGCGATATCTCAGAGCACTGGACTCGCGAAGGCAAGCTCTATATTTGCGCGGTGAAAGACGTGTTCTCGAACCGAATCGTCGGCTACGCGATCGACTCACGAATGAAGTCATCCCTTGCAGTCAGAGCAGTGAACAATGCAGTAATGCGTCGAGGGAACGTAGCCGGTTGCATCCTGCACACGGACAGAGGATCGCAATTTCGGAGTCGGAAGTTCCGGCGTGCGCTTGACCAACACGACATGGTCGGGTCGATGGGCAGAGTTGGCGCTGCCGGTGACAATGCAGCGATGGAATCGTTTTTTAGTTTGCTGCAGAACAACGTCCTTAACCGGCGCAGCTGGGCCACACGGGAAGAGCTTAGGCTTTGCGATCGTGACTTGTGAGTACTCGTAGGTGTTAGCACCGGTGATATTGCCGATGAGCACCACGCAATATTGCGATTGAGCCCCGTCGGGTAGCGCTGGTGAGCACCAGCAAAGCACACTGCCGCCCACCAGCTGGTCGGCTATCCGCGCCCGGTGTACTCGCGCATGTTCGTCTCCCCGGTTTCTACCCAGATTGTGCGGTGAACGATACGGTCCATGATTGCGTCGGCGTGCACGTCACCGCCGAGCCGGTCATGCCAGTCCGGCTTTTTGTATTGGGTGCAGAACACTGTTGAGACGCTGTCGTAACGGCGCTCGAGGAGTTCAAGAAGCATTCCACGCAAACTGTCGTTCGGCTGGTCGAGGAGCCACTCGTCGATCGTCAACAGCTGGTACGCCGCATACTTTCGCAAGAACTTTTCCTTTCCGCCAGGTTTGTCTGCTGCGCCATGCCACGCCTCTTCAAGGTCAGGCATCCGAATGTAAAGCGCCCGATACTGGTGTTGGCAGGCGGCTCGGGTGAGCGCTGAACCCAAATAGGTTTTCCCCGACCCAGTGAAGCCTTGGAACACGACATTCTCACCGCGACCAATAAATGTGCACGTCCCCAGTTGGGCGATCACGCCCCGGTCAAGGCTGCGTTCCTCGACCAGATCGAGCCGTCTGAGTTCGGCATCTGGATAGCGGAGCCCTGCACGCCGGATCAGCCCCTCGATTTTGGTTTGCGAGAACGACGCGTGGGCGTCATCGACTGCGAGCTTGATGCGCTCACCGAATGGCATCCCGAGAGTGAGTGCGTCATCTTGCCCAGTCAATGCGTCAACGAGGGCAGTTGCCCCCATCGCGCGGAGCTTGTGCTTGGTGTCGGTATCGATCATCGTCACTATACGTTCCCTCCGTAGTAGGCCGCGCCGCGCACATATCCCGCAGCAGTTGCAGTGTCATTTCTCATTCCAGCAGCAGTGTCGCCAAACCTGGGGTGCCGTTTCGCGGTCTCGTCTTGCCTTGTCTCAAGGATGGGGCGCAGATGCGCGTAACGAGGAGACCGGACTTTGCTGGCCAACGCGATCTCGCACGCTCGCTCCACCCTGCTATTCGAGTACCGGCGAGTAAGTCTTAATACCGCCAACGCAGCGTTCAAACCTTGCTCCTCGACGGGGACCGACGCGAAGATGCGTGCCACCACGGTTGTTGTCTGCTCACCGATTCGTGCCGCCCACTCACGCACACGTGGGCCGTCCCACTCCTGATATTTGGGGCCATCGGGCAGATCGCTATCTCTCGTGCAGTGCTCGCCTGTGACGCCTTCCCTGGCGAGGACATGGGAAGCGAGCCGGTCACCGCCTTGATAGATCTCAATAGTGCGCGCTGTGACTCGCACATCAACGAGTTCACCCACATGCGGGTAGGGCACCGAGTAGTGGTTCTTCTCCCACACGACGTGACCATCTCGCCCAACTCTGCGCCCATAGACCCAACGGCTAATTTCGTATGGGACGGCGGGCAGAGGCCGAAGTCTTGGCCGTTCCTCGCTGTCGAATATGCTCTGCCGGGAGCCGGCACGTTTTTGAAATGGTTCTCGGTTGAATGCAGCCATTTGCTCGTAGACAGCCACACGCAACTCAGCGAGCGTCGCGAACTCTCGATGGCGAAGAGACGCGATTACCCATGTCGCGACGCTCCAGACCGTGTTTTCCACGCTCGCTTTGTCTTTAGGGTGGCGAGGTCTGCCGGGCAGCACTGCTGCTGAATAGTGTGCGGCGAGCTCTCGGTAAGCATCATTGAGGACCACTTCACCCTCGCGAGGGTGAGTGAGTACACCGGTTTTCAGATTGTCGGGCACGATCCTTGGGGCCGAACCCGTAAACCAATCAAACATGGCGACGTGGCAAGAAAGCCACGTGTCTTGGCGCATATCGAGGGTCGGCTCAACGAACCCGCAACGCGAGAACGGGAGACAGCCGACAAACAAATACACTCGCGTCGTTGCCCTCGACACCGGGTCAGTCAGCTGCATCGTCGGCCCTGACCAGTCGACTTCAACAGTCTGACCGGCTTTATGCCCCACCCGCGACGAAACACCCTGCGTGCGCACATAATCGGCGTACGTTTTACAGAATCGGTCATACCCCATGCTTGGACGACCAGCGACCTGGCACTGATCCCGGTACTCAGCATGGAGAAGCTTCAGCGTGACCCCAACTTTCGCAAGTTCACGATGCAATTTGGGCCAGTCAGGCTGCTCGTAAACACTTTCACGGGCACCGCTGTCGGGGAAGAGCCGCTCGTACACCTCGGTCTCGCTCATCGAGGCTGCTGTATCCCAGGTGAGGCTCTCGCGGGCGGCTGCACGCTCGACTTTAATGACGCTGTGACGAGACACCCCTTGTGACTCGATCTGCGCGAATGAAAGTCCGTCGTTTCGGAGCTGGAGGACCAGCTTCGCCCTGATTTTACGTACCATCAGAATTACTCCTTCTGCCGCACGGTTACGGCGCGCGGCAGAAGGAGCTTCGCATGATGGTGCTCAATGACAATAATCACCGGTGCTCAACAAGCAATAATTGCGTGATCCCGGGTGGTGCTCAACGGGAATATAGGCGGTGCTCAGACCATCGAATACTCAACTTGGATTGAACGTACTTATCACCGTCGTCGTCGACAGGCCAGGCTGGGGCGTTTGACGCCGATCGAGTACGAGGCCATTATGTACGAGCAGGTCGCACTCGCTGCCTGACACAGTTGTCACCTACTCGTGCAGCAGGCCCCGTTATCCTCACACCTGATCGTATGGTTTGGGGGCGCTCATCTTGCTCAGCTCTGACAACTGCCAGCGTGTGTTTCACTGCGGTGTAACTGATCTGCCTGTGTGCGTCGTTGTCGGTGAGCTGTTTGCAGGCTTGTTCGAGCTGCTGCCTGCTGCCACGCTTCCCGAGATCGAGGATGTTCATGCAGGACCGGAACCCTTGCGCCTCGATCTTCTTCCCATCGAGCAGCCTCGTGAGCGCGGCGACTGTGCCGGGCCCTACTTTCGCGGCCTGCCTGAGGAAATAGGCGCGCGTCCAGAGCCCTGCCGTTTCTTCGAGATAGGCGGGCGCATGCTCAGCATCGGTGACACACCCGTTCCGATGGCTGCCACGCTGATGCGTCGCTATCACTGCGCCGTCAGCAAGCACATCGAGTTGTTCACCGACGATACGTACGTCGACGTTCAGACCAGCGAACTCGTATGGGACTGAGTACTTGATGGTGTCGATCTGGACATGCCAGTCGCGATGCACTTTTGCTTTGCGCCACACCACCGGCTCCCACCGCTGCGCCGGCAACTCAAGCAACTCCGATTTCTCGGCCTCGTCAAACCAAGCTGAGCGGCTGCGCTGTTCACCACGGAACGGGGTGCGCTGGTTGATCCATTCCACACGCTCTGCGACCGCTTCATTGAGATCATCGAGTGACGCGAACACTTGATCACTGAGGTAGTGAATGACCCAGTTCGTGACGACTTTCACCCCAGCCTCGACGTTCCCTTTATCTCTTGGAGCAGCTGACCTCGTGGGAACAGCAGCGGTCCGGTAATGCTCTAAGAACTCGGCATAGGAGTCGTTCACGTCACGAGCACGCGAGGTCCTGCTGATCTGGTTCGATGCCGTCGAAGCGTTGTCTGGCACCACCAGCATCGTGACCCCACCCACGTACTCAAACGCGCGTCGGTGAGCATCATGCCAGGCGGGTTGTTTCTCATCGAGGTAGCCGCGCGCGAACACGAGCCCGGAATATGGCAGCGACGCCACGAATACCGACACCGGAGTGGTGGCTCTGCTGATCGGGTCGATGACCTGCATTCGAGTGCCTGCCCAGTCGACTTGCATCGTGTGCCCGGGCACATGCTTAATCGGGGCAGTGAGGTCGTTCACGCGTACATGCTCAGCGACGAGCTCGCAGAACCGGTCGTACCCGTAATGACGCACCCCAGCCGGAGCGTCTGTGTGCAGATACTTTGCCCACAGCACTTTCAACGGGGGCTTCTTCCGGCCCAGCCTCGCCGCAACGATCTTCTCGAAGTTGATCGGCACAAACTCGCCCGTGACGCTCTTCCGCCCATCGGAGAACAGCCGGTCGAGATCCTCGCCGCTGAGAGATTCAACCTGTGCTGCACTCACGAGGTGCTGCTCGTCGAGGACGCGGCGCGCTCTCGCGATTGAGCGATGCGAGCAGTCGGCCATCACCCCGATTTGTCGATAGGGGCGTTGCTCGAGGAGAAGCAACATAATTTTCTGGTAGTCAGCCATCAAGAATTCCTTCCATCAGCCACGGCCGCTTATAGCCATGGGTGAAAGCAATCCTGCGTCAAGACCTACCGCAGCGCTACCAGGTACACCCGCGGTCGCTCCGGTTCGACCCACACGCGCTACCGAAAGCGACTGCTAAACATGTGCAGCAAGTACTGAGAAGGGCCGCGTCCGAAGTTATCGAAGGCCACGGTAGGTCGCCCTCGGAGAAAGGAATAATGCAGCCACTAGTCCTTGGCGGCCAAGGAGGCAGTCGATATACGACTCCCCCACGCTACCTAGTTCCAGCTCATACGCTTACAGGCCCAACGGGCGGTGGGCTGTGCCGATGGAGGACACACACTTACGTCCCTGTGCGTGCCTGAGAGTAGGCCCAGTAAGTTATAAACCACTTCCCCGAGCGATATAGGCGTCAAAAACACACAGCAGAAGTGCTGGTGCGGTTATTTGTTTACCGCGTGTGGAACTCAAAGGCGGGTCAACGCTGAGCTGATGCTCTCAGAAATAAGCTCTGTGAGCGCCGTTAGGCCAAGATTGTCGCTAAGTTCGTGGAGTAGCTCTCCGAGTTCTGGCTGCAGGAGTTGCTCCCGAGAAGCAGCTAAGCATTGCAGCAGAAAGTCGGCGTGCACCGTGGTGGTGGTTGTTTTCGCAGATAACCCACCGTTTGAGGCACTCATGAGGTCGCCAATGACCTTACGCATACAATCGAGGAAGAGCTCCTGCTTAGTGTGAAAGTTAGCGTAGACATGAAGCTGCGGGACCTCCGCAACTGCTGCTACTGCTGCTGTGGAGGCGCCATGGTAGCCATAAGCGCTGAAGACGATTATGCCGGCCTCAAGCAGTCGCTCACGATTCTCACCCGGACGTCGTCTTACCCGACGAGCTAAACCATCGTTGCCCGAGATGTCATCGTTGCTGCGTGCGGGTGTGCTCATCAGAGAGCCGGCTTAGCCGAGATCCAGAACCTTGCGATAGTGTTCGCCCACGGGCTCAAACCCGCGATGATTGTAGAACGAGCCGATGCGTGCGGTTGACGCAGAAAGCTGTCGAACGCCTCGGCCCATGCAGTAGTGCTCGTTGGCTTGCATAAGTCGATCACCAATACCATTGCCGCGGGTGTCCGCGTCGACCACGATCTCTTGAAGGTGTGCGGTGAGGCCTGGTGCATGCAAAAGTCGGGAGACTGTTAGCAGAGAATAACCCGCGATAACCCCATCTTGCTCGGCAACAAACAGAATGTTTGTTTCCTGATCACGATGGCGAAGAACATTATCGTACGCAACGAGAAACTCGTCACGCCCAATCGCCTCGCGACCCGTCTGATACTGACGGGCGAGGGCGAACAGCGCCGAAGCGTCTTCTGTTCGCCCTCGCCTGATACTAATAGTCAAGGCAGTTGTCGACCATCAGCGAGCGAAATGCCCGCGGTAGTACTCGAACACCCAACCGACCATTGCGAGCAGGATGAGAGGTACTGCGAAGAAGGTCATCCAGAAGTTGAATCCAATGCAGAGTCCAAGAATGAACAGTGACAAGGCGCCTGCAAGAAGGATTGGCCACCAGCTCCAAGGACTGAATTCACCGACTTCGGGGTCACCGTCGTCGATATCAGAATCTTCCATATCCTCTACGAGGATGCCACCCTGCTTGCGCTTTACAAGCCACAAGTAGACGGCGATGAATGCCGCGAGACCGCCGGAAAGGAAGACCGTAATCGTTCCTGACCACTCGATGTAGCCGTGTGTAACCAGGTTCCAAACTGTGTACATCGTTCCGACAACGAAGAAGTAGACAGCGATAATTGTGAAGATTACAACGTTAGACTTCATAGTTCTTTATCCTCTACATTACTTCGCGGAGGCGAGCGCGGGCTCGCTTTCCTGGCCGGGCTGTTTCACTCCGCTGACCTCGGGATGGTTGAGGTCAAAAGCGGGAGACTCGGAACGAATGCGTGGGATCGAAGTGAAGTTGTGGCGCGGCGGCGGGCAGGTGGTTGCCCACTCGAGCGAGTTGCCGAAGCCCCACGGGTCGTCGACCGTGTCACCTTCGGCGTAGCGGTACGCGCTGTGAGGTACACGTTCCAGAAGGAACGGAATCATCGACAGCACCCAGCGATCAATGCACCCCGCCGTAGAAAGTTGCGTTCAGCGTCAGTTGAATGCCGTCGGTCGGGCAGGTAGGTCCGTCGTAACGGCGTGGCATAGCCCTGACGCTACCGCGCCAGTGCTGCACCAGGAAGGTGAGTGTGGAATCCGATAAAGGCTGAGTCCAGAAGTCCAGCCTTCCCGAGGCGCTCGTTGAGCATGCGTTCCGGTCCATCTTTGGGCACCACAGGTCAGATGCCTGCGTAGCGTGGCGAACACGACCGTGCCGAACACCACGTAGTGGAAGTGCGCGACCACGAAGTAGGTGTCTGAGATGTGGAAGTGGAGTGCCGGCAGGCTGTGATGAGCACGCCGGTAAGGCCACCGAACACGAACGACACCAAGAAGCCAAGCGACCAGAGCATGGGCGTCTCAAAGGTGATCGAGCCTCGCCACATCGTGCCAATCCAGTTGAAGATCTTCACGCCGGTGGGTACCGCAATGAGCATAGTCATGAGCGCGAAGAACGGCAGCAGAACCGAGCCGGTGACGTACATATGGTGAGCCCACACCGTCATCGAGAGTGCCGCAATCGAGATCGTTGCGTAGATGAGGGTCTTGTAACCGAATATTGGCTTACGGCTGAAGACTGGGAATATCTCCGAAACAATGCCGAAGAACGGCAGTGCGATGATGTACACCTCGGGGTGCCCGAAGAACCAGAAGAGGTGCTGCCACAGAATGGCACCGCCCTCCCCGTTAAAGATGTGGGCACCGAAGATGCGGTCTGAGGCAAGGCCGAAGAACGCAGCTGCGAGTACGGGGAACACAAGGATGACAAGGATCGAGGTGATCAGCGTATTCCAAGTGAACACCGACATGCGCCACATTGTCATGCCGGGAGCACGCATTGTGATGATGGTGGTGATGAAGTTCACGCCACCCATAATCGTGCCAAAGCCGGCGATGCCTAGACCCAGAACCCAGAGGTTACCACCGACACCGGGTGAGAACGTCACGTCCGAAAGCGGAGCGTATGCGAACCAACCGAATGAGGCTGCACCCTGAGGGGTAAGGAAGCCGCCAACTGCGATCAGCGAACCGAACGTGTAGAGCCAGTATGCAAGTGCATTGAGTCGCGGGAAAGCGACGTCAGGTGCACCAATTTGCAGTGGCATCAGGACGTTTGCAAAGCCTGCAAACAGAGGTGTAGCAAACATGAGCAGCATAATGGTGCCGTGCATGGTGAACAGCTGGTTGTACTGTTCCTTGGTTGCTACAACTTCAAGACCCGGAGCGAACAGCTGCGCGCGGATGATCAGGGCCATAAGACCACCGATCATGAACCACACGACCGAGCTGATCAGGTACATGTAACCGATCACTTTGTGATCCGTGGAGGTCATCCACGAAACGATCACGTTGCCCTTCTTCATCTTCTTACTCTCGCTTCTCACTACTCGTTCTGAGCCTTAGCCTCGTCGCCGAAGTACTCATCCTGCAAGGGATTGAGGTCGACGCCAACCTGGCCTTCAAAGCCTGCTGCGCGCTGAGCCTTGACATAAGCATCGTACTCGGCCTGTTCAACGACACGAACTTCGAAGAGCATCATCGAGTGATACTCGCCACAAAGCTCGGCGCACTTGCCCATGTATGTGCCGGTCTCCTGAGGAGTGATCGACATGTAGTTGGTCTGACCCGGAATCATGTCCTTCTTGTAAAGGAACTCGACCACCCAGAACGAGTGGATCACATCACGGGATTCGATCCGGATCTCTGTGCTCTTGCCAACCGGCAAGTACAGCACAGGCATGGTCTCGGGAATCGCCGAACCATTTTCATCAGTCTGTACCTGGACGCCCTGGAAATACACATCGTCATTCAGGTAGTTGAAGTCCCATGCCCAGCGTTTACCGATGACCTCAACGACATTCTCAGGGTTGTCGTACCTGGCTTCAATCTTCGACATCTCCTGGGCGGTGAAGCCGAAGAAGACGAGGACGAGCATTACCGGCACAACGGTAAAGAAGGTCTCGATGGGCATGTTGTAACGCAGCTGCACGGGCAAACCAGTCTGCCCCTTGCGGCGCCGGTAGGCGATCGTGGCCCAGAGAATAAGACCCCAGGTGATCACCCCGACTCCGAGCAGCACGATCCAGGAGTTCACCCAGAGGCTAGTAATGCCCGGAGTATGCTCCGTAGCGTTTGTTGACCCTTCGGGGAGGAACCCCCGCTGCTGGGCCGGAGAACATCCGGCGAGCACTAGTGCCGCGGAAACCGCGACACCGGTAAGGGCCCATTTCATTCGACGATTGGGACGCACCGCATACCTTTCGAAACTTGCTGTCGAGTTGTCTGCATGCCAGACAAAGCTTATGACTCTTTGAATAGCTTAGCGCGAAGCTGAGCGTTTACTGAACACAAACCGGGGTGTCGTTAGCTGAAGCTATCGCCGCAGGCGCAACTTCCCTGTGCATTGGGGTTATCGATTGTGAATCCCTGCTTTTGAATCGTGTCTTCGAAACCGATTGTTGAACCGCTGAGGTAGGGAACACTCATTTGGTCAACGACCACCTCTACGCCTTCGAATTCGACGATCGCGTCATCATCAAGGGTGCGCTCGTCAAAAAAGAGCTGGTAGATCAGACCCGAGCAGCCGCCCGGTTGCACTGCAATTCGAAGGCGAAGATCGTCTCGGCCTTCTTGTTCCAGGAGTTTACGCACTTTATCGCGTGCTGCATCAGTAATGTTCACTTGGTGCGCAGGCGTTATGACTGTCTCACTCATAGCTCAAGTCTACATCGGGTGGTGCCGGATCCTCCGCCACTCTCTACGCACTATCCTTAATAGGTAGACCGACATGCGTATTCAATGGGATATGTGTGTAAAAGTGCGAAAGGAATGGCGTGGCAAATCACAGCACCGCTGGTGAGGGCGAAGAACAGCAACCTGTAGAGGCTGTTGTCGGCAAAGGACGTCCGACACCGAGTCGCAAAGAGGCGCAGGCTGCAAAAGCTCAGCCAATCGTCGGTTCTCGAGACAAAGCTGCCCGGAAGCAGCAGCGTCAAAAGGAAGCAGCTTCGCGCGAGCGCGCTCGTACCGGCATGATGCAGGGCGATGAACGCTTTCTCGGGCCGCGCGATAAGGGGCCGCAGCGAAAGTATGTGCGCGACTACGTTGACGCCCGGTTCTCTCTTGGAGAGTTCTTGATCCCGGCGATGCTCGTAGTGCTACTCATGACCTTCCTTCCCGCAGAATGGCAGGTTTTCAGCCTGTTCGCGATCTGGGGATACCTCGGCATTTCCGTGCTTGACGCCGTATTCCTAGGCTTCAGGCTAAAAGGCAAGCTCACCGAGAAGTTCGGAGAGGCGCACATTCAGCCAGGGTATCGCTGGTACGCGGCGATGCGCGCTTTCCAGTTCAGAATGCTACGCATGCCAAAACCACAGGTGAAGCGGTTCCAGTTCCCCGAGTAAAACTTCGAAAACCACTTCTTCGACATACGCCTCGTGCACAACCATTCTGGTAAGTGCACGAGGCGTATGTCTTTCTACTCAGATCGGTAACCGGCCGCAACGAGGCCGCGGTTGATCGCTCTGGCCCACAACGGTCCCTCATAGATAAATGCGGTGAAACCCTGTACAAGAGTCGCACCCGCCCGGAGACGCTCGAGTACATCATCCGCGGTTGTCACTCCCCCAACAGAAATTACACAGAATTCAGGATCTGTAGCAACAAGACGGATTCGCTTCAGTACAGCGAGTGACCGCTCCCGCAGAGGCGCGCCCGAGAGCCCACCTGCACCCGCAGCAGTCAGCTGCGTTTCCGAGGCTTGCAGCCCATCACGTGACACCGTCGTGTTCGTCGCGATAATGCCGTCGAGCTCGAGCTCGAGTACCAGTCTCACAATGCCGTCGAGTTGCTCATCATCCATATCGGGTGCGATCTTTACAAGCAGCGGGGTATTCCCTGAAACGCGCTTCACTTCGGTGAGTAGCGGGCGAAGGGATTCCAGTTCTTGCAAGCCTCGAAGCCCAGGGGTGTTTGGTGAACTCACGTTGACCGCAAGGTAGTCAGCGATTGGCGCCATGCGTTCTGCGCTGTGCACGTAGTCAGCAGTCGCATTTTCCACTTCGGTTACGCGGCTCTTACCAATGTTGACCCCGATGATGGGTCGATGCTTTGCGAGACGTGCACGCTCAACTCGCGGAACAGCATCAACGGCACCCTTGTTATTGAAGCCCATTCGATTGATCAGTGCGCGGTCCTCGACGAGTCTGGCCATGCGAGGCTTTGGGTTACCTGGCTGGGCGTGCTTAGTCATCGTTCCGACTTCAACGTGGCCGAAACCTAGCGCACCTAAGCCAAGAACAGCTTCGGCATTCTTGTCGAAGCCCGCTGCGATACCAAACGGGCTTGCAAATTCGAGTCCTAACGTGCGAACCCGAAGGCTTGGGTCAGGCGCGCAAAGTCCACGCATGATCGGAGCTACGACTCCCGCAGTTTGAATGAAGGGGAACACGAGGTGATGCGCACGTTCGGCATCCATTTTTCGAAATACCACATTGAATAGTGCAGGGTACAGGCGCAAGGTCACTCCGACTGGTTGTTTGTAGTAGCTGTTGCCGAAGCCTGTGAGTGGCTCGGATGTTGCCGAAGTCCGGCAATAGCCGATTCAAAATCTTCTAGAGACTCGAAGGCCTGGTAGACGCTTGCGAAACGCAGATAGGCGATCTCATCCAGCTCACGAAGATGTGGCAGCACGGAAAGACCAATGTCATTCGCATCAAGCTGCGCTTGGCCAGTTGCGCGCACCGTCTCTTCTACTTGCTGCGCAAGAATGGCGAGGTCGCTTTCTGTGACGGGGCGCCCTTGACAGGCTTTTCGCACCCCACTCATCACTTTGCCGCGGCTGAATGGTTCTACCACTCCAGATCGCTTGATAACGGTGAGGCTTGAGGTCTCTGTAGTGCTGAAGCGTCGCCCGCACTCCGGGCACTGACGTCGACGGCGAATCGAGAGACCGTCGTCGCTTGTGCGTGAGTCAATGACGCGACTATCAGGATGGCGACAAAATGGGCAGTGCACTGAGCAAACCTATCTTTCGTTCTCGAACCGAGCTGAGACCGCTTCTCCGTGGGCGGGTAGCCCTTCCGCAGCGGAAATCGCGAGCAATGGTTCGCGCACGATTGCCAGAGCTTCACGATCGTAGGAAATAATCTGTTGCGGCCGTAGGAAGGTGTGGGCGCCGAGGCCGGACGAAAATCGAGCAGTACCGCCTGTGGGGAGGACGTGATTTGACCCTGCGAGGTAGTCCCCCAAACTGACCGGTGAGTAGTCGCCCACAAAAATTGCTCCCGCATCATCGATCAGGGTCAACAGTCGTTCGTTGTCGGAGGTCTGGATTTCTAGGTGTTCGGGTCCGTACGCATTGCTCACCTTGGCCGCATCGTCAAGGCTATCTACGAGGATCACTGCAGACTGTGGGCCACTCAGAGCCTCACGAGCACGCGCCGAGTGCTGGGTGGCCGCAACACGGTGCCCAACGGCTGCTCGCACGCTCTCGGCGAGTTCTTCTGAATCTGTGACGAGCACTGATGCCGCTGCTTCATCATGCTCCGCTTGGCTCAGAAGATCTGCCGCTACAAATTCGGAGTCAGCTGACGAGTCCGCAATGATGAGAATCTCGGTTGTCCCTGCCTCACTGTCGATGCCGACGATACCCGTCACTGCGCGCTTTGCAGCTGCCACGAATATGTTTCCGGGGCCTGTAACGACATCCACCGGATCAAGACCGATCGAAGGCACACCGTAGGCAAATGCGGCAATTGCTCCCGCACCACCGATGGCATAGACCTCATCGAGCCCTACTAGGGCGGCGGCCCAAAGGACTGATTCGTGTGGGCGACCGTCGTTATCCCGCTGTGCAGGTGAGGCGAGTGCGAGCCCCTTCACGCCTGCAGCCTGAGCGGATACCGCGTTCATGAGCACAGACGACGGATACGCGGCTTTGCCTCCGGGCGCGTAAAGCCCCACACGTGACACCGGGTGCCAGCGCTGAACAATTGAAGCGCCATCAGAGTAGTGAGTTATTTGCTGGCTTGGCACCTGGGCGGCCGATGCCAGGCGCAAACGTGTGATGAGCTCTTCAAGGGCTGCTCGAAGCTCGGGCGGACAGCTTGAGAGCGATGCCTGGACTTCTGATGCAGGGATACGAAGTGCATGGTCTTCAACTCCGTCGAACTCAAGAGCCTGCTGGCGCAGAGCGGGTTCACCCTCGTCGCGCACAGCCTCGACGAGTGGGCGAACTTGAAGTGTCGCTGCAGCGGTGTCTACATCGGCACGCGGAACCAGACTGAGAAGGCTGGCGCGTGAAAGATTTTGACCGCGAAGGTCGATCGTGCGAAGCATAGGGTTCAATTCTAACGTGCCATTTTCGTGAAAGGTCGTTGAAGCATGCCGAGCCATACGAGCTCACGCACACCTTGAACAAGCGCCTCGGCGCAGGCATCTGGTTCTACCTCAAGGATCGTCGCCAGGGCATCGGCAATTTGCGAGAGGGAAAGGTCACCGTCACAGGCACCCACCGCGGCCGCCAGAAGTGGGTCGGCAACTATCGACCGGATGATCGGACGCGAAGTGCGTAGCCAGATGGCGCGTGGCCCTTCTTCTCCCGGAATATGCTCACGAACTTCGTCGACCGATTCGGCTCGTAGCCAGTGCCGTTCAAGAATCTCTTCGTCGCGCATGCGATCAACGGCGAGCCCGTTCAGAAATGTACTCCCAAGAGTGCCACCCAGGCCGGACTGGGCGAGTGGCTCGCTTGCATGCTCCAAGCGGATCGAAGTGCCCGAGCCAAGGCCAACGCCCAACCATTCTCGACCTTCTAACCTGCTTATTCGAATTGAGCCAAGGCCGATCGCAGTGATGTGACGCGCAGCAAAGTCTTCGAGCCAGGCCTCCATCATGTGCTCGAACTCAGGTTCACCTGGTTTCGCACCACCATCACGGGCCCAAGTCTCGGCGTATCGTGCAGGGTCGATACGATCCCGCTCAATAACCCAGGCGCCCAATGCACCCGATTCCTCGGGTGCATTCTCAATCCATGTGCGAACTCGATCGAGGCCGTTCGTGCCCCACGGGCTCTCCCAGTTAGCGAGGCAAAGGAATGTACCCCCTTGCTCAAGGTAGGCTGGCGCCTCGCGCACCACTCGCTCTGCGAGGGCATCCCCGGTCATTCCCGCATCACGGTACTCGTACCGTTCGGCCGCGTCGCGGTCGGAGCGGGGGGTGATCACGAATGGCGGGTTTGATGCGATGAACTCAAACTTCTCGCCAGTCACCGGCGCAAAAAGGTCACCGAGGCGAAACTCGATCCGATCATGCTGCCCGTTGAGGCGAGCGTTCGCTCTTGCCATCATGAGGGCGCGCTCTGAGATGTCTGTCGCGATGACGCGCTGAGCACCCGCACGGGCAAGGTGGAGCGCGACAATTCCGCAACCTGTGCCGAGGTCCAGAGCGCTCCCGAGTCCCAGAATGGTCAGGTACGCAGCATCAAATGGGAGTTGTGCAACAAGTGATCGAGTTGCGCCACCAACCCCCATGACGTGGTCGGGCCGGGCCGGGCTCGACGCAATTGATCATCCAGGTCAGAGATGATCCACCAGTCGATGGTCGCATTGCGAGAAGAACCCTTCGGGTCAGGGAGATTTACGGGGTTCAGTGAAAGCTGGGCCCCGCAACCTTCAGCACCGATCCGCACCAACCCGAGCTTCTGAGCACCCTGTGCGCCGAGTCGCGGGATCGCTTCATCGACTGATGAGGCAGGTATCGTCTCGCCAAGCAGAAACAGTCGTGTTAGCGTCGCGAGCTTCTCTCAGCTTCGGTCTGTGTGAGCATCCGTCGAGCTGGGGAAGACACTCCCCGCTGCCTAGCCTCATCTGCGGCATCGCCGAGGAGACCGGTGATGGCAGCAGCACTGTAGTCTGCTGCATCAAGATCTTCCCGAAGGTAATCAAGTAGCGTTTCGTCCAACTGCGCTCAGCCGTTGAAGCTTGTGGTGTCACCGATCAGACGGGTGTGGTCGGCAGGAACCGGCTCAACAGCTGCGAGAGCGACCTCAGCAGCGAACTCAGATACGTTGTACAACTTGCCAGCTGATTCACGTCGCTCCTCAATCGCGCCAGGATTCGCGCGTTCCAGGAGCGTCGCGGTCACAGTACCTTCGATCATGTCCCCAGAGACGACCACGAACTCGATCCCACGTTCTGCAAGGCTCGGAATTCTCTCTCGCAGGGCGTCCTCGCCTGCACGCTTTGACAGGGCTACCGGCTCATACTCTGGCATGGTTGGCGTAGTACGAATGAAGTGTGCCTGGTGGCTCGTCACAAACACAACCCGTGAGCCTTCACCCAGGAGCGGAAGAGCAGCATCAAGCACTGCCAGCTGAGCGTCACGGTTCAGCTTGAGCGCGTAGTCCTCGCCCATGCCACTTTCCATACCGCCGGATGCGTTCAATACGAGCACCGTCGAGACCACCGAATTCGCGCTGCACCTCTGAAAACATTGTGGCGAGTGATTCTGGATCAGTGAGGTCTGCACCCTGAACCAATGCACGGACGCCAAACTCACGAAGCTGTGCGGCAAGCTTCTCTGCGCGCGGGGCCTTGTTGCGGAAGTTTACGACAACGTCTGCGCCAGCCTTGGCAAAATAGCTCACGGTATCCGCGCCAATTCCCCTTGACGAACCGGTGACGAGTGCACGCTTTCCTGCGAGGCTGCCTGTTGCGAGCGGCTGCGTCAAGATGTCTCCTTGTGTGCGAAATTCGGTGTAGAACTGCGAAAAATACAATTCAGATGCTCTCAAGCGTAGCGGTCGAAATATGACGATACGGGCACAGGGTCTGTTGCCGAACCGCTGAGAGCGATACGCTGCAAAGAAGCAGGAGCCGTTGCAAAGAAAAACCCACCGTTACGGCACGCGAGACATGGAGGTTGTCATGGCCGAGCGAACACTGCGCGGAACGCGCATCGGAGCGACGAGCCTGCAGGGTGAGCACGGAATTGAGTTCGCCCCTCGCAAGCGAGTGGAGTACCTCACCGACCGCGGCAACCGCTTTAGGGTGATGTTTGACGCAGACGCTGAGGAACCTCCGGAGTGGTTTGATCCTCGTAGCGGTGAACTCGGGTTTCTTGACGATAAGGCTGGCCAAGCAGCCAGAGCTGAGTTTGAAGAAAAAGGGCAGAATCAGCGAACTCACTGGGATATGCTCCTAGAACGGCGCAGCCGAGAAGAGCTCGAGGAACTACTCGAGGAGCGACTTCAGATTCTTCGATCTCGACGCGGGAGCGCAAAAGACGCTTAGCCTCGCCGGGATCTCCGCAGACCGACTAGTCCGGTCAGAAGCCCAAGCAGTCCGACGGCGAGCCAACCTCCGGCAATCAGTGCGCCGTAGTGCAACGCAGGGGTCTGACCTGTCACTCGCGGTGCTTCCCCAACCATGGCGTCAGAGGTATACGTCGCGAGGCGGTCCACTTCGGTCCCGTCTGGCAGCACGATCGCACTGGTGCCAACGGTTGAGATGTTCACTAGTGCTCTACCCGTTTCAACGGCACGCAGTTTCGCAATTTGGAGTTGCTGCGCACTTTGGTCTGTGTGGCCAAAGTCTGCGTTGTTTGTTTGCGCGAGGATCAACTGAGCATCAATAGGTTCGCCTGCTTGGTTCGTACCACCATTCATCAGCGCGACTGCGTGATCGTCGAACACGATATCGAAACAGATTGCAATACCCGCGCGAACCTCGCCGACTGCGGTATCGATTGAAAGTACCGCGGGAAACTGGCCAAAGCTGTACTCAAGTTGTACAAGGCTTACCAACTCAGGCGCGAGTGCCCCGAAGAAGGCTCGATTCGGCATGTACTCAGCGAACGGCACCGGACGCCGCTTGTCATATCGAAGGTCAGTGACGCCGTTTTCATCAATCACAATTGAACTATTGGTAAATGTATCGTCAGTATTCTGCAGGATCGAACCGACTACGATCGGCGCGTTTGCACGCTTCGCTAGCCGCTGCATTTCAACCGCACGATAGTGCTGATCAGGCAGCTGAAACTCGCCACTATTCTCAGGCCAGATGATCAGGTCGACACGTTCGCCCTTGGATCTCGAGCTCATCAAGCAACACATCCGTTGCCACAATGTGGTCTCGGATGACGTCGCCATTCTCCCGGTCATCAAAAATCGCAGACTTCGAGTTACCCTGAGCTGCGGCGATGCGTAGCGTTGACGTCTGTTTTACCTCTGCTGCTGGAACCGAACTTAACCCTGCAAGGAATAGGCCCACCAGCATGACAGCGATTGCTTTGCGCGGTACCGCTACTTTCGAATGTGCCACGATCGCAATGACCAGAGCGCATGCGAACACAATTAAACCGCTGAGGCCAGCAAAACCCAACCATGACACAAGATTGACGAGCGGGCCTTCTGCCTGAGTAATCGCGATCCTGCCCCATGCAAATCCACCGTACGGCCAAGTGCTTTGCAGCTGCTCTCGCGCAACCCAGAGCCCCGCAATGGTCAGTGACTGGACGAGAATGAGCACGGGCGCAGAGAAGGGCAGTTTTGCAAGCCCCCGTGTGGCGAGAGCCGCCACTGCGCCGAAAAGGCCGAACCAGAACACCATCACCCCGGACAGCGCGAGCCAGGGCACCGGGCCTAGGTAAAGCGTGAGCCAGTGGATATGGGGCATCCAGAAGGCTGCACCAGCGATGAGCCCAATCAGTAAACCGGTGCGCGCGCGTTGCTGCCATACCGAAGCGATGATGAGCACGACCCCGATAAGCGCCGCGGGCCACCAGTTGATCGCAGGTGTGGCCGCATCCAGCGCAAACCCGCCCAACGCGGCGAACGGCACGGCAAACCACCAGCGCAACGACTGCGCGGTCCGAGGCTTACGCTCGGTCTCAACGGTCATGCAGCACTCGATGTCTCAACGATGCCACGCTTGACCTTGCGCTTCGCCTCACGGGCGAGGGCTCCGATCTTCGCCAGGCGATCCTCGTCAACCTCTGCGTGTTCAGCAGCCTGTGCGATCTGGTCAAGCAAATCGATCGTCTGCTTTGCCCAACGAACAAAGTCTCCCGCCCCGATCTCTGCTTCTTCAAGCGTGCGGCTCAACGTCCAACCGTTAGCCCACCCGTGCATAGCACTGGCAAGCCCCGCATGGGGCATCTCAGCGCCGCCCAGGCGATGGCGCTCCCCCACTTCGTCGAGGGATTCCCATAGGTCGAGCGTGAGTTCAAAAGCTTGACGAAACGGGCCGTGGGGCCATCGGCCATCAGGCTCGCCGTCGCGCCTGGGCTCGTAGCTGAGCGCGCAACAGAGTGCGGCGAGACCGGAGGCATCAATACCAGGCCAGGCGTTATGGCGCAGGCATTCGGCAACAAGCAGATCACGATCCCCGTACACGCTCGCGAGCAGACGCCCCCACGGGGTGACCTCATCTCCCCGCAAATACTCGAGCTCCGTCAGCGCCGCCACTACACGGTCAAATGTACGGGCGATGCTGCCGCTCCGAGCCTCAACCCGTCGTCTGCCCCGTTCAATTTGTTTACGGAGCTTGCGCGCACGGTCTTCCCAGCGTTTCTTGTCACTGCCCTTTGCACGTCGCGCAGCCTTGTCGTACCCAGCGAGGGATTCCTGTTCTGCGCGGAGTGCTCGAGCCTGATCAACCACATCACGATCAGCCTGGAACTGAGCAAAGCTTAGTTCCAGAGTGTCTCTTGCACGCTCGTGCGACATACGCTGCAGAAGGTTGACCGCCATGTTTGGCGTGGGTTTGAACGTGGACCGCACAGGAAATGAACGAGCTGCGGCAAGATGAGCGACGGCCTCGAGGTCCATACCATCGTTCCAAACCACAATGGCATGACCCTCATGGTCGATTCCACGACGGCCAGCCCTGCCGGTCAACTGCGTGTACTCACCCGAGGTGAGTTGCACCCGCTGCTCACCGTTGTACTTGTCCAAGCGCTCGATCGTGACCGAGCGTGCGGGCATATTGATGCCCAGCGCAAGGGTCTCTGTGGCAAAGACCAGCTTCACGAGCCTCCGCTGAAACAGCTGTTCGACTACGGCCTTAAATTGCGGCAGTAGGCCGGCGTGATGCGCGGCCACACCTCGTTCTAGCCCTGCGATCCACGCGCTTACACCCAACACCCGAAGGTCGTCTTCGTCAAGATCTGCGATTGCTTCGTGAATCACCCGCCGGATCTCATCGCGTTCCTCACGTGTGGTGAAGCGCACGCCATCGTAAAGACACTGCTGTACGGCCTGGTCGCAACCGTTTCTACTGAAGACGAAAACAATGCCCGGTAACAGGCCAGTCTCTTCCAGCGCGCGTGCCATATCGGATCGCCGGATCCTCTGAGCGCGTCGCACGGGTGCCCGCCCTCGACTCCGGTCTCGCTTTGAACGATAACGTTCGTAGCCGTGGTCCCTCGAAGACCGGTCACCCTGGCCTTCTCGATCATCATTCTCTCGCGATCCTCGGGTCAAACTTCTCAGCTCGGGGTTCAGTTTGCCCCGTTCGACAAGCTCGCCCTCGGAATCTACGTAGAGCGGAAGTAGCTCCTTCTTCGTAAGAATGTGCTGGTACAGCGGAACCGGTCGGTGCTCACTCAGTACAACGTCGGTGTCACCCCTGACCGCGTGCATCCAGTCACCGAACTCTTCTGCGTTCGAAACTGTGGCCGAAAGCGAAACGAGGCGAACCGTATCTGGAAGGTGCAGAATGATCTCTTCCCAGACTGCGCCGCGCCATTTATCGCCGAGATAGTGCACTTCGTCAAGCACCACGAATGCCAAATCGTTCAGCGCCGAGCTTTCCGCATAGATCATGTTACGCAGGACCTCGGTGGTCATGACCACGATTGGAGCATTGCCTCGGAGGTTAATGTCCCCCGTAAGCAACCCAACTTCGTCCTCCCCGTATTCAGCGCATAGCTCACGGAACTTTTGGTTCGAGAGAGCCTTGATGGGGGCGGTATAGAAGATTCGTGCATCCTGTTCTCTTCGCGAGAGGTACACAGCGAATTCGGCCACGGTAGTTTTACCAGAACCAGTAGGAGCGGCAACCAGGACGCTACGGCCATCTTCCAACCGCTCGCAAGCGGTGCGCTGAAATCCGTCCAGCGGGAAATCAAGCCTTGCTGCGAATGCGTCTAGCGCTGGATACTTGTTCACGACTTTTGCTCATCCGGCTCGGTCGTTTCTAGGCCATACTCAGCAAACTCGGCAGCACGCTTCTTGTCCACGATGCGGTCATGCAGGATCGCAACCCCTGCGGCCAAGAAGTACAGCAGCACGATGGGGCCAGCAAGCATGAACATGCTCATAAGCTCGGTCGCCGGTGTGGTGATTGCTGCGAACGTAATAATGCAGATGATTGCGATCCGCCAACTCTTCAAAATCGTCATACCTCGCAGCACTCCGATGAAGTTGAGCAGCACCAGCAGTACTGGCAGGACGAACCCGATACCTACGGCAAGAAGCAGCTTAATCGTAAAGTCGAGATAGGTCCGGGCGTCCATGTTGAAGGCATCTTCAGACTGCTGAAAGCTCGCCATCAATCGAACAATATTCGGTAACACGCTCCAGCCAACGTAGATGCCCGCGAGGAATAGGGGCACTGCGGCACCAAGAAAGCCAACCGCGTGCCATTTCTCGCGACGCGTCAGCCCCGGCACAATAAAAGCCCAAATTTGATACAGCCACACTGGGCTCGCCAGAATCACCGCGATAAACAGCGAAATTTGGACGGTGAGGTCAAACCCACTTGAGATGTCTGTGTACATGATCTGTGCTGTTCGACCAGATTCGGCGAGATCATCGAGCGGCTTACGCAGCATGTTCCACACCCATGGAGACAGGAGCCAGCCGGCGACCATACCAAGAGCTATCGCAACGGCCGAAATAAATAGCCGGTTGCGTAACTCAATGAGGTGCGCCCCAAAGGTCATCTTGCCCTGAGGGTTCCTCCGCCCCCGACTCTTCATTGCCACCCAGTCAGTCTAGTAGCGCGAAGCTGCGAAGCTGCCGCTCACACATCGGAGTTCGTGAGTGCGCGAGCGGCCCAATCTCGTACTGCGGCGCGAGCGGCGGGTGGTTCCTCTATGACAATCTCTCCTGGGGCAGCCTGTACCAATCTGACTGCGACCGCGGGATGCAAGAGGTCTACCTCTGCCGACACCCAGCCAGAGCCTGATTCACCGATTACTCTCGGAACGAAATCGGCTACACGCTGCAGTGCTGATCGGCTCAGACGAAGCCTCGCCGTGAGCTGAGTGCCAGCAACACCCACCCCAGGATCAGTCGTGCTGATTTTCACCTGCGTGGCAGAGTGCTCTAGTACTCTTGGCCCGCGAATTCGGTCGACCATGAAGGTACGCTGAGCCTCACGATCGAGGCAATATGCACGAAGGTACCAGGTGCCACTCGACTGGCTGAGTAGGAGCGGCTCCACTGTTCTGTGCGTGAGCACCCCAGTCTCGTCTCGATACTCGAATTCGAGCCGCTTCTGCCCCGCGATTGCAGATGTGATCTCTGTAGCCCGAACCTGTACCGCATCCTCACTGACCGAAACAGGGCGATTTCTATTGATGACCGGCTGTACCCGAGCCAACTTTTCTGCCGTGTTCAGTGCAACAATACGAAGATCCTCGGGGAGCATCGGCACCAGTGCGTGCAGGCCGGCGGTCAGCGCAGCAGTCTCTACCGAGGAGAAGCGTGGTGTGTCGTCGACCGCAACGGTTTGAGTCAGGCTGACCAGGTCATGCTGCTCGAGAGCCTCCCAGTCGATATCAAATAGGTCCTCGTGCTGGTATGTCTGAGTTTCACCCGGTATTCCAGCGACGCCGAGAAAGCGGATGAGTTGGCGCAGAATCTCCGGATCAATCGCGAACATCTGTGCGAGATCAACGACTGGGGTGGGTCCGTTTTCTTTGAGGTACGGCACCAACGACATCAGCAGCATCACACGATCAGGAGTGGTAAATTTTCTATTCATGCTCACCATCCGTGTGCTGCGTCCGAATTAATTCGAGGATCCGGGCCACATCCGAGCGCAGCTGCACTGGCGCGAGCACCTGCACATCGTCACCGTATCCAGCGAGTTCCGTTGCGAGCGCACGAAAATCAAGAGTACCAATATCGATCACAGATGGCTCGTCGTGCGCACCTGTTTGATGGCTTGCCAGACCTCTTGCTTCGAGTCGAGCCTCAGCAGCAGACCCTCGAACCACTGCAACAGAGGCGCGCTGAGTTTCACTGAGTGCGAGGAGACTGTTGAGCTCACCTTCTACACCGGAGAATAGTGACTGGTCGTAACTGGCGGATTCAATGCGGACGGCGGAAGCGATCCTCGAGAGAAGAAATACCCGGTATGCCTCGCGTTCAATGTCGTAAGCAATCAGGTGCCAACGCCCTTCCGCGCGGTGCAGCCGAAGTGGTGCAATTCTACGCTCGAGCGGGTTGACACGGTCGGGCAGCTGGTAATCGAAACGAACGATGCGTCCCTCGTCGATTGCCGATTGGAGCGCAGGCGCAGCAGGCTCAAGAATCCCGATCTTCGGAGATATTCCTAGATACCTGACATCAAGCTTGACTCCAAGGGACGTGAGCTTCATTGTTGCCCAACGGGATTCCGCGTCCAAGCTTCCGTCACTCCAGGCCAGGGAGGCTAGCTTCAGGAGCATCAACTCTTGAGACGTAAAGCGGATGTCCTCGGGGAGCTGAAGCCGATCCTTTGAAATTCGATAACGTGTGAGCTGATTGTTTCCAGGCTCAAGGGGCGAATCGAGAGTCTCAATAGGTATGCCGAGCTGTCTTACCTGAACCTTGTCGCGCTCAAACTGTCGTTCAATCTTCGGGTCTGGGCGGGCAGGATCATAGCGCTCTGCATAGCCATACACGCTTGAGAGCAGTTCGGACTTTGTGAGTCCCTGCGGGCTCGCCACGAGTGCGAGCACCAGACTGAACACACGCTCCTCGCTCGGCACACGCCTGACTGGTGAAGCGCTAGCCATCACTATCGCCTAGGCGACTGCGAGAATATCGATCACACTCACGCGCGGGGCACCATCACCTGGTTCGATGACGACCACCTGCGATCCAACCGGATACCCGGTGAGCGCCGTCCGGAATGTCATACCCGACTGTTCGATGTCATTCTCAGTACCAAAACCCTGAGGACCCTCGTCCCAGGAGTTCTTGATCTGTTTGCCATCCCAGCCGACGGTCAACACGTTTCCGATGATGCTCTGCTCAGCCGTTACTTTCTCGCCGGTGCCCTGGATGCGAAGTGCGCTCTTTACAGAGCTCGGCGCCTGCTGAGGTGGCAATACGAGTCCCGGTCGACCGTTCTCGTCATTGGTTACTGCTGGGAAGCCGGAAGGTAGTGCCCGAGAAGCTCCGGTCGCGCGAGGTGCAGCTACGCCGGTCATTTCTGCCAGTACAACCAGCTGACCGTCAACACCCATCGACATGCTCTCCTCAGGAGAGTAAGCAATAACCACAGTATCGCCAACGGTGGAGCACACGACACCGGCAAAAATAGTGTCAGTTTCTGGGTCTGCCAGGAATAGCTGGCCCTGACCGGTACCAAAACCGGGCGAAACCTGAAGTACCTCACCCGTGGTTGCGTTCACATAGGCAAGGTTTGCCTCAAAGATGGAGCCCACTTCAACGATTTCACCGAACTGCCCTGCACCAATCGAGGCAGAAGGGATAATGCTTCGCTGTGTGCCCAGTGCCTCCGCGCCGTCGGCGATTGTTACGCTCAGGGAATCTGCGGTGTCACCACTCACCCGCACGCTATCGCTCAACGCGCCCGGAGCAAGCAGGGCCTCACAAGTATCAGCCGGATCCACCGTAGAACAACCGGTGAGCGCAGCAGCGATCACCGCGGTGGCAGCGGCTAGGGGGAAAATACGACGGCGCATGGCAACCTCTCGAAGAATGCGACAACTTAACTAGCTTAGCTGAGGCGAATCAGGCTTCTTCGCTCGCGCCACGCTCCCGGGCAAATTGTTGCGCCTGGCGAACCTTTTTACGAAGGATTTTGTCGCTCTTTGCGCGCTGGCCGATCGACTCTTCACTCCACTCGCCAGCACCCTCGTCTACGAGGTCGGGGGTCCAGGCTGCGACGTCTTCATCGCTGAACTCACCTTTCGAGGCTCGACGCTTGAGCTGTGGGAGTTGAGCCCCGGGAGCCAATCGACGTGCCGTAATCAAGAATCCTGTGTGCGCGACCATACGATGGTCTGGGCGAACGGCCAAGCCTTCAACGTGCCATCCACGCACCAGCGTCTCGTTTGCTTCAGGATGGGTGAACACTCCTGAACGGCGAATTTCTTCGGCAACTCGCGAAAGTTGCGTGACCGTTGCTACATAACAAATGAGCACACCGCCGGGCTTCAAGGCTTCGGCTACGGTGCCCACGCACTCCCAGGGCGCGAGCATATCGAGCACGACACGATCCACTGTGCCTGCCTCGCACTTTTCGGGCAAGGCATCCTGCAAGTCGCCAACAGTCACCGACCAGTTCGCAGGAACAGAACCACTAAACGCCGCGGCATTTGATGTGGCGATATCAGCAAATTCTTCCCGGCGTTCGAACGAGAAGAGTTCCCCCGACTCCCCCACCGCCCGGAGCAGGTGAAGAGACAGTGCGCCAGAACCGACACCAGCTTCAACGACGCGAGCACCCGGGAAGACGTCAGCAAGTGACAGGATCTGTGCAGCATCCTTCGGATACACGATGGCGGCACCTCGAGGCATGGACATGACAAAATCGCTGAGCAGTGGTCGAAGAACTAAGTATTCTTCACCACTGCTATTTGCTACCACGGAGCCATCTGGCAAGCCCACGAGGTCATCGTGTTTGATCATTCCGCGGTGACTGTGAAACTCAGCATCGGGTAGTAGCGTGATCGTGTTTAACCTACCTTTAGGGCCGGTGAGTTTCACCCGATCTCCGTAGGTGAATGGCCCGCTAAGTTGGGGAGTGAATCCCTCAGTAGGTGTGTCGACCGGCGCGGGCTGATTGGTCGCAGTCACAGTGCGGCCTCCTCAATGTCAAGGGCATCTAAAATTTGCGGGGCATCCACCCGATGATTGTGGAACAGTTGCCCGATTGAAGAGGCGTCATGCCCTTCCAAACTCGCGAGTAGTTCATGAGCGGGCGATCGATCCAGCGGAACCATGTGCGGGATACCGATTGCCACAGCCTGAAGCGTGTGCAGACTTTAATCCCGTCGGAGAGTCTTCAAGTGCAACACAGTTTTCAATGGGCACACCGAGGGCCGCGGCCCCACGAAGGTAAGGATCCGGGTGGGGCTTCTCGAATGCGACTTCATCTCCGGCGATGATTGCCTGAAATGATCCCTCGGGAAGCATTGCGGAAACCGCTTCCGCGAGCGAGCGAACCGACATTGTGACAAGTGCGCACGGCACACCGGATTCGCGTAGCGACTCAAGGAGCTCTCGTGAGCCAGGTCGCCATTCAGGCTCGCTTTCGGTAAGCCCGCGCGAAACCCCTACGACCCATTCGGCGACAATCTCATCAGCGCTCAACGGTACGCCAAGGTCTCTGAAGTGATTCGCAGCGTCCCAAAGGCCCGAACCAATCATCCGTTTGTGGGTCTCTTCGCTCATCTTCTTTGAGTCCATACCGATCGAGCATTTCGAGTTCAGTCTTGAGCCAAAGTGGTTCGGAATCAATGAGTGTGCCGTCCATGTCCCAGAGGACCGCGGCCAAGGTGTCAGAAGTCATCGTGCAAAGTCTACTCGGCAGAGCCTGAGGCCCAGCGTTCACAGAAGTGCCCAGTATCCTTAGAGAATGAACGAAACAGCTGGCCAGCCACTATTCGAACGCGTTCTCATTGCCGCGTTCGAGGGATGGAGCGATGCGGGCGCTGCGACCACCACAGTATTGCAGCACCTCGGTGCGCTGACGGACGCAGAGGTGCTCCACGCAATCGGCTCTGATGGGTTCGTCGATTTTCAGGTGCATCGTCCCAAAGTCAGTTTTGACGATCAGGGCAAGCGTGTGCTCGAGTGGCCGGAAACCCGACTCTATGGCACAGTGCACCGCCCGGGCCGATCGGATGAGCCGAAGACCGAAACTATCCGCCGAATAGACGGGACCCCCGTCACCGATATCTTTTTTCTAGCTGGAGTTGAGCCATCTCGTGATTGGAGCGCTTTCGCTGACGAGATCGTAGATTTGGTTGATGTCTGGCAGATCGACACCGTCATTATCATCGGGTCACTCTTTTCAGATTCTCCCCATTCAAGGCCAATTGTTACGAGTTTGAGCAGCGATAACGCTGAGCTTCGTGCGCGTATGGGGGCTGAACGCAGCGACTATGAGGGTCCCGCAGGCATCACCACAGTGCTCGATCTGGCGCTGGCTGAGGCAGGGGTCCCATCTTTGTCACTGTGGGCGCAGGTTCCTCACTATGTGCACAGCGCACCCTCGCCAAAGGCGACCCTCGCGATCCTCGACAAACTTGAAGAGTTGCTCGACGTGGTCATTCCGCGAGGGAACCTGCTTGAGGAGGCCACTGAGTGGGAAGCGAACATCGATCGCGTCGCGGCCGGCGACGAAGAAATGTCGAACTACATTCGTACCCTCGAAGCAGCACGAGATGCCGCTTCGGCGCCGGAAACCACGGGTGAAGCAATTGCCCATGAGTTTGAGAAGTACCTCAACATCGATCCCGACGCCGATCATTAGTATTTACCCAGCGCAGGGCAGCGACTACCAGATCTAGCGCCCTATTGCTCAGTTTCGGTGTCAGGCAAAAGCCGGACACCGAGCAAAGCGAGTGACGCTTCCGCAATTAGCGTTGGATCGTCGACTCCACGGTCGAGTGCAGCATCGAGCGTGGCGAGCATGACGGGTGTGTCTAGGTCGTTCGCAAGCGCCATTCGCAGTTGAGAAAGCACCTCGGTCGAGTCGAGCGGGTTATCGGTGTGGCGTGCGATGCCTTCTCGCCAAGCGGTGAGGCGCCGATGCGCGGTGTCCAGATCTTCGTCAAACCATTCCCACTCGGAGCGGTAGTGATGCGCAAACACACCCAGACGAATCGCCGAGGGATCCGCACCCTCTTCGAGCAATTGTGATACCAAGACCAGATTGCCGAGTGACTTCGACATCTTGTGCCCTTGATAAGAAATCAGGCCAACGTGGCAGTAGGCATGCGCAAGAGGAGTGCCGGAGAGAGCCGTCGCGTGTGCTGCAGTGAACTCATGATGGGGGAAGATCAGGTCACTCCCACCGCCCTGCACCGTGAATGCGTTGCCGAGCGCACCAGTTGCGATCACTGAACACTCGATATGCCAGCCAGGCCGCCCTTCGCCCACCACGGACTCCCAGCTGGGTTCACCAGCGCGTGCAGCACGCCAAAGTAGCGGATCTATCGGGTTACGCTTGCCCGCCCGACCAGGGTTTCCCCCCGCGCTCTGCGCTCAACTCAAGCATGAGTGCCTGGCCGTATGGAGCCACGTCACCGAGTCGCCACTCAGTGATGCGCTCGGCTCCGTTCACATCAAAGTAGAGGTCTTCTCCTTCTGAGTCTTCCGTTGCCACCGGGTACGCAAGCCCAAGATCGCGCAGGCGCGCAACCGCGTCTGCAATTTCATCGATGCGCTCAGTCACGGCCAAATAGTGGGCAGGCGGAGTCATGCAAAGCCGATGCATGTTGCTGCGGAACAGGGAAATCTGTTCGTCGGCGAGGTGCTTCCAATCTACGCCGGTTGCCGCTGCCCGCTCCAGCAATGGGTCGTCGATATCGGTAATGTTCTGCGCATAGACCGTTTCCACGCCTGAATCGCGCCAGGCCCTTTGCATGAGGTCAAAGGCCAGGTAGGTAGCAGCGTGGCCCAGGTGCGTTGCATCGTATGGGGTTATGCCGCACACATAAAGCGTGGCGCGCTCGTCTGAAAGCGGTGGGTGCTCAATACGGCCCGTCGCGGTATTGAATAGCCTCGGCCGCGGGCCAGTGCCAGGAAGCTCAGGGAGCTGTGGGGCAGTCCAGGTTCTCACTGTGCTCCCCCAACCACCGCAGCAGCAGGTGCGCTGTTGGCATCAAGTACACCTGTTGCAAGCAACACGAGGATCACTGTGCGCAGGGCAACCCGGTACACCACGAAAGGCATGAAACTCCCTTTAGATATGTATTTCATGAAGAGGCCAATTACCAAAAGTGCGATGACGAAAGCCACGGCAGTAGCCACGAGAGTCTCGGCCATCGGAGTGCTGCTTGGGTCGCCGATTGCCTTTACTAGCTTGTACCCACCCGAACCAAAGACCGCCGGGATTGCGAGAAGGAACGAGTATCGTGCAGCCTGCTCACGCGTGTAGCCCATGAGCCGGCCGGCAGTAATTGTTCCCCCGGAACGGGAGACGCCGGGAATTAGCGCCATTGCCTGGGCGAAACCGTACACAAGTGCGTGCTTCCACCCCATCTGCTTCAGCTCGAGTTCCTGCTTGCCAACCCTGTCCGCCCAACCGAGCAGAAGCCCAAAAACGATCAGTGCGATCGCAACAAACCAGAGCGAACGGAGCGTGTGATCGATAGCATCCTCGAAGAGCAGCCCACCGATCACGATCGGTACGCTGCCAAGAATTATCCACCACCCAAGCAAAGCATCAGGGTCGCGTCTCGGTACGCTGCCGGAAAGTGACCTAAACCAACGGCCAATAATACGTACGATATCTCGCCAGAAGAAGACGACGACGGCGGTTTCTGTACCGAGCTGCGTGATTGCGGTAAACGCCGCGCCAGCGTCACCAATCCCCATCAGTTCACTCGCAATGCGTAGGTGCGCACTCGAAGAGACGGGTAGAAACTCGGTCAGTCCCTGAATGATGCCGAGCAGAATGGCTTCAAAGATGCCCATTTACTGTATTTCCTCCGTCTGCTTCCCGCACGCTAGCGGACAGCTCGTTCGTTGGTGCGAAAACTGCCCTGATCTCGAACCATCGTCAAGACTAACGTGTGCACCGCGATGCTTAGTACCGCCGCAGTAGGTCGACGAGTACGCGATGGCCGAAATCTAACGCTTCGATTGGCACTCGCTCGTCGACCCCGTGAAACATTCCCGGGAAATCTAATTCTGCCGGAAGCCGCAGTGGCACAAAGCCGTATCCAGTGATTCCTAAGCGGCTGAGTGCTTTGTTGTCAGTGCCGCCAGAAAGTAGGTAATAAGGCAGTACCTTCGCATCGGGGTCATGTGCGCGAAGGCTTGCAATCATTGCGTTGACGGCTTCACCTTGAAAAGGCACTTCAAGGCCAATATCGCTGTGAACGATCTCGATCTCAATGTCTTCCCCGACGATACGCTGCACTTCAGCCAGGATGCCCTGTTGATCACCCGGAAGGGAACGCACATCTATGAGAGCTTCTGCGGTGTCGGGAATGACGTTGTGCTTATAGCCGGCTTTGAGCACAGTCGGGTTACTGGTGTTTCTCAGACTTGCTTGAATGAACCCACCCGCAGCACCAGTACGCAAAATGATTTGTTCCGCGTCCACGGTTTTTGGGTCTTCACCATAGATCTTCGCGATCTCCAGAGATGAGTCTTCGAGTGGTGTCACAGAGCGCGAGTGGCCATTCGTGCCGACCAAGCGCTGCAACCGCCTCTGCCAGGCGAGTAACTGCGTTGTCCGACCAGACGCGAGAACCGTGCGCTGCTGTGCCCCGCGCCCGTAGCTTTATCCAGTCGAGCGCTTTTTCTCCGGTCTGGATAAGGTAAGCCCGCGAGCCATTCAGTTCGATCGAATACCCACCAACCTCACTAATTGCTGTTTCCGCACCTGAAAAGAGTTCCGAATGGTTGGACACCAAATAGTGTGAGCCATACACTCCACCGTTTTCTTCATCTGCGAAGAAGGCGAGGATCACCTCACGTCGTGGAAGCCCTCCGCTGCGAATGATCTCACCGATGGCGGTGAGCATCATGGCGCACATGTCTTTCATATCGACGGCACCTCGACCCCAGAGCATGCCGTCCTTCACCACACCAGCAAAGGGATCGACACTCCAGTTCGCGGGATCTGCGGGCACCACATCGAGATGACCATGCAGCACGAGCGCTGGCAGCGAAGAATCGCTACCGGGCACGCGCGCGATGACGCTTGCCCTTCCTGGAGCTGACTCGATGGTGATCGGAGTAAGACCCAAACCTTCGAGGTATCTCGCAACATACTCCGCGGCTTCCGCTTCGGGGTTCGCGTCACCCTGGCCACGGTTCGAAGTATCGAAACGAATAAGATCTCGCGCGATCCGTGCAGTCTCGGAGAGTTGATCTGTCATAGCTCCACAGTAGCGAGGAGCGCCGACATTCTCACTCTCAGAGCGGTCTACTCTTCGAGCGCACCCTCTGCAGGTTCTTCGGGATCGGCTTCTCCATGGTCACGGGTCAGATGCGTGGCTGGTCCAAGGTGCGAAGCTCCACCTTCGTCTACCCACCCGTCCCCCGGGATATGAGCTGGGTCAGAAACGTGATCAGGTCCTGGCGAATGCTGTTGCTCATTCATGTCGTCATCCTCCATTGGAATTCAACGGTTTCGCGAGTGCGAACCCTGGCTTCAGGCTACGCCTGCTCCCCCAGAAATGCGAGTGTCGGCGTGTCTAAACTGCCTCGATTCGTATGGCGTCCAGATCCGTGCTAGTTTATTCTCTGTTCGCCGGAAAGTTCAGGTGGATGGTTCGCGCGGGTGGCGGAATGGCAGACGCGCTAGCTTGAGGTGCTAGTGCCCGTATTAGGGCGTGGGGGTTCAAGTCCCCCTCCGCGCACGTGAACGGCAAGAGGCAGGATCATTATGATCCTGCCTCTTGCGTTTTAGCTCAAGCTTGCGAGGCTCCGCATCTGCAAACCTCCCGCGAGGTCGGCGTGAGCGCAGTGGAAGTATTCGTCGCTGCCACAACCCTCAACGGGGTCCGTGAGAGGTGCAGGAGGCGCCTCTGGCGCGCATGCAGACATGAGCAGCGTGGTTACACCCTTCTCCCGCGAGAAAGGTCGTTGAGGCCGTACGTTGTAGATCGTGCGCTACGCAGTGGGATTCACGATAATGGGCTTATCGGCAATAAAGGCGGGTTACCGGCCAAAACGTGTGGATAGTGTTGGGCGTGTTCATGCCCTCTGCCGCCCCAGCCGGTCTGGTAGCCAGAGGCCTTCTTTAGCGCTGAGGCCGGTGTCGTAGAGTACCGGGCCTGGGTCGGGTTCGGTGAAGCGTGGGCGCTGCTTCTTGCGGTGTGATCGCCTTGGCGGCGGGCATCTGGTGCCTGCGGTGTCGAAGTAGGCCGGCCCGTTCCATAAGTACCCATTCCGCGGCCCGCTTTTGGTGCTCGATGGTCATGCCTCGGTGCAGGCGTAGCGCCTGCTTGATCATTGCGTTGATGCCGCCCTCGAGTCTGGATGTGGTCTTGGGGCCGCCCGCTTGTAAATAGGTGAAGAGGTGTTCTTGGCGTTGGAGTTCGGTAAGCAGGTTGTAGGCCTTTCTGAGCCGGTCGTGGGTGTACCACCACTTCTTGCCGGTTGGGGAGTCCCAGAAGCCATCTTTGGAGCCTTCGTTTGGCGTAGGAGCGTTCGGTGGTGAG
>JAUCCH010000053.1:0-5418 GCA_034676385.1 Leucobacter sp.
TGCTGCTGAAGCTTGGCGATGATATCTGCAACATCATTGCCGGCAGTACCGCGGGTGATCCGCGCCTCAAGTAGCGTGACAGCACCAGCAAGATCAGCAAACTTACGCTCGTAGTAAGCGATTGCTTCTTCAGCGGTACCATCTGGAAACTGGCCAACCCTCTCGCTCTGAGTCGCCCTCGCGCACAAAGACTGTGCGGGTTTCGTCTACTTGGCCCCAAGGCTGTTCATTTGTGGGTTTGCTCACCGTGCTCACCTGTTCGTTCATAGAGATGCCGACACTATGTCGACCGTGCAATGCGCTCTCTACTCTAGCTCCCTCCGGAGCTGATTGTCGGGGCTCACCGGTAACATCGAACTGTGAAGATTCAAGCTGCGTCGGCGACCGCCCCACTGGCGGTACGTACGCGGCCTCGAACTCTCGACGAAGTCGTTGGACAACAACACCTGCTCCGAAGCGGATCGCCGCTACGTGTGCTCGCCGAAGCAGGCAATGGTTCCTCAGGTGCAGTATCACTCATTCTCTGGGGGCCGCCGGGCACGGGCAAAACAACTCTTGCGCAGGCGATTGCCTCATCAAGCTGGGCGGCGCTTTGTCGAGCTCTCCGCAGTCACCGCTGGCATAAAAGATGTACGTACCGTGATGGAACGCGCCCTCAACGACCGCGACCTTTACGGTGTGTCGACGGTGCTGTTCCTCGACGAGATCCACCGGTTCACGAAGGCTCAGCAGGATGCGCTTTTGCCTGGTGTCGAAAACGGCTGGGTCACGCTCGTGGCGGCCACTACTGAAAACCCATCGTTCTCCGTGATTAGCCCGTTACTCTCACGATCTTTGCTGCTTACTTTGCAGCCCCTTGAAGACAGTGATCTCGCGATCTTGCTGAGGCGTGCTGTCGAAGATCCGCGAGGCTATGGCGCGGCCGTTGAGCTGAGCGATGAAGCACTCGCAGCGCTTGTGCAGTTGGCTTCTGGCGATGCGAGGCGCGCACTGACCGGTCTCGAGGCGGCAGCGGCATCGGCAATGAACGCGACGGTATTAGAAGAAGCCGCTCAGAGCGCAACAGAGTCAGACGCTCCCAACAATGAGGGTGATGCTGCAGAGACCACAACTGAGACTACAACAGTGCCGGTCATCACCGCAGAGGTCGTCTCTGCCTCAATTGATCGTGCGCTATTACGGTATGACCGTAATGGCGATGAGCACTATGACGTGATTAGCGCATTTATTAAGTCAATTCGTGGCAGCGACCCTGACGCAGCAATTCACTACCTGGCTCGCATGATCGAAGCTGGCGAGGATCCTCGATTTATTGCCCGACGACTCATGGTGCACGCAGCTGAAGATATTGGTATGGCTGACCCACAAGCACTCCCGATTGCGGTTGCTGCGGCGCAAGCTACCCAGTTAATCGGATTGCCGGAAGCACGCATTCCGCTCGCGGAAGCAACGATCTATCTTGCGACAGCCCCCAAATCAAACGCGGTGATTGCAGCGATCGATAGTGCAATCTCCGATGTGCGTGCCGGAAAGTTTGGCCGGGTACCGCCCCCATTGCGCGATGCCCACTACCCGGGAGCAAAGAGCCTCGGCCACGGTAAGGGATACAAGTATCCGCACAGCGATCCTCGCGGCGTAGTGCGACAGCAGCACCTTCCAGACGAGCTCATCGACCGCGTGTATTACGAACCGAGCGAACACGGCAACGAGCGCGTAGTCAGTGAGCGGTTGGAAAAGATTCGGAGAATCACTCGTGGCCTTGAGGCCCGACCGGTGCTTCGCTGGCCGAATGAGCTTCAGCTCTTCGCGGCTTTGGCACTTGTGTCGATCCTGGTGGCAGCGCTTGCGGCAGCAGGTGATTGGGCGCTGGGTAGGGCCGTCTACGCAGTCACCGGTGAGGGTATGTTCTCTTGCAACGCCACGGTATTCGGTGTCATGCTTCCCTGCACAGTCGGATTTTGGGTCTCCTTTTTGGTGCCTGGAGGGTTGATCGCGGCTGCAATTACGGCGCTTGCATTCGTGCGGGTCTCTGCGGGTTTCTCGACAGATACAACCCGGTTGGTGGTGCGAGACCGCAACTTGATCGCCGCACTTGGGCCAGCGGCCATGCTGCAGGTAACCGTGTGTTTTCCCTCCGTATTCCTTCTGGGGCTATGGATTATGCAGGGGAGTGCCGCTGCTCCAAGTGGGATCTGGGAGATCGCTACCTACGTCTTTTACTGGGAAAGATTGCTTCCGTATGCACTCGCTGCGGTGATGGGGAGTGCGGCGTTCGCGGTCGTGCTTGCGGCATTTGCGCGTCGTGCAAAGTAACCGGCCTGTGTGCTCGGGCGCGTGGGGAGCCGACCGAGGCGTGGTAGAGTAGACGCTGGCCAACATGGCAATCCGCTGCGGGCTGCAAGCGGAGAGCACATGGCAGTCGCCCTGTAGCCGGGTTTCTGCAATGGTCGTTCCCTTACCGGAGCACGGTTCCTCGCCGAGTTCTGGTGCGCCGAGTCGCGTGCGCTGTGCAATCAGTGCGGACTCGGTATGGCCGAGAGAACATCGGGCAGGAAGCGCGTTCGCGCTGAAGATCCTCGTCCGAGACAATACAGAAACACGAAAGGACACAGCGTGTCGAAAACCACTCGCACCCGTGCCAAGGTCCGCCAGTCGCGCGCCCTGGGCATCCCGCTCACCCCGAAGGCCGCTCGCTACATGGAGAAGCGCCCCTACGGCCCCGGCCAGCACGGTCGCACCAAGCGTAAGAGCGACAGCGACTACGCGGTTCGTCTGCGCGAGAAGCAGCGTCTTCGCGCCCAGTACGGCATCCGTGAGAAGCAGCTCGTTATCGCGTTCAAGGAAGCCCGTCGCCAGGACGGCTTGACCGGTGAGAACCTGGTCGAGCTGCTCGAGATGCGTCTTGACGCACTCGTGCTGCGTGCAGGCTTCGCCCGCACCACTGCGCAGGCTCGCCAGATGGTTGTGCACCGCCACATTCTCGTTGACGGCAAGATCGTCGACCGCCCCTCGTTCCGCGTCAAGCCGGGTCAGCAGATCCACGTGAAGGCAAAGTCCGAAGGCACCGAGCAGTTCCAGGTTGCTGCCGCAGGCGGCCACGCAGAGGTACTTCCCCCGGTTCCTGGCTACCTCGAGGTCGAGCTCGACAAGCTGCAGGCACGCCTGCTGGCTCGCCCGAAGCGCGCAGAGGTCCCCGTGACCTGTGACGTGCAGTTGGTCGTTGAGTACTACGCGGCTCGCTAAGTAGGGCGATTAGCTCATAGCTTTCAAGAAAGAGCGTCGGTTTCCGTAAGGGATCCGGCGCTCTTTCTCTTTGCGGTAACTGTCGAACGCTAGACTTGGCGAGTCTAGAGAACTGGAGAAAAGCATGCGCAGATTGTCATGGCTCGTAGTCGGGGTCGCACTCGGCTTCGTTGGCGCGCACTTCGTTAACCAGACGCCCGGTGGGCGTCGATTCTTCGACCAGGTGAACCGCGGTGCGCGTGAGTTCAGTGATGCCCTTGCAGAGGGATATCGGGTTGCGGAAGATGAGTTCTCAGGAGCGCTCGATGATGTCGAGCGCCGTCTTGCCAAGCTGGAGGCTAAGAAATAAGCATGCAGACCGCAGAAATTCGCCAGCGCTGGCTTGACTTCTTTGAGCAGCGCGGCCACACGGTTGTGCCTTCGGCATCGCTTGTCAGTGATGATCCGAGCCTTATGTTTACGGTTGCGGGAATGGTTCCGTTCGTTCCGTACCTTTCCGGACTCGTGCCAGCGCCTTACAACCGGGCGACGAGTGTGCAGAAGTGCATTCGTACGAATGATATTGAAGAGGTCGGTAAGACCCCGCGGCACGGCACGTTCTTTCAGATGTGCGGTAATTTTTCGTTTGGTGACTACTTTAAAGAGGGCGCCATCCGGTTCGCCTGGGAGCTTCTGACGACTCCGGAGGTCGACGGCGGCCTCGGTTTCGAAGCGAAGGACCTTTGGGTTACCGTCTACGAAGATGACGACGAGGCTTTTGAATTTTGGCGCGAGATAGCTGGTCTTCCCGAGGATCGCATTCAGCGCCTCGGCAAGGATACGAACTACTGGTCCACGGGGCAGCCCGGCCCAGCTGGCCCGTGCAGCGAAATTTTCTTTGACCGTGGCCCTGACTACGGAATAGACGGTGGCCCAGCGACCGACGATGACCGCTATGTGGAGATCTGGAACCTAGTGTTCATGCAGTACCAGATCACGAACGTGAAGTCGAAGCTTGAATTTGACATCGTGGGCCCGCTCCCGAAGCAGAACATTGACACCGGCATGGGGCTCGAGCGCGTAGCTTTTATCAAGCAGGGTGTTGAGAACATGTACGAGATCGACCAGGTTCGACCTGTGCTCGATGCCGCAGCACTGCTCGCGGGCAAGACTTACGGTGAGAACCATGATGATGACATAAGAATGCGCGTCATCGCAGACCACGTGCGCAGCAGCCTCATGCTCATCGCAGACGGTGTGACCCCCTCGAACGAGAGGGCGTGGTTACATCTTGCGTCGTCTGCTTCGCCGTGTGGTGCGCTCGATGCGCCTATTGGGTGTTGAAGGGCCGACGTTCGAGACTTTGTTGTCCCCGGCATCGCGGGATGCGATGAAGGGTGCCTACCCCGAGGTCGAGAGTGGCTTCGACTTTCATCTCCCGTGCCGCCTACGCAGAAGAAAAGACATTTCTACGTACTCTCAACTCGGGTACACAGATTCTCGACGGTGCGGTTGATGCTGCAAAGCAGAAGGGGGCGGCTCTCCCAGGCGACACTGCCTTCCTGCTGCACGATACGTATGGTTTTCCCATCGAGTTGACTCTCGAAGTTGCGGAAGAAGCTGGAGTCAGTGTCGATCGAGAGGTGTTCACTGCGCTCATGCAGGAGCAGCGTGATCGTGCGAAGGCTGACGCGAAAGCAAAAAAGGGTCAGCGCGCTGACCTCTCGGTCTACAAGGAGATGCGCGGTCTCGGAGAAACGGCATTTGTCGGCTACGAGGAACTCAACCACGAGACTCGCGTGCTTGGGATCGTGGTCGACGGTATCCCTGCTCCCGCAGCAAGCGAAGGCCAGATCGCCGAGCTCGTGCTCGCTGAAACCTCCCTATGGGCTGAGTCAGGTGGGCAGGATAGCGACCTGGGCGTGATCGTTGGCGACGGCTTTGAAGCTGAGGTTCTCGACGTGCAGAAGCCGGTACCGGGTCTCATCGTCCACACCGTAAAGGTGAACATCGGTACCGTCTCCGTCGACGCGCGAGCTGAAACTGAGTGGACGCAGATTACCGACTCGGCGCTACACAAGCTCACTCGGGCACGCACATCGTGCATGCCGCGCTGCGCCAAGTGCTCGGTTCGAACGCGCACCAATCCGGTTCTTATAACAAAGCAGGTTACCTGCGTCTCGACTTTACGCACAG
>JAUCCH010000054.1:0-75521 GCA_034676385.1 Leucobacter sp.
CGCGGTCCGTTCGGCAAAATGAACCCCTCCTTGCGGCGGGTCTTCTCGTTGTACAACTCGCAGCCTGGCACAACGCGCGAGATATGATCGCGAACCACGTCGTAGTTGTCAACCATCGCGAGCCAGTCGATGCCGTACCGGCTACCCAGCGTCGCGTGCGCAATGCCGCCACAATCGCAGTTTCTGATCGCACTCGTCTGAGGTCGGCTTGATCTGCCCGTGCGAGGCGTGCACCGCGCAGACCAAGTCTACGACGGTCACATACTGTGGACCGCTCGCCTGCATGTCGACTTCGGTACGACCGAGCGCCGGCAGGATCAGCGCCTGTCCCTGCCCCCGTTTACGACGTGCGAACGATTGAGCTTCGTTGAAAGCTGGACGCTGAGCTTGGTCTTACGCATCGCCGACTCGGCGAGGTTGGTGTCAGAAATCGCACCGAGCAGGTTACCGCCGAGGCCAACCCACACCTTGATCTTGCCCTCGTCGAGGGCCCCAATACCCCTGAACAAAGTCGACGCCATGGTCGCGCGGCGGGTCAGAGTTTAATTCTTTCCCGAGCGCGTCCAGAAATGGAATCCGGCATCTGTTCCCAGACGCCCATCCAAGTGCGGTCACCCTGCACGTTCGAGTGACCGCGGATCGGCGAAGCCCCGGCTCCTGGGCGACCCGATATTGCCGCGCAGAACAGCAGGTTCATGATCTCTTTGATCGTGTCGACAGCGCGCCGGTGCTGAGTAATTCCCATTGCCCACGTAATGATCACGCGATTCGAATTGATGTATCGATCAGCAAGTTCGTCGATCTCCGCGCTCGACAATGCCGTTGCCTGTTCAACCTCACGCTCATCGACGTGTGCGATGTGGTCGCGGTAGGCCTCGAAACCATCACAGTAGCGCTCGATGAAGTTGTGATCGAGCACGGTGCCAGGCGCGCGATCCTCGGCTTCAAATACTCGCTTTGCGACCGCCTGCAGCAGCGCCATATCGCCACCGAGGCGAATCTTCATGAACTGATCAGCAATCTTGATGGCCTTGCCCACGTACCCACGAACCTGCTGCGGGTCCTTGTAACCGAGCAGGCCCGCCTCAGGCATCGGGTTCACAGCGACAATGCGAGCCCCTTTCTTCTTGGCCTCCTGCAGCGCCGTAAGCATGCGCGGGTGGTTGGTAACCGGATTCTGCCCAAGGATGATGATGAGGTCGCTCTTCTCAAAATCGTCATAGGCGATCGTTAACTTACCGATACCAACGGTGTGCAGCATCGCCGTGCCCGTCGACTCGTGGCACATATTCGAGCAGTCTGGCAGGTTGTTCGTACCGAGCGCGCGGGCAAACAGCTGGTACATGAAGGCGGCCTCGTTCGAGGCGCGACCGCTCGTGTAGAACGCAGCCTCGTTCGGGTCATCCAAGGCGTTCAGGTGATCTGCGACGATGCCGTATGCCCCATCCCAGCTCACCGGTTCGTAGTGATCAGAGCCGCGAGCACGATACATCGGCTCCACAATGCGCCCCTGTTTGCCGAGCCAATACTCGGTCTTGTCTTCGAGTGAGGTGAGCGAATTCTCACGCCAGAAGTCACGCGAGAGCTTCAGCTGCGTGGCCTCCCACGTCACAGCCTTCGCACCGTTCTCGCAGAACTCGGCAAGCTTGCGGTGCCCGGGGTCTGGCCAGGCACAGCTCATACAGTCGAAGCCGTCTTTCTGGTTCAGCTTCAGCATGAGCTTTGCGGTGCGGGCGATTCCCATTTCAGCGATCGCGGGCTCCATAGCGTGAATCACCCCGCCAAGACCAGCCGCAAACTCTTTCGGTTTTGAGACCTCGATGTTCGCGTCCGAGAAGTCTTCCTTGGGTGCCTTCGGCGTAATGACTGTTCTGCTTTCTTGGAGCCCACGGTGGCGAGCTGTTTCTCGGGTATCAAGATCGTATCGGCATCTGGTGCCTCGCAGGTCCCGGCACCATCATTCGTGACGCGTTCGGGCGCAGAATAAGCGACCATTGTGTCGCCGCGCAAGAAGCCGACCAGGGTGAGACCTGCCTCACGAGCGAGATCCACCGCCAAAGATGACGCGGCAGATACCGCTGCCAGCATCGGAACACCCGCCATGATTGCCTTCTGCGTGATCTCGAAGCTTGCTCGCGAAGAAACCATAAGCACGCATGACCGCGCGGGCAGGATATCCTGCATGAGCGCCCAACCGATGACCTTGTCGACCGCGTTGTGCCTGCCGATGTCTTCCCGCAGCACGAGCAGCTCGCCGGTGTTGCCGTTGAAGAGCGCGGCGGCGTGCAGACCACCGGTGCGATCGAAAGCCGCCTGCCCCCGGCGCAGCACGCCAGGGAACGATGCGAGCATCCCTGCATCGATCGAGAGTGGATCGCAGTCCACCTCAAACTCAGACTCGGTGCGCACCTGATCAATTGAGGCCTTACCGCAGAGCCCGCACGAACTCGTGGACACGAAGGCGCGAGCCTGTTCCGCGCTTGGTGGTTCCACGCCAGGTGCCAGAGCGACATCGAGAATGTTATAGGTGTTTCCGTGTTTGGTTTCGAACGCATCGGACTCGATGGGTGCTGCAGGTGACGCAGGTGTCGTGCCACACTCGTTACCGTTGACACTGCCCACACTGTCGGTTGTGTTACCGCCCACACCACGGACGGCGCCCGCGCAGTAGCGGGCTGTCAAGATGTGCTCTCGGTGGTGAATGATGCCCTCGGAGACCAGAAAGCCGTGCGCCAACTCAACGTCGTTGCCGGGGGTTCGCATGGTCACGGCGAGTGGCTGCCCCTCGACCCTAATCTCGAGGGGCTCTTCGACACTGAGGAAATGTGCGCGCGAGGTGGTCTGTCCACCGACCCTGATGCGGGTGACCCGGCGCGATGCAGCGATGCGTGACATGGTTCCTGAATAGCACTGAATCAAGTCGGGCGCAACGCGGCTCAGGGGATCAGAGCTTTCTCAGTCGCTCTTCGTCGGGTTGCTCGATCGGATCCCAGCCTCGCTTTACCTGACGCGAACCCTGTCTCACCTGGTCACGTGAGCGATAGACAACGTATGGCCTAAACAGGTATCCCACCGGTGCCGAGAAGACGTGCACCAATCTGGTGAACGGCCACAGTGCGAACAAGAGCAGCGCCGACAGTATGTGCAGTTGGAAAAAGCAGCGGCACTTCGGTCATCAGCTCAGGGTTTGGCCGGAAGATGATCATGTCCCTGAACCACGGTGAGATGGTCTCGCGGTACGCGAACCCGCCGCCAAACACTTGGTGCACGATTGTGGCAAGCGTACCGAAACCGAGAGCTGCGCCGAGGAAGACGTACATGACCTTGTCCATCGTCGTCGTGGCCAGGAATACCGGCCCGATACGACGCCTGCGATAGATGAGTATCGCAAGCCCTGCCAGGGTGAGCACCGCGGCAAAGGTGCCAAGTACGGTCGCACCGATGTGGTAGATGTGCTCGTTGATCCCAATGAAGTAGAGCCATTCGCGCGGGATCAGCAGGCCCACCGCGTGGCCAGCGATCACCATCAGGATTCCGATGTGAAACATCGGTGAACCCCAGCGCAGCAGGCGGCTCTGGTATACCTGACTTGAGCGGGTGGTCCATCCAAACTTGTCATAGCGGTACCGCCAAATGTGCCCGGCGATAAAGATCGCACCGCAAATGTACGGCAGCGCGACCCACAGCACGATCGTGAGGGTATTCATCTGTCCTCCCTGGCTTGGAATGGCGGCAGGTTTCCGAGAAAACTGAGGCCAACAGTTTCAGTTGGTGGCCCCTCTGTGACCAGAGCGAGCATCCGCTCGCGGGTGGCACGGTCTACTGGGGGCAGCGACAGGGTGACCGCGCGAATAATGTTCGCCCAGGGGCTATCCATGCCTTCAAGCGCAGCGCGCAACACCTCAATACCTTCGAGGTGCGCAGAGAGCAACGCGTCCGAGATCTTGTCCTCAGATCGAGCCGAGAACTCGAGCACCATGGGCAGGTAGTTAGGCAGCTCGCTCGCATCGATCCCCCAGCCGGCCGCCCGGTACGCCTCGATAAAGGTGACGAGTGCGGTGCCACGCTTTCGGGTGTCACCAGTGGCAAAGTAGCTGAGATAGAGGCAGCACTTTCGCTTCAGGTCGAACGTCGTCACGTACAGCCTCTGCCATTTCTGGGGCCCAGCCGCGCGAGCCTCACCGATAAACCGTGCCAGTGGCTCGAATATCGTCTCCCCGGCAAATTGTGACCTCAAGCTCAATTGCTTCGAGGCGCGCGAACCACGCTTCATCTGGATAATCGAGCAGCAGTGAGGCAATTATGTGCACGCGCGATCGTTCGGCACGGGTCAACCGCACAGGCCCCTGCGTGTCCGGCAAGGGCTGCTTGCGGGTGACCCGGTTACGCAGCTCGGTCATCGTCATGGCTTCTTCTTTCCGGTCTTGCGCACTCGGGCCCATCTCCACCGTTCGGTGGGAACAACCCGTCGGGCGTGCCGTTGCCGTCCCAGTTGAGCAAGTTCACGCGCCCGGGAGTCGACGGCCGATCCGCGGTTTGTCGGTTCTGCAGTGACTGGAAGTTTTCGACAGCAACAGGCACAGATTCTCCACTCGAGGATCCGAAGGGCCCGGCCCCACCCATCCCTGGGCCGCCATCAAAGTCGAGCGAGCAGCCCATTTCTTCGAGATCGTGCGCTTGCTCTGCGTGCGCCGGTGGGATCACATATCGATCTTCGTATTCCGCAATCGCGAGCAGTCGGTACATTGCTTCAATCGACTCGCCGGTCATACCGACTGCCTCGGCGATACTCTCATCGCGCACGTCGTCGATCGAGACGCCGCGCATCAACGACCGCATCGCGGCAAGCTTGCGCAACGACAGGTCTACCGGCTCGGGATCTCCCGCACTGAACAGTTCAGCAAGGTAGCCAATAGGGATGCGGAGCTTGTCGATCGCAGCAAACAGTGTCTGCGAGTCTTCGCCGTCGTTGCCCGAACCGGTCACCACGTCGACGATGGGCGAGAGCGGCGGTATGTACCAAACCATCGGCATGGTGCGGTACTCGGGGTGCAACGGCAGCGCGATCTCGTAGTCGTGAATGAGCTTCCAGATCGGACTCTTCTGGGCCGCGGTGATCCAGTCCTCGGGGATACCCTCAGCCCGCGCCGCCTCAACCACCGCCGGATCGTGCGGGTCGAGTAGCACCGAACGTTGGGCGTTCAACAGTTCGTGCGGATCCTCGACGCTCGCCGCCTCGGCCACCCGATCGGCGTCGTACAGCACCAAACCGAGGTAGCGTAGGCGACCCACGCAGGTCTCTGCGCAGACGGTGGGCAAGCCCACCTCGATACGCGGGTAGCACATCGTACACTTCTCGGCCTTGCCCGTGCGGTGGTTGAAGTAAACCTTCTTGTAAGGGCAGCCCGAGATGCACATGCGCCAACCCCGGCAGGCATCCTGGTCGACCAGCACAATGCCGTCCTCAGCGCGCTTGTACATCGCACCCGAAGGGCACGATGCGACGCAGGAGGGGTTCAGGCAGTGCTCACAGATACGCGGCAGGTAGAACATGAACGCCTTTTCGTACTCGGCGTGCACCTCTTCGCTCATCTTCTGCAGTATCGGGTCTTCCTGCATCGTTTCGAGTGATCCGCCCAGGTTGTCGTCCCAGTTCGCAGACCAGCCAATCTTCATGTCCTTACCGGTGAGCAGGCTCTTTGGTTTCGCCACGGGAGTGTGCTCGCCCTGCGGCGAGTTCAGGAGCATGTCGTAGTCGTACGTCCACGGTTCGTAGTAGTCATGGATCTCGGGAAGCTTTGGGTTAGAGAAGATGCGGGAGAGCTTCTTCAGGCGTCCACCATCACGAAGTCGCAGGCGCCCCTTCTTGTCACGCACCCACCCGCCTTGCCACTTGTCTTGATCTTCGTAGCCACGTGGGTAGCCGACGCCAGGCCGAGTTTCCACATTGTTGAACCAGACGTATTCGACACCGGATCGGTTCGTCCAGGCTTGCTTGCAGGTGACCGAGCACGTGTGGCAGCCGATGCACTTGTCGAGGTTCATCACCATCGACATTTGGGCCATTACCTTCATGAGTAGCGAACCTCCTGGTTACGGCGGCGAATGGTTGTCACTTCATCGCGCTGGTTGCCTGTCGGACCGAGATAGTTGAATGCCCAGGCGAGCTGCGCATAGCCTCCGATGAGGTGGCTAGGCTTCATCAAGATTCGCGTGAGCGAGTTGTGGATGCCACCGCGAAGCCCACTCGTTTCGGCGATCGGCACATCGATCGTGCGATCCTTCGCGTGATACATGTAGACCGTGCCCTCGGGCATGCGGTGCGAAACAATTGCGCGAGCGACGACGACACCGTTGCGGTTGTACGATTCGATCCACTCGTTGTCGCGCACACCAATCTTCGCGGCGTCTTCGATGCTCATCCAGATAGTGGGGCCGCCACGCGAGAGCGAGAGCATGAATAGGTTGTCTTGGTACTCCAAGTGGATCGACCACTTCGAGTGCGGGGTCAGGTAGCGCACCGACACTTCGGAGTTACCCGACGCACTATCGACGCTCTGTTCACCGAGTCGGGCGTCGCCGAAGAGGCGGTGCATATCGAGTGGTGGCCGGTAGATGGGTAGGTTTTCGCCCAGGTCTTCCATCCAGTCGTGATCGAGGTAGAAGTGCTGGCGACCGGTGAGGGTGTGCCAGGGCTTCAGATGTTCGACGTTGATCGCGAAGGCCGTGTATCGCCTGCCACCGTGTTCTGACCCTGACCACTCCGGTGAGGTGATAACGCTGCGCGGCTGCACTTGCACGTCGTGGAAGGTGATCTGTGTCCCCTCGTGCTCCTCGGAGAGGAACGCGAGCGACTGACCGGTCTGCTTCTCGAGCGCGCGGAATCCCTGCGTCGCGAGCCTGCCGTTGCTCGTGCCGGAGAGCGCAAGGATCATCTCGCACACGCGCCGGTCAGAATCAAGGCGTACCGCCCCGGCGAACGGGCCGCTTTGGCACGGTACCGTTCACGGCGGCCAGTTTCTTCAGCTCAGGTTCGGCGCGATAGTTGATGCCCTTGGTAGTCAGCCCCAGCTTCTCGGTGAGTGGGCCAAGGGCCCGCCACTGCTCGAAGATGTTCGGATAATCTCGCTCGACCACCGCGAGCTTCGGCATAGTAACCCCGGGGACGAGCGGCAAGTCTGTGACCTTACCCTTCGGAGTCGCCATCACGTCTGGAGTGTCGTGCTGCAGCGGGGTCGCGACGACATCTTTCCGTTTACCGAGGTGGGTATCCGCGTACTCACCGAACTTCTTCGCCATCAGGCCAAAGAGCTCATAATCAGTTTTCGTCTGCCAGGGCGGGGAGATTGCGGGGTTGAACGAGTGAATGAACGGGTGCATGTCGGTTGACGACAGGTCGTATTTCTCGTACCATGTGGCTGCCCGGGAAGACGATGTCCGAGAACAGGGTCGTGCTCGTCATGCGGAAGTCCGCGGTCACGAGTAGATCGAGCTTGCCCTCTGGGGCGTGATCGTGCCAGACCATGTCTCGGGGCCTCGAGCCCTCAGCAGCTTCGGGTGCGCGAATCGCGGCATCCGTGCCGAGCAGGTGCTTGAGGAAGTACTCATTGCCTTTACCTGAGGAACCGAGGATGTTGGCTCGCCACACGAGTACGACGCGTGGGAAGTTCTCGGGCCCGTCCGGATCCTCAACCGCGTAACCGAGGCTGCCCTCATTGAGCGAATCAACGATGTGTTGTGCGGGCTCCTTACCCGCAGCTGCGGCCTCGTCGCAAAGGTCGAGCGGGTTGCGGTCGAAAGTCGGGTAGCTCGGCATCCACCCACGTTTGACTGATTCCACGAGACAATCTGCCGTGGTCTTGCCCTCGAAGCTGCCGCGAGCGAGCGGTGAAGCGAGCTGGTTTGCCGGCAGCCCGTCATAACGCCACTGGTCGGTCGCCAGGTACCAGAATGCGGTTCCAATGGTGTGACGTGGCGGGCGATTCCAGTCTGCCGCCGCAGCGTACTGCTGGTATCCAGTGATCGGGCGCACCTTCTCCTGGCCGACGTAGTGAGCCCAGCCGCCACCGTTGACACCCTGGCAGCCAGTCATCATCGTTAAAGCCAGGAATGTGCGGTAGATCGTGTCAGAGTGGAACCAGTGGTTCGTGCCAGCTCCCATGAGAATCATGGAACGTCCATCCGAACGGTCCGCGTTATCTGCAAATTCGCGCGCGATACGAATCGCTTGCTCCGGCGGCACCGACGTGAGCTCCTCTTGCCAAGCCGGGGTACCGGGCGAATCAGCGTCATCGTAGCCCTTCGCCCAGACACCGGGGAGGCCTTCGCGGCCAACGCCATACTGCGCGAGCATCAGGTCGAACACCGTCGTCACGGTCATTCCCGCCACCGTGTGCACTGGCACACCACGGCGAATTGTTCCCGAACCGCCAGCATGCTCTTGCCCGACCTCCGGGGTCAGGTCAAAGCGTGGCAGGTCGATCTCCCCGCGCCTCGCCATCCCACGACGCGAGGTCAGAAATCGAGAGCGGCGGTGTAACGCCCTCGAGGTCAAGGTTCCAAGTGCCCTGGTCCTCAGGCGTAAACCGATGGCCGAGTGACCCGTTCGGCACGACTGCCGCACCGTGTTCGTCAAGCAGTACGGGCTTGAAGTCAGCCTTCGGTGCTTGCGCGCGCTCGTCCTTCAGATCGGCCGCCGTCACGAACTTGCCGGGCACCAGCCCACCATTCGGGTGCTGCTCCAGCGCCACGAGATACGGCGAGTCGGTGTACTTCTGCATGTAGTCTTCGAAACGCGGGGTGCGCTTCTCCACATAGTGTTCGCGCAGGATCACATGGCCCATTGCCATACCCAGCGCCGCATCGGTGCCGGGGTGCAGGGCGACCCATTCGTCAGCGAACTTCGTGTTGTCCGTGTAGTCGGGTGAAACCGTGACGACCTTCTGGCCGCGGTAACGAGCCTCGGTCATGAAGTGGGCGTCGGGGGTGCGCGTGACGGGCACGTTCGAGCCCCACATGATGAGGTAGCCGGCGTTCCACCAGTCGGCAGACTCGGGCACGTCGGTCTGGTCGCCAAAGACCTGCGGACTCGCTACCGGCAGGTCAGCGTACCAATCGTAGAACGAGAGCATCGTGCCACCGATGAGGTTGAGGTAGCGAGATCCAGCTCCGTGCGACACCATCGACATTGCCGGGATCGGCGAGAACCCCGCGATACGGTCCGGGCCGTACTTCTTCACCGAATACACCTGTGCGGCAGTCGCGATCTCCATCGACTCGTCCCAGGTGGTGCGGATCAGGCCGCCCTTGCCGCGAGCGCTCTTGTAAATTCGGGCCTTCTCCGGGTCTTCCACAATAGAAGCCCATGCGTCGACCGGATCAGGGTGCTGACGCTTCGCCTCACGGTACAGGTCGGCAAGCACCCCACGAATGTAGGGGTAGCGCACTCGCGTCGGCGAGTAGGTGTACCAGCTGAACGCCGCGCCTCTCGGGCACCCGCGAGGCTCATACTCGGGCGAGTCAGGGCCTACGGATGGGTAGTCGGTCTGCTGCGCTTCCCAGGTGATGATGCCGTCTTTGACGTACACCTTCCAGGAGCACGACCCCGTGCAGTTCACACCGTGAGTGGAGCGAACAACCTTGTCGTGCGCCCACCTGTCGCGATAGAACACGTCACCGTCGCGGCCACCCTTCAGAAAGAGTGTGCGGAGGTCTTCAGATGCCTCACCCTTGCGCAGAAAGCGGCCCATCGTCAGCAGCGTGTCAGCGAGCGCGCCGTCTGTGGCATGCACCTGGGTATTCGACCTATCGTTCACTATGGACTCCTCCCGGGCAACGGTGTTCCCTTAGATTCCCCCTTTCCCGTGAAACCGGGCCTCCCATGCGCCGTGTTTATTCGAGGGCCCCGATGAATGCCGCCTTTTCGAAAAGAATTTCCCATGATCGTGAATAATCACGGGCATCCCACGTGCTCATTTCATTGCCTGCGATTAGTGTCTGGCAAAAGGCAATGCTGATTCCAGTGAATGGAGAATCATGAGTGACACCTCGGTAATTGCGCCATCCTCCCGACTGCGCGGCCAGTTCCCGCAAGTGCTTCTCGCGGTGCTGGCATCAACCGTTGGGTTCTGGGCCTGGATGATTATCTCCCCAATTCAGCGCTTCTACGCCGAGGGTATGCAGCTCAATGAGGGGCAAATCTCCCTGATGCTTGCGGCGCCCGTGCTCATCGGTGCTCTCGGCCGCATCGTCACCGGTGCGCTCACCGATCGGCTCGGTGGGCGCAAGATGTTTACCCTCATACTGCTCAGCTCGATCCCAGCGGTTCTGCTTGTCGCATACGCGGGCTCTATCAAGAGTTTCCCGCTCCTCATCGTCGCAGGCACCCTGCTCGGCATCGCGGGTACCATCTTTGCGATCGGTATTCCGTTCTCAAGTGCGTGGTACGAAACCCACAAGAGAGGTTTCGCAACAGGTGTCTTCGGTATGGGCATGATCGGTACCGCGATTTCGGCGTTCGCAACCCCTCGACTGCTGCGTTCTATCGGATATATGGAAACACACCTTCTTGTCGCCGGGATCCTGCTTGTCGTGGCGATCCTCGTATGGATATTTATGCGGGAATCCCCAGACTGGGCACCAAACAACGAACCCCTGATTCCCAAGGTGATCGGCACGCTCAAGCTCCCCATTACCTGGCAGATGTCTTTTCTCTACGGCATCGTGTTTGGTGGGTTTGTGGCGTTCTCGACCTTCCTGCCGAAGTATCTTGTCACGATCTATCCGAATGAAGTCGACCCCGTGGGTGCCGGTACGCGAACCGCACTCTTCGCGGTGGCTGCCGTGGTCGCCCGCCCAATCGGCGGCATACTTGCGGACAAATTTGGGCCAAAAATTGTCTCGCTTATCTCGCTCGCCGGCATCGTGTCGCTCGCCTACATCGTGGGCCAACAGCCGCCAGAGGGCGTGCTTACGGGCGCGACCTTCATTGCGATGGCCTCAGCGATGGGCCTCGGCATGGGCGCAGTCTTCGCGTGGGTTGGACCATCGACACCAAAGGAAAAGGTTGGCGCGGTGAGCGGTGTCGTCGCTGCGGCAGGCGGCTTGGGCGGGTACTTCCCGCCATTGGTCATGGGCGCGACTTACCACCCAGAAACTAACTCCTACTGGCTAGGGCTGTGGCTGCTCGTCATCGTCGGTGCGCTCGCGCTCGTCGTCGCTGGAATGCTCAAGAACGTTCGGACGAAGTAGGTCGCTTTGGGCCTTGAGCGTCACCCGGCACTGCTCAGGCGTCACGAACGGCTGCAGCTTAGTCATGCGCAGCGGCCCGGGCACTTGACTCAGCTGATCCTGAATCAACCTCGCGTGCACGGCGCACACCTCCGAACTCGCACCCTCCGCCACGTCAAACTGCGCGCAGGGAACCATAGAGAGACCCATTGCGTCTTCATCGAGCTCGGGCTCGAGACCCACGTCTTCGAGGTGCGTGTACAGCGTGTCCAGCTGATGCTGCGCGTCGACGCCAATCTCTTCGCTCTTATCAAGCACGGGATAGATGCGTCGCAGCAGGTCACCTTTTGCCTGCGAATCAGCGACTCGCAAATCCGCTTGAGGATTCACCCCTGGTTCGCGCACAGTTTCGAACACGACCGGAGGGCGGCCTCGGCTGCCCGTCGTAATCGGCCTGCTAACGATAAGACCCTCGTCTTCGAGAACCCGCAAGTGATCACGCGCCGTATTGATGTGCAGACCCACCGCAGTCGCGAGCTCGTCAAGCTTTTGCCCAGGCGTGTGCTGGACTTCGTGCAGCAGCTTCACCCTGCTGGTCTGGGCCAGTCCTCGGTAATCCTCGATTCTACGGGGCATGCTCGCAGTCTATTACGACAAAACCGCCTTCGACTAGCGGGTTGTCTCGTGCCTCTGAAACGATACGAATGCACGCTACAGGCAAAGCGAACGCGACTCGTGAATACTAGTGAGCAGACAGGGGGCACCAATGCTCGAGCAACCGAACGAATACCTGCGGTCGATCCTCGCTCAAATTCATCCGACTGATAGCGAGAGGATCAGCATTGCCGATGCCTTCGGCCTTGCTCTTGCTGAGCCAGTGGCTGCGGGCTTCGACCTGCCGCGCTGGGATTCGTCAGCGATGGATGGTTATGCAGTGCGCGCGGCAGATGTTGCATCGGCGACTGAAGAGGCACCCGTGTCGCTTCGTGTGGTTGGCGAGGTTGCTGCGGGAAGTGGGTTGGACCCCGTGCTCGACCTTGGCACAGCAGCGCGCATCATGACCGGGGCGCCCCTGCCCACATCCGCCGATACGGTTGTGCCCGTGGAACTCACGCTCGGCGAAGGAAACAACGACGGTACGCACACCGGCGCTCGCAATGAACCGGGCGAGGAAATAAGCTGGGCCGATAATGTCGTTCGGGTCCTGCATCAGGTAGCTCTCGGGGCCAACGTGCGAAGGCGGGGCGAGGACGTCCGCCAGGCAGATCAGCTGGCACGGCCCGGCGATACTCTCGGATCCGCACGGGTGTCGGCGCTCGCAGCGGCGGGTGCCGCAACCGTCACCGTGCATCGACCTCCGAGGATCGCGATAGTGAGTACCGGTTCTGAGCTGCGCCAGCCAGGAGAAATGCTCCGCCGCGGCGAAATCCCCGAGTCGAACTCACTCCTCATCTCCGGCCTCCTGCGCGAAGCTGGGTTTGCTGCCACAACGGTCGAACACTGTGCCGACAGCGAAGAAGAACTCAGCGAGCGGCTGACTCAGCTGGCGACCTCGCACGATGCCGTGATCACGACCGGTGGGGTTGGGCCCGGCCGCCACGACGTGGTCCGTATTGCTCTTTCGAGCGAACCCCAGATTCGATCGATCCGAGTCGCGGTTCGACCGGGGCAACCACAGTGCTCAGGCAGACACAGTGCGGGGGCCTTCATCTTCGGCCTACCCGGAAACCCAGTTAGCGCTGCTGTGAGTTTCGAACTGTTTGTGCGACCCGCACTACGGAAGCTCGCCGGTCACGCAAGGCAAGAGCACGGGCGGTTCACCGCAATCGTTGAACAGGGATGGCGCGGCAAGAGCGGCAGGCTCCAGGTGCTCCCTGTGAAGCTGCGCCACAGCGAAGCTGAGCTGCTGTGCTCCCCCGCAGTCGCAGCACAGCGCGTCTCTCATTCGGTTGGGCAGCATGGTCTGACCGACGGTTATGCCCTTGTTGAGTCGGAACGCGGCGATGTTGCTGCCGGCGAGACCGTCGACGTAATTATGACTGGCATGCCATGAGTGCCGAGCACCCCGGCTTCGCAACAGCCCCGTCTTCAGTTGGCTCCAGGCCAGAGCCCATGGGATCCTCGAAACCAGCACGTTTTGATGCGATCGTGATGGCCGGTGGGCGCGGCTCCAGGCTCGGTGGGCTCGATAAGGCCGCAATCGTGCTGCAGGGAACTCCAATGGTCGATCGCTGCATCGACGCGGCCCGCAACTTCGGGGCTGAGCGTGTGATCGTGGCCGGGCCAGTGAATGCGGGCACGCACGCAGACGCGCAGGTAAGAGAGAACCCGCCATTTTCAGGGCCACTAGCCGCTCTGGGTGCGGGGGCTCTGGAAGCTCAGGCTCCTTGGGTCATGGTGCTCGCCTGTGATTTGGTCACCCCCGTAGAAATTGTGGATCAACTTGTCTACGCTCTTCGCGCGATACCCGAAGATTTTGACGGAATCGTGCTCGAAGACGAAGACGGCTACCCCCAGTGGCTCGCAAGTGCGTTTCGCACAGAAGCCCTACTTGCCGCTATCGCGCAGTACCGTTCAGAAGCGGGCACCCTCGAAGATGCTTCATTGCGGGCCGTATTCCAGAAGCTTAGGATTCAGAGACGCACCGCACGTCCCGGCAGCACCGAAGACATTGACACACCAGAACAGCTTGCACACGCACGCACGAGAGAAACAGAGGCATTATGAGCACGCCGACCAGAATTCCCCCTGAGGCACTGGAAACCTGGCTCACCCGGGTTTCCGAAAAGCTTGAGCTTGGGCTCGATGCCGACGAGGTACCGATCGCGCTCATCCTCGACGTAGCCGCCGACGTCGCTCATGGCGTCGCAAGGCCGGCGGCCCCACTGAGCACCTTCTTACTCGGTCTCGCCCTCGGCCAGCGCTCTCAGGGAGAAACTTCGTTGAAGGAGCTATCGGCCCAACTCTCGGAGCTCGCAAGCGAGTGGGTTCAGCCAGAAGCACCGCAGGCAACCGCGTAGCAAGGACGCCACCGCCCGATACACTCGGGGGCATGGCTATTGGCTCGACGATCCTCGTATTCACCGTGCAATTAGCCGACGTCGATCGCGGCGTTTACGAAGATCTGACGCTTCGCGTCGCCCGACACCCGAGCGAGACTGATGCATTCATGGTCACGCGGATTCTCGCGTACTGCTTGGAGTATCAAGAGGGCATCGAGTTTGGCGGTGGGGTGTCGACTGCGGACGAGCCAGCAGTTCTCGTGAAGGATCTCACCGGCAAGATCACCGCGTGGATTGAAGTAGGCTCCCCCGATGCCGCCCGAGTGCATTTCGGGAGCAAGCTTGCGGATCGCACTGCGGTCTATACGCATCGTGATCCAGCGAAGTTGCTGACGTCGTGGGAGGGCAAGCCGATCCACAAGTCAGAGGATCTGGTGCTGCGCAGCTTCGATCCAAAGTTCATCGAAGAGGCCACTCGCGCGCTCGAACGACGTAACACGCTTTCCGTTTCGGTGACCGAGGGTGAGCTCTACTTCGAGCTCAATGGCACTTCCCTGGTGACGACAGTGCATAACCACCAAGCCGCCTGAGCCTAATCGAGCCGCCACGCGCGGGAGCACACATTTGGGGCACCTGTAGTCATAATTTCAATAGGATTGTGAGCATGGATTCCCCCGCACAAGGCCGTGCATCTCGTCATTTACGTCGCCCGCTGATCGCCACTATCACCATGACCGTGATCGTCTTGGCGCAACTCCTGATCGACCCGACCGGTCTTCTAGCCCTGGTTGGTTGGCCCGGCGGTATGCCGCAGGTTCAGCTCTGGTGGCCCATTGCCCGATACGTTGTCTTCGTACCGGTGCTGCTCGGCGCGATCTGGTTTGCTGCGCAACGCGTGGGTGACCGCTTCTGGGTGATGACACTCGCCGGGGTATGGGCCGTGATCCTCGCCCAATTCTTGACGCTCTTCGCGATGACATGGGACCTGCCGCTTGCGGCCTGGGGATCTGGCTACGTGCTCGCGAAAGCGCTGCCCGCTGCAATTATTGTGGCACTTATTACCAGGTTCTTTGGTGGAACAATTGACCGCGAAGCTCGCGAAAAGTGGCTTGAATCACCCGCGGCCACTGGCGAACTCATTGTATGGCCCGGCATATTTGTTGCCGCCACCCTCGCGATACTGCTGACCGGGTATTGGTGGGCCGCACCCGTCTCTGGGGAGCCGCTTCCCGTGCCACTCATTGGCCGACCGCTCTTGCCCCTACTCTTTGCACTCGTGCTCTGGCTCGTGTGCACCTGGTTTGGTGTGCAGCTTCTGCGCCGGAAAACTCCGTGCGGGCTCCTCGGCCCGTGGCTCGGCTTCGTCTTCGGCGGCGCACTCTTCGGCCTGCTGATCTCGCTATTCGCGGCTGTGATCGACGGCGTTGGCGGCGACCTGTGGCCGTACATGTCGGCGTACATGCGTATTGCTGACGGAGTCTCGCTCGGCACCACCGTAGGCGCAGTGGGCGCAGTCATCACGTTTACGCTTATCCGGCTTCGCAAGATCCTCGGAAATGCCGACCGTGCCGTGTACGCAATCACCGGTGGAGTACTTGCTGCCGCTCTCGCCGCAGCGATGTTTGTGGTCCAGCCGTTGCCTGCGCGGGCCGCAGCTGAGGCCCCCGAGGGGTTCTTGCGGGTCGAAAACGGGCAGATCACTGACGGCGCGGGCAACGAGGTGCTATTGCGAGGTGTGAACGTAAATCAGCTCGTTGACTTCTACCAGTACGACCCAAAGAAACCCTCAACCACCCCGTTCACGCAAGACGATGTGAAACTGATCGCTTCGTACGGATTCAACGTCATTCGCCTCGGCCTGTCGTGGTCAGCGCTCGAACCAGAACGAGGTAAGTACGACGAGGCCTACCTCGCCCAGATCGATGAGGCGGTGGCCTGGGGCGAAGAAGCTGGGGTGCACATTGTGCTCGACATGCACCAGGACGGCTGGTGGAACGGCCCAAGCGACAAGGACGTCGCGTGCAGGCCAGGCACAGAACCCATGTGGGGGTACGACGGCGCACCGGAGTGGGCCACGATAACCGACGGTGCGCCGCGCTGCCAGTTCCAGGGCCGCGATATCTCCCCCGCCGGCAACCGTGCCTTTGAACACTTCTTCTTCAACACCGAAGGTGTGCGTGATGCCCTCGCAGAAACCTGGGGCGTGCTCGCTGAGCGGTACAAAAACACGCCGACAGTCGCGGGCTTCGATCTACTGAACGAACCGGGCTTCGGCGAGACCGCACCCGCCACCACGGTTCTGAAGCTCGGCGAGTTTTACAGCGACGCGATCGACGAGATTCGTGACACTGGTGCACCACAGATCGTGTTCATCGAACCCTCGATTCTCTGGTCTGGTCTCGGAGTCGACACCGGCCCACGACCTGATTTCTCGGCCGACGCGAACCTCGCTTTCTCACCTCACCTCTACGGCGAGTCGATCACGATGGACCGTGACCTCGGCATCACACCGATTGTCTCGATGCAGCGCCAGTTCAAGCTCGCCCAGCGCGCGGCCGATGCCTACGACGCCGCGCTCTGGTCAGGTGAGTACGGTTACTGGGGTGAAGAAACCCTGCCACGCTTGCAGCGATACGCCAAGCTCGAAGACGCCCACGGCTTGGGCAGTGCGTACTGGGTGTGGAAAACAGGCCTGCGGCGACCCGCAGAACGGCGTGCAAGAGACGGGTGATGGCCTCATTCCTGAGGACTGCGCAACCGGTGAATGGCTCGAACCGAGGCACGAACTGTTAGACATCCTCTCCCGCGCGTACCCCCGGGTCATACCCGGCGAGCTTCGCAACTTACACGTGACTGATGGGGTGCTTGAGTTCTCAGCCGACGCAGGAGCGGGGTCTGGTTCAGGTGCATCCTGTGACCTCCAGGTGTGGTTCCCCGGCGGAAACCAGCCGACCGTCGAGGCCGCAAATGTGGAAGACCTCTCCCTCGACCCTGTCGAAGGTGGTTGGCTTATCGGCGGCTGCGTCACCGACGAGTACGCGCTGCACGCTTGGGTCTAGCTAAGTTTCTTAAAGCTTGCAAACAGATTGGCTTGGCGAGGATCCTCAAGCAGGTGGCAGCACCTGCGCGAAAGAGGGATCCTCGCCCTGCCGAAATACTCCGATCACACCAACCGGAACCTCTGACCAAGTGTGGCTGCTCCAGTGCAGCTCAAGCGGCTCGGAGACGACCAGCTGCGCATCCTCAGGCAGGACTTCTTCACCACCCCTTTTCGTGTGCAACATCGTGGCCCCAAACGAGTGATAAAGGGAGGGCGCGATTGCTCCTCCAGCGTCAGGGCTCACCCACCGGAGTACGACTAACCTTTCGCCATCGGATGCGCACATGGTTGCCCGGAACGGATCAGAAATGCCGCGTTCGTGCCTCGCGCGCTCCACTCGCTCAACCATTTTTTGCATGGCGGGCACCGGATCCTCGGCCAATCCATACGTGAGCGCAAGATAGAAGCAAACTTCAGTATCAGCATTGCCGAGGATCGACGGATAGAGTGCTGGATCAACGTCAAGGGTCAGCTCGCGCTTGAGCAGACTGAACCCAGGCACCTCACCGTTGTGCTGAAACATCCACCCGTTGTGTACGAAGGGGTGACAGTTCTGCTCGGCAATTGTGCCTCCCGGCGCCGAACGGACGTGCGCAAGAAAACACCCCGATTCGATCTAGCCCGCGAGATGCCTGAGGTTCTGGCTGTCCCATGCAGGGTTAATCTGCCGGTACTGGCCAAGCAGCCTTCGGCGCCCTTTCCAAGCAACACCAAACCCATCCCCGTTCGTCGGGAAGGCATCACCCCGAAACTGCGCGGCGAGCGGGCTGCCCGGTAGGTAAAGATCGCGAGCGAGCAAACTCTGGTCGATCAGTGAGTGGTTGGGCCGCACAAGCACGTCTTCGAGGGCGATCGGCGAACCAAGGTATGCGAGCCAGCGACACATGTAAGCGCTCCTTATTAGGTGGCGTGGCGGTGCACTCTCGACGCTACTCCTCGCCCATCGGTTTGCACAGCGTTTGAGATCGCAGTCCGACCTGATACGTTTCCCACGCGCGCCTCGTGGAAACGAGTTAGGAACGCAGTTCCCTAGCTAAGCGGCCACCAGGCGGGCATAAACGACTGCATACGTGTGGTCCAGCCTTCAGCATCAGTTTCGTCAGAGAGCGCCCACAACACGATTGAGCCGACGGTGCCCCCGCTCACAAACGCAGCCGTCTCGTCCCGATTCTCAGGCACCTGGGCGCCCTGCTCGGAGAATACCTCGAGCGCGAGACGCACGCGATGCTGCATAAGCGAGTCAAGCTTTACCCGCAATGCACCGCCCCACTGAGATCTGAGGATCGTGCGGTAGATATCTCTGCCAGCGGAACCTGATCCAGCAGATTTACCATCGCCGTCCTGTATGGCAGGAGTGGATCACCGTGCGTCGGATCGATTGTCGCAATTGCGTCGACTTCGCGTGCGATCACGTCCACCGCAAATTCTTCGATACTCGAAGCGTGGCCGTAAAAAGTGGTGCGATGTACTCCGGCCTCGACGCAGAGCGCGGCCACATTGATCGAGCTCAGTGTCTCATTCTGAAGCATCTTCAGAAGCGCCTGTGTGAGCGCCAATCGACTGCGCACCTGCCTTGGATCCTCCGCCACAGTGACACCTCTCGAGTTCTCAGCCAGCAAGACTCAATGCTATGCCGAGAAGGTCCCCTTTTGATGCAAGCCGTGCATGTCGAAAATCACCGGCAAACACCGCACTCAGGCTCTGGTTCGCGTGCCCAGCTTATCTAGAGCGGCAGTTTCCGATCGCTGACGAACTGCCTCGTCGTTCCGTCGATAGGGTCCACGAAGCTGAGCTCGCTGGCAAGGAGCTGCAGCGGAAGACGAAAGTCGTCGATCGCCACGTCTCGCTCGACCGGGTAGAGGGGATCGCCCACGATCGGGATGCCGAGACTCGCCAGATGAATGCGTAGCTGGTGAGTCTTACCCGTGATCGGGGTGAGCCGGTACTCAGCGAGGCGCGCCGGTTGGGACGTGTCGCCCAGTCGCGGGAACGCCGCGGCAACCGAATCAACGGGGATTTCTCCGACCAGCTCAACAACTGACTCGGAGTTCGGCTCAAGTCCAGGCACTTCTTCGGCCCACATCACCCCGTGCTGCTTCGTCAGATGACTGCGCACGGTAGTCGGCAGGGAAAGATCCTCGCGAAAAGAAGCAATCGCACGATAGCGTTTCTCAATCCCACCGTCTTGAAACATCGACTGGTAGGGGCCCCGCCACTGGCGCTCAGTCGCAAGCAGCAACAGCCCAGAGGTGACGCGGTCGAGGCGGTGCATCGGGGTGAGCTCGGGCAAGCCAAGCTCGGCACGCATTCGCACAACGACGCTCTGCATGACGTGTCGACCGCGCGGAATCGTTGACAGAAACGGCGGTTTATCGACAACGATGATCCGTTCGTCCCGGTAAAGCACACGCACATCACCCGGCACGGTCGCCTCTTCGCGCAGTTCCCTGTGGAACCAGACGAAGGTATGCGGCGAGTAGGGGTCATCTGCACGAACAGCTCGCCCGTCTTCCAAGACGAACTGCTCTTCTTCGATCGCCTTATCGACGTCGAAGTGCATGCTGAGCCGCTCGCTGATCCAGTCACGCAAGGTGACCCATGGTGCGGGCTGGTCACGTCGCGCATTCTCAGTGCGCAACCAAGCGGGGTCAAGACCGTTGCGCTGGGGCAACGGAGACTTAGGTGGCACCTGACGATGGTACCGCGGATCAGCTGTCGAGCCCCTGAGGGCACCTCCAATCGCTCGCCCTAAGTATCCTGCCCAAACAAACCACTGAGATCCTCGGAAATTGTGGCTCCGGGGGCTAACATGAGTACACCTGACACAGGAGAAACATATGAGTTCTGCGCAAGTTCCCGCCCCACAACACCCAGTGGCAAAGTCTCCTGAGACGCCCAAGGCAGCGGCCAAGAAAGGCATTTCCGGAAAGACGATCACCGCACTCATCTTGCTTGCGATCTCGCTCGCATTTGTGCTTTCAAACCTTGAGTCTGGGACCATCATGTTCCTCGGGTTCCGTTTCGTGATGCCCGTATGGATCTGGTTCCTCGGAGTGCTCGTTGTTGGGGTCGTGATCGGTTCACTCTTCCCCTGGTTCCGTCCGAAGAACAAAAAGAAGTAGTGCAGCGCACTCCATGAGCAAAGTCGCCGTGGTTCAAACGTGCCCGGTGGTCGGAGATACTTCGGCGACCATCGCGAAGGCGGAAAAGTTGATCCTCGAGGCTGCAAGTAACGGTGCCGAGGTCGCGGTGTTTCCCGAGGCGTTTATCGGAGGCTACCCAAAAGGGCAAAGCTTCGACACCGTCGTGGGTACGCGCACTCCCCTGGGTCGCGAGCAGTATCCAGAGTATGCCGAGGGTGCGATCAGCCTCGACTCTCCAGAGATGGAGCGCCTAGAGGTAGCGGCCGCCGAAACCGGTGTCTTTGTCGTGATCGGTATCATTGAGCGGCTCGGCGGCACCTTGTACTGCACAGCAGTCCTGATCGATCCCGAGCTTGGCGTGGTCGGCAACCATCGCAAACTCATGCCCACCGCGAGTGAGCGGCTGATCTGGGGCTACGGTGACGGATCAACGCTCGACGTGGCTGATACCGCGGCCGGCCGCGTAGGTGCGGTGATCTGCTGGGAAAACTACATGCCGACCCTGCGCCAGGCAATGTATGCCCGGGGAGTCGATCTCTACTGCGCACCCACGGTCGATGATCGCCCGGTCTGGGCAGGCAACCATGACCCATATTGCGCTCGAGGGGCGTAACTTTGTGCTCTCCGCGTGTCAGGCTGTACCAAAGTCGACTTACCCCGAAGGCACCGAGTTTCCTGACCACATTGGCAACAAGGATTGGATCATCCGCGGCGGCAGCGTCATCATTGACCCGCTCGGCAACGTGCTCGCTGGCCCGGTTTACGAAGAGGAGACGATTCTCTATGCAGACATTGATCTAGCAGAGCGTACGCGCAGCCATTTTGACCTCGATGTCAACGGCCATTACGGCCGCCCGGACATCTTTGAACTGCGAGTGAACACCCGCCCGAACCTGGGCACAGTGTTCACCAGTTAGCAAAACTCCGGGCCAGAAATCGGTCAAGGCTCAGGCCCAAATCAACCCCAATTGTGTCCGAAATCGACCTCCATTCAACCTCAGGTCGGCCCCCAACGTTGTTCATAAATCGGGCTCCTCACTCCCCGCTTTCTGACGTTTTATGACGTAAATTGCGTCGCCGTGTTACGCGGGTCCTTTCTGATCCGACCGTGATTGTGCATATTTATACCCATGCCTACTCACATCGATACGCTCGTGACCGCACCCGCTGGACGGGTACGCATTGACGGTGTCGAGCGAACCTTCCCGACGGAGGAAGGCCCCCGTACTGTGCTGCGTGATCTCTCGCTTGACGTGGCCTCGGGCGAGATCATCGCGATCGTAGGCCCGTCGGGCTGCGGTAAGTCGACGCTGCTGCGCCTCATTGGAGGGCTTGACTTGGCTACCGTCGGGTCGATCACGCTCGATGACGAAGAGGTTCGGGCACACGATGATTCCACCGCTATCGCGTTTCAGGAGCCGCGTTTGCTCCCCTGGCGCACGGTTGCGCAGAACGTCGCGCTTGGTCTGCCCCGAGGATCCCGCGGCCGCGTAGCAAAGCAGCGCGTGGCAGAATTGCTTGCCCTGGTCGGGCTGAGCCATGCGGCGCACCAACGACCCCGCGAAGTTTCCGGCGGCATGGCCCAGCGTGCCTCGCTCGCTCGGGCGCTTGCACGCAGCCCGCGCGTGCTGCTTCTTGATGAGCCATTCGGTGCGCTCGATGCGCTCACCCGCCTCAAGATGCATGACCTGCTCCTCGACATCCATCGCGCGCAGCCGACCACCATCGTGCTGGTTACCCACGACGTCGAAGAAGCACTTTACCTGGCCGACCACGTGCTGATGCTTCGCAATCTTCACGACGTTGCGGCCGCACCGGAGCGCCCTCGCGCCAAGGTTGTCGCCCTCGGATCCTCATCAGGCATCGGTGCTGCAGGTTCTGCTCGCAGGCCCGATCCCGCACAAGAAGAAGTGGTTGCACCCAAACGAACTACCGGTTCCATCGCCCGCCTAGTAACGGTTCCGGGCGTACGCCCGAGAGACCGCGGCGCACGAACCTTCACTGACCTACGTACCGGCCTGCTCGACGGGTTGGGCGTGCATTCGCTCATCACAAAGGAGAACTCATGAGCACCATCACCACCCGAACTATCCCAGCAGCGGTCGTCGCAGGTGTGATGGCACTCACGATGACCGGATGTGTGCAGGGCGAAGGCGGCACAAGCAATGCAGGCGGCGCTCCGGCAACAGGCAGCGACTGGTCGACAACCACCCTCTCGATCGACTGGGCGACGTACAACCCCTTGAGCCTCGTGATCAAGGAGCAGGGGCTGCTTGAAGAGGCACTCGGTGACTCGGTCGAGGTCGAGTGGATCCAGTCCGCAGGAAGCAACAAAGCAAACGAACTGCTGCGGTCGGGCTCAATAGATGTCGGTTCAACGGCCGGATCTGCCGCTCTGTTTGCGAGGGCGAACGGCTCACCTATTCAGGTGATCGACATCTACTCGCAGCCCGAATGGTCGGCCATCGTTGTTGGCGCCGACAGCAGCATCACCGAAGTCTCGCAGCTCAAGGGCACTTCGGTTGCTGCAACCAAGGGCACCGACCCCTATTTCTTCCTGCTGCAGGCGCTCGAGGAGGCCGGGCTCAGCATTGACGACGTAGAGGTACAGAACGTGCAGCATGCTGACGGTCGCGCGCTGCTCAACGGCGGCTCTGTACAGGCCTGGAGCGGCCTCGACCCCATCATGGCAGCGGGCGAGGTAGAAGCGGGCGATCAGCTCATCTACCGAAACGTCGACTTCAACACATACGGATTCCTCAACGCGACCGAAGAGTTCATCACGGACCACCCTGACGTCGCCCAGGTCGTCGTTGACGCGTACGAAGAGGCCCGCGCGTGGGCGCTGGAACACCCGGACGAGACCGCGCAGCTACTCGCCGACGCCGCCACCATCGATCTCGCGGTGGCAAAGACCGTGATCAATGAGCGTTCAAACCTTGACGTCTCAGGCGTGCCCGGTGAGGCCCAGGTAAAGGTGCTCAAGAAGATCTCGCCGATTATCGCAGAGTCGGGCGACGTTGCTGGCGGCCAGGAAGCCATCGACAAAGCCATCAGCACCATCGTCTTCGACAAGTTTGCCCGCAAGGCAACCGAATGAGTCCAACGCTGACCGAGACTGTTGGAGCCACAGGTCCCGCAGGAGCCACAGTGTCCGCAGGAGCCACAGGTCCCGCAAGGGCCACAGTATCCTCAGGTGCGACCCGCTCCACAAACACCACAGGGACTACGAGCACCACGGGGGCCGCGCAACACCGCGCGCCCCTGTGGTCGCGCACCGGCGTCAAGATCGCTGGCGGGTTCGTCGTTCCGGTCATCATCATTGCCGCCTGGTACTACGTCACCGCAGCCGGCCTTGTCCCGCCGTACCGGCTCCCTGGCCCACTTTCGGTCGTCGAGGCTGGCACCCCGCTGATTAGGCGTGGCGAACTATGGCTGAATATCGCGATTTCACTACAGCGCGTACTCATCGGCTTTATCGTTGGATCAGCCATAGCTCTGGCGTTCGCTGCCATCGTCGGGTTGTCACGAGCTGGCAGTGTACTCTTTGCGCCCACGCTAGTGGCGCTGCGCGCGGTGCCCTCACTGGCGTGGGTTCCCCCCTGCTCATCCTGTGGCTGCAGGTCGGCGAGGAATCAAAGGTCACACTCATCGCAATCGGTGCATTCTTCCCTGTGTACACGACGGTGGCCGACTCTCTGCGCCATGTTGACCCCCACCTTGTTGAGGCAGGCCGAACCTTCGGCCTGCGCGGCTGGTCACTCTTCCGCACCATCCAACTGCCCGCAGTAGTGCCCTCGGTAGTCTCTGGCCTTCGCCTCGCGCTCGCCCAGGCCTGGCTCTTCCTCGTTGCAGCCGAACTGCTCGGCGCCTCGATGGGCCTCGGCTGGCTGCTCAACGATTCGCAACAGACCGGCCGAGTCGACCGCATCCTGCTTGCGATCGTCCTCCTCGCGCTTCTCGGCACCATCACGAACGCGATCCTCGTCCTGTTCGAAAAGGCAGTGCTGAAGCGATGGATGTAACCCAAAATTTAGACCACGCCCGCAAGAAGGAGTCCCCATGAGCGAGCACACATTCGGGTTTCGCACCCGAGCCCTCCATGCCGGAGGCACCCCCGACGCGGCCACCGGCGCCCGCGCCGTGCCGATTTACCAAACCACGTCTTTCGTATTCGACAGCCCGAAAGATGCGGCCAGCCTCTTCGCGTTACAAAAGTACGGAAACATCTATTCGAGGATCGGCAATCCGACCGTCGCGGCGCTCGAAGAGCGCATCGCATCCTTAGAAGGTGGCATCGGTGCTGTCGCTACGGCGAGTGGCATGTCTGCCGAGTTCATCACGTTCGCAGCACTCGTCGGCCAAGGCGACCACATCGTCACCTCAGCGCAGCTCTACGGCGGTACCGTCACGCAGCTCGACGTGACGCTCCGCCGCTTCGGTGTCGACACGACGTTTGTCGCGAGTTCCGATCCCGAAGACTTCCGCAAGGAGATCCGGGCGAACACCAAGGTGCTCTACGTGGAGGCGATCGGCAACCCAGGCGGTGAGATCTCAGACATCGCGGGCCTCGCAGCTGTCGCACACGAGGCGGGCATCCCCCTCGTTGTCGATGCAACGCTCGCAACCCCTTACCTGCTGCGCCCAATCGAGCACGGCGCAGACATCGTGATCCACTCGGTTACGAAGTTCCTCGGAGGCCACGGCACCACGCTCGGCGGCATTGTCGTCGAGGCGGGAACCTTCAATTGGGGCAACGGCAAATTCCCGACGATGACCGAGCCGGTCGCTTCATACGGCGGTGTGAGCTGGTGGGACAACTTCGGCGAATACGGGTTCCTGACCAAGCTTCGCAGCGAGCAGTTGCGTGACATTGGCCCGGCTCTGAGCCCGCAATCGGCCTTCAACCTGCTGCAGGGTGTCGAGACGCTCCCCCAACGAATTGACGCACACATCGCGAATGCGCGCATCGTGGCAGAGTGGTTGGCCAGCGATCCGCGCGTCTCGTTTGTGACATGGGCGGGCCTCGACGGGCATCCGCACCAGGACCGCGCGCAGAAGTACTTTCCACTTGGCCCCGGTTCGGTGTTTGCGTTCGGTGTGCGGCCTCTCGGCTCGTACGAGTCCGAAACCGAGCGTCTAGAAGCTGCACGCGCGACGGGTGAAAAGTTCATCGAGTCTCTACAGTTGGCAAGCCACCTCGCAAACATCGGCGATGCCCGCACTCTGGTGATCCACCCCGGGTCAACAACGCACCAGCAGCTCACAGATGAGCAGCTCATCGCTGCCGGTGTGCCCGCTGACCTCGTGCGAATCTCGGTAGGTATCGAAGATCCCGAAGACATCATCTGGGACTTGGATCAAGCACTCACCCTCGCGACAGGAGCAACCCGATGAGCAACGAACGCACCTGGCAAGGCCCTACCGCCGTGGCACGCCTCGGAATGCTCCGGCGATCTAAGTCGATCGCGATCGTCGGCGCGTCAAGCAACCCGGCCCGGGCCAGTTACTTCGTCGCGACGTATCTGCTATCAAGCTCCCCATACGACGTGTACTTCGTAAACCCGATGGCTGACGAAATCCTGGGGCATAAAGCCTACGCTTCGCTCGCGGATCTCCCCGTCGTTCCCGACATCGTTGATGTCTTTCGAAAGGACGAGGATCTGCCCGGCGTGGCCCGCGAAGCCGTCGAGATCGGCGCGAAAGTGCTGTGGCTACAACTCGGTGCTTGGAACGAGGAGGCCGCAGCAATCGCGGAGCAGGCGGGTCTTGAAGTAGTGATGGACCGCTGCCTCAAGATCGAACACGCGCGGTTCCACGGTGGTCTTCATCTGGCAGGTTTTGACACTGGAGTGCTTTCATCGAAGCGTCAGGTTGTCTCCCGGTAAATCTTGTTACCGGAGTAGGAGCAAAGCTCTACGCGCTGAAACGGGTCGCCAGTTCATCGGCATCGAGCAGGGCTGCGGCCTTGGCCTTATCACGGCGACCCGCTTCGGCTTCGGCTAAGCCCGCTGCACTGGCGGAAAACAGATGCTTCAGGGCTCGGGTAAGCGGGCGAAAGCCCTCAATTGCTACCGCAACGTCGGGTGACGAATGGTCAAGCCCGCGCTCTGACAGGGCGTTGGCTATCGCCCCCGCGGCCAGGTAGTCTTCTACAGCGAACCGGCCGTCGTCCCCAGCAAGGATGAGATTGATCGCCGTGCGACCGCCACGAACCACCTGCTCCTCGTACACTGCGTTCGCCGTAGCGGTCGCATTGCGGAGTGAGGCGGTGAATACCGTTGGTTCGTGCGGCAATGCCGCTGCTTTCAGAGCGAGCGCCCTTGCACTCGATGACCCCGCGGGACGAACGCCAGCAAACGCATCAGCGTCACGCGCTTCAACGTCAGGGACTTCAGTATCGCGGGCGTCATCAGATTCGATCGCATCCACAATGATCACGATGCCTGACTTGGCAAGCTGGGAGATCCCTTCGGCACCCCACCCGAGGCGTATTTGGTAGGTCGATTGTGAGCGCGAATCCGTCATGAATTCAGACTACGACAAGCACGGTTGTGGCCACCCTTGCGTGTCGTCATACGGCGTCACAGAAGGCCCGGAGAACTCAAGTGCTCCTGCCGTATCCGGGCCGGAGGCGTACAATAGAAACATGGCATACGAAGTCAAGAAGTCCGAAGAAGAATGGCGTCAAGAGCTCGGTGAAGAGCAGTATGCGGTGTTACGGGAAGCCGCTACTGAGCGAGCATGGACAGGTGAATTGCTCGACGAGGATCGTGCTGGCCTCTACACCTGCGCCGGGTGCGGCAACGAACTGTTCATCAGCGGCACCAAGTTCGACTCGAACTGCGGCTGGCCCAGTTTCTACGAGTCGGCCAGGCCCGGCGCGGTTGAGCTGCTCGAAGACAAGACTCACGGCATGGATCGCACCGAGGTGCGCTGCGCACGCTGCGGCGGGCACCTCGGCCACGTCTTCCCTGATGGCTTCGGCACCCCCACTGGCGACCGCTACTGTATGAACTCACTCTCGCTGAGCTTCAAGCCAACAGAGTAGCCCCGGGCAGTCCGGCGGCACGTCCGCAGCACTCGCAACGAGGCCCAGCATAGAGCCAGTCAAAAACAAGAACCCCCGGCAACCAATCGATTGTCGGGGGTAATTCTTTGGCTGGGATACCAGGACTCGAACCTAGAATGACGGTACCAGAAACCGGAGTGTTGCCAATTACACCATATCCCAATGGTAGTCTGCGAACCGAAAACCGGCAGCAGCACCAAGAGATAACTTTACCAAAGTCCTAAGGCTTTCCCAAATTGGGACACTAACAACCACACTAAACATCTTCTTTGCCAGGGAATCAACGCTTCCCCCCGCAAACGCAAAGTGCCCGCCTCGCACAAAACGAAACGGGCACCGGCTTGAAAGGGCTGCAGCGAGACCTACTTAGGTCGCGAAGCGAACTCCTCGAAGATCGCACGGGGCTCGTCGAGCTCCGGCAGGTTGACGATGTCGCGGCCGAGGAAGAAATGCCCGACCCAGCCACCGAATACACGCCACTTGCGCTCCCACGTGGGGATTGCGAGGCCGTGGTAGAAGCGGTGTGCAAGCCACGCGAAGTAACCGGTCATGGCAAACTTGCCCGACTGGAACACGCCGGTGTTCATGCCGAGGCCAGCAACTGCACCTGCGTTCTTGTGGTTGTACTCCGCTACGCCTTCGCCACGAATGTCTGCGACGATGTTACGAGCGAGCAGCTTGCCCTGGCGCACAGCGTGCTGAGCGTTCGGTACGCAGAAGCCGCCGGGGCCAGGGGTTGCCGAGATGTCAGGAACCTGCGAAGTGTCGCCGGCGGTCCAAGCGCCCTCAAGCGCTTCGCCTTCCTCAGACGCGATACGTAGCGAAGGCAGCGCGACGACGTGGCCACGGGGGCCGATCGGCAGGTCGGTGCCGCGCAGGAAGGGGCGGGGCATAACACCGGCAGTCCAGACGATGAGGTCGCTCTCGTAGCTTTCGCCGGTCGACAGCTCGATCTTGCCGTCAACTGCCGACGAGAGTTGGGTGTCGAGGTGAATATTTACGCCGCGACGTGTCTGATCCTTGATCACCCAGAGTGAGGTCTCGAGTGAAACCTCGGGCATGATGCGGCCCATTGCCTCGATCAGGTGGAACTTCGTGTCGTCAAAGGTGATCTCGGGGTAACGACGAAGCAGCGAGGTCGCGAACGAACGCAGCTCGCTGATGGTCTCGATACCCGCAAAGCCACCACCAACAACGGTGACCGTGAGCAGACGCTCGCGCTCTGCCGAGCCAGCGGGCAGCGAAGCCGCGCGCTCAAAGTTATCGACCATGCGATCGCGCACGGCGACGGCCTCTTCAATGGTCTTCATACCGATCGCGTTATCGGCAATGCCAGCGATCGGGAAGGTACGTGAAACGGAACCAGTCGTGACAACGATGTGGTCGTACTCGAAGTCGAACGCCTCGCCCTGGTTCGGGGTGATGGTCGCGGTCTTCGTTCCGTGCGAGATGCCGGTGACCTTGCCCGCAATGTTTGCGGTGCGGTTCAGGTGGCGGCGTCGAGCAACGACCGCGTGGCGCGGCTCGATCGAGCCCGCAGCAACCTCGGGCAGGAACGGTAGGTAAGCCATGTATGGCAGCGGGTCAACGATGGTGACCTCTGCCTCGCCAGCCCGGAGCATCTTCTCGAGCTTCCATGCGGTGTAGAAACCGGCGTAGCCGCCGCCGACGATCAGAATCTTCTTCGCCACGAAGCAGTCTCCTTAGAGCGCGTTAAAGGGACGCGCCCGTCCTGTTCGCGGGCGCACAAAAAACCGAGCCATTTAAACTCGACTTCACTATCTTAATACGCTAATGACCATGCTCTGGCACAGAAAGCCGACAAGGTTAGACTCGCTCTTATGAGTGCGCGAGTTGTTGGTTCAAGATTTGGGGCGAGGATCGCGGCTGCCGTCACCGCACTACTCCTTTTTGGTACAGTAAGTCTCGCTGGTGTCGGCCCCGCTCACGACTGGTTTTCTGCCCCTCCCGCGCATGCCGAGGATCTCGATAACTTCGTCATCGATTCGTTCAGCGGCGAATACCGGCTGAGCGCTGACGAGGAGGGGCGATCCTCGCTACAAACTACCGAGCACATCGTTGCCGTCTTCCCGGAGTACGACCAGAACCGCGGCCTCATTCGTGACCTGGTGCGGGTGTATGACGGCCACGAAACCGAGCTGCAGGTGCTGAACGTCACGGATGAGAACGGGCAGCTGCGAGATTTTTATCTTGAAGAATATGGCGACTTCCTCTCGGTCATCATCGCTGTGCCGGAGGGCAGTTTCGTCCACGGCGCGCAGCACTATGTGATCGAATACACGCAGCGCGACGTCACCCGTCACTTCGAAGACACCGGCGTCGACGAGTTCTACTGGGATATAAACGGGACCGGTTGGCAGCAACCGTTCGGTGTCGTCAGTGCCAAGATTATATTGAGCGAGGATCTCATCGACACCTTTACCGGCGCGGCCTCGTGCTATTACGGAGTCTTCGGTAACGACACTAGTTGCGAGCTCACCACTGACGAAGCATCAATCATGACCGAGGTTCAGAACCTCACAAATGGTGAGAACGTCACGATCTCGCTTGGATTCGAGCCCGGTACTTTCGCGGCCGCTCCGAAGCCACCAGTGTCGTTCATGGAACGTTTCCCGTTTCTTCTCTGGGCCGGCGGCGCAAGCTTTATCGCGGCAATCACCACGTTCGTCGTCGCCCTGGTTCGAGGTCGACGCTCCCGAACGGGAAGAGCGATCATTGCTCAGTACGACCCGCCCACAGGGATGAGTGCCGCACTAGCTGCACAATTGCTTCGAGCTGGTGGCAAAACGATGACGGCCACACTGCTTGATCTCGCAGTGCGACGAAAGATTCGCCTCTTGCATGATGCTGCTTCCGGCCTATACGGTGCCCAAGCCCTCGATTCGAATGGGCTGCTTCCCCTCGAAAGTAACACCTACTCCAGAATTTTCACAGGATCGCCCGACCCAACCCCTGTCGACCCAGGTACCAGTTTCTGGTTCTCTCGTACCAGCACCAGGCTTGGAGACGCAGCCAATTCGCTCGTGCGAGCCGCACAAGAAGAAGCTAAGAAGTCTGGCCTTTTGAAGCGCGGAAACCCGGCAGCGACAATCAGCGTTGCGCTCCTCCTCGTATTGGCGCTCGCACTGCCGGTGCTGCACTCGGTGATCGTCGGCAACTTCACCCTGATGACAATCTTGCTCGCCCTTGGAGTGAATTTGCTCGTCTGGCTGCTCCTCGGTTCTGTCATCACGCTCATGGCAAGAAGGCAACTGACCCCAGACGGGGCTCTCGCGCTCGATCATCTCAACGGACTGCGTGAATACATTCGTCTTGCCGAGGCCGACCGGATTCGGATGCTGCAGAGCGCGAGCGGCGTCGAGGTCGACGAGCACTTCATAGTTCAAGTCTACGAGAAGCTGCTGCCCTATGCGGTGCTGATGGGATTCGAAAAGGAGTGGCAGGGAGAACTCGCAAAGTACTACCGAGAGGCCACCCCTGACTGGGTTGCTGGCACCTCTTCCACCACCGGCTCGTTCTCGCAGATCTTGCCGGTATCGAGCTTTGCCCAGAGCGTCGCGTCAAGTCCGGTCACACGCACGGCATCCTCTTCAGGGGGCTTCGGCTCCGGCTCTTCGTTTTCCTCGTCAAGCGGAGGGTCGTCAGGAGGCGGATTCTCCGGTGGTGGCGGAGGCGGCGGCGGCGGTCGCGGGATCTAGGCGGGCTCGAGCTAGGCTTCGGGCTTCGCTTCGGCTTCAGCGTCGGGCTTCCAAGCCAAGAAACCGGAGCGCTCAAGTGCAAGGTCGCCGATCGGGTTCACACCAGGCCCCGCAGCAAGAGCGTGACCAATGAGCGCGTGCAAGCATTTGACCCGGGTCGGCATGCCACCGGCACTGATTCCGGCAAGCTCAGGAACTTCACCGACGCTGTCGCGATCCTCGATAAACTGCTTGTGCGCGACCTCGTACTGCGCGCGCATCGCTTCGTCTTCTGCGAGCATCTCATTGAACTCAACCATCATGCCACTGGCTTCGAGGCGCGACGCAGCTGCTACAGCCTCGGGGTGGCAGAGATAGTAGAACGTTGGAAACGGGCTGCCATCCGGCAAACGCGGAGAAGTCGCAACTACCGCGGGCGACCCGTCGGCTGCGCGTGCGGCAATACCGATCACTCCCCTGGCTTCGCGGCCGAGCTGTTCGCTCACCGCTTTGATATCGGCCTCGGTAGGGGTCTCATAGGGGAGGTCTTGGCATTATTCGGTCTTTCCGTTCAATTCTTCGGGGCTCGCGTTCGTCGTACCCGCGGTGAGGGTCGATGCGACAAGTACCTGCGCCCAGTTGCTTTCCGACGCGGTGAGGCCTTGGCTCGTCTTCTCTTCCGACTCAGCCGGAATCACCACATCATCGATAACACTGAGCTGGATCTCACCAGGCATCACATAAAACAGGCGCCCTCTGGCCTGAGAACGTACGTACGAAGGATCCAGCCACTTGGCCCGCTCATCGTCAGCCTTGTTGACCTGCTCGTTCTGCAAGCGCACACTCTCGCGCAGTTCAGCGAGTTCTCGCTGCTGCTGTACATAAGTGGTGAGGGTGGGACTCACGATGAGCCCACCCATCACCACGAGAGCGACAATCAGCACGGTGAACCCGCTGAAGCGAAGGCTGGAGATCCAATCCCCAAGCTCTTCACCCAAGCGTCTCCTCGCCACGCTGATCGCCTCTCGAGTCGTTCGTAGTTAGCTGTGAGCTGCTAGGCGTTGAAGCGCGGGAAAGCGGCACGGCCCGCGTAGCGTGCAGCATCGCCGAGCTCTTCTTCAATACGCAGCAGCTGGTTGTACTTCGCCACGCGGTCCGAGCGCGCAGGCGCACCGGTCTTGATCTGGCCGCAGTCGGTTGCAACCGCGAGGTCAGCAATCGTCACGTCTTCGGTTTCTCCCGAGCGGTGCGACATCACGGCTGTGTAGCCCGCGCGCTGCGCCATCTGCACGGCGTCGAACGTCTCGGTGAGGGTGCCGATCTGGTTCACCTTTACGAGGATCGAGTTCGCAGTGCCCTTCTCGATGCCGTCCGCGAGTCGTGCCGGGTTCGTCACGAACAGGTCGTCGCCGACAATCTGCACGCGGTCACCGAGATCATCGGTGAGGGTCTTCCAGCCTTCCCAATCGTCCTCGGCCAGGGGATCCTCGATCGAAACAAGCGGGTAGCGATCGACGAGATCTGCGTAGTACGCCGACATCTCGGCCGCCGTGCGATCCTTACCCTCGAACTTGTAGACGCCGTTCTCGAAGAATTCAGTCGAGGCAACGTCAAGTGCGAGCGCGATGTCGCGACCCGGTTCGAAACCGGCACGCTTGATAGCTTCGAGGATCAGGTCAAGCGCATCGGCGTTGCTCGGCAGATTGGGAGCGAAACCGCCCTCGTCACCGAGCGCCGTGGCAAGGCCCTTCTCCTTGAGCAGCGCCTTGAGCGCGTGGTAAACCTCAACGCCCCAGCGCAGGCCCTCGCTGAACGATTCGGCACCGAGCGGCACAGCCATGAACTCCTGAATCTCGACACCGGTGTCGGCGTGTGCACCACCGTTGATGATGTTCATCATCGGCACGGGAAGCGTGCACGCGGTCGGGCCGCCGAGGTAGCGGTACAGGGGAAGCCCAGCACTCGATGCGGCAGCGTGCGCCACGGCAAGACTCACTCCGAGGATTGCGTTCGCGCCAACGCGTGACTTGTTCTCGGTGCCGTCGATCTCGATCAGGGCCTGGTCAATGAGGCGCTGATCATCAGCCGAAAAATCGTCGATTGCGGGGCCGAGGTCATCGAAAACCGCATCAACGGCCCCCAACACACCCTTGCCCAGGTAGCGACCCTCGTCGCCATCGCGCAACTCGTACGCTTCAAACGCGCCTGTCGAAGCGCCCGACGGAACCGCCGCGCGGCCCACCGAACCGTCGGTCAGACCGACCTCAACTTCGACCGTGGGGTTGCCGCGCGAGTCAAGAATCTCGCGTGCGATCACTGCGTCTACAAATGCCACCGTGTACTCCTAGGGGTAGGGTTTGGGAACCTCAAACAGTGTATCTGGGGTTCCCGAGAACTCTCGTCACCGGAATGCAGAACAGCGCCTGTTTTAGGCTTCGTGCCGGTCATGGAATCCCACGCAGAAACGGGTAGTGGCACGGATACTCGCGTCGCCTGCGTTCAACCCTGAGATTCCATATAAGAGTCCGGACCCTGTTCTGCCGCTTCCGGCTCCATGAAGAAGAACTCAAGGATGTTGCCGTCGGGGTCTTCAAGGGTGCGCGTGTACATGAAGCCGTGGTCCTGCGCGGGCCTGGGTTCGGCACCACCGGCTGCAACACCCTTCTCAAGCACCTCGTCGACTTCGCCGCGCGAATCCCGCGAGAAAGCAATGATTGCCTGCACTGTGGACTTGGTGTCAGCGATCTTTTTCTCCGTGAATGTCTTGAAGAATTCGCGTGTCAGCACCATAAAAAATATGCGCTCGTCCCACACAATGGAAGCAGCATTCTCGTCGGTGAACAGCGGATTTATCTCGCAGCCGAGCGCCGTATAGAACGCCTTCGAACGCTCAAGGTCAGCAGTGTGGAGGTTCACGAAGATCATGGTGCTCATGGGATTCTGCCCTTCATGCGTTCGCGCAGTTCTGACAGCTTCGGCAAATATGCTCTGTCGTGCCGACGTTGCCACGCACCTCGCTGAGTTGCGAGCGTACGTAAAAAGCGTGACACTGACGGTCTCGGGGGTCAATAGAGCGTCAGTGGGAATTCCCTGAGCGGACAGCATTCGCACTGGCTATCAGCTATCAGCTATTCGCCAACGGTAATCCTCCGCCAGCAACGTAAGGAACGGCGATGCGTTCGAGTCAGATTCAAGCGGTGAGGGTCGCCCAGCCTACAGAACTACGAACTCAGCGGGCGCAGCTCGATCGCATCTGAGTCACGCACGCCGGGTGCCACGTTTGCAAAGCTTGTGAACCCTTCTAAAGCGACCCGGTCGAGCAGAGCCTTCATGTTCTTTTGGCGACGCTCAAGGCGCACACGGTGGCCTCGAGCTACGAGTTCACTCTTCAGTGCAGTCAAATCAGCGGGGGCGGCATCGCGATCAAAGATAAGTGCCACAGAATCTGGCCCATTATTCTCGGGCAACTCGACAAGATCGACCACACGTTCAAAGCCAATCGAGAAACCGACCGCTGGAACATCCTGGCCAAGGAACCTGCCGACCATACCGTCGTAGCGTCCGCCGCCACCGACCGAGCTACCCGAGCTCGGGTGCGCAACCTCAAAGATCGTGCCGGTGTAGTAGCCCATGCCGCGAACGAGAGTCGGGTCAAACCGGATCTCGACACCATCGGGCAATGCACCATCGAGCGCCTCCCCCAGCTCAGCAAGACTCGTTATACCCTCTGCCGCACCCTCATTCTCGGCGACGCCTGGCAGGACAGCCTCGATAGCTTCGCGGGTGAGCGAGATCCCGTCGCCTTGAAGCGCGGGCGTGGCCGCAGCCAGCACTTTGCCAAGTTTCTCGGCAGCATTGGCGTCGATCTCGCGAAGTTCGTCAACCACTCCCGAGGCACCGATCTTGTCAAGCTTATCGACGGTGATCAATGCGCGGTCGTGAACCTCTGCCTCGAACCCGCAGTGTGCAAGCAGACCGAACAGCACTCGGCGATCGTTTACCCGAATCACACAGCCGTCTAAGCCGAGTGACGCGAGCGCCTGCGAGGTTGCGGTGATCAGCTCGATCTCAGCGAGCAGACCCGCCTCACCGATGATGTCGATGTCGGCCTGCACGAACTGGCGGTAGCGACCCTTTTGCGGGCGCTCAGCACGCCACACCGGAGCAATCTGCAGTGCACGGAACACCGGCGGTAGCTCGGCACGGTGGCTCGCGTAGAAGCGCGTTAGCGGCACGGTCAGATCGAAGCGAAGCCCAAGATCTGCGAGTTGCTCAGCGTTGCCCGCTTCAGCCGCTGCGGCGAGTGCGGCGGGGGTGATCCCACGCTTCAAAATCGAGAACGACAGCTTCTCGTTGTCGCCGCCTAGCCCCGCGTGCAGTCGTGCGTAATCTTCAACGACGGGAGTCTCGATCTCGTCGAAACCGTGTGCCCGGTAGACGCCCTTGATGATGCCGAGCGCGTGTTCGCGCCGAGCCTTGTCAGCGGGCAGGAAATCGCGCATGCCGCGCGGCGGGTTCACAGGATTAGCCATAGTGTTCCCATTCTTCCATGGGGCAGGCGGCAACGTTGCCGCACCCGCGCCGCTCCCCCGCGCGCCGAAACGAGCGCACCTTGTCTCAGGTGGGTCGACCTGCATAGTAAAAATGGACGACTCTCAAGAAACTTGGCCCCGTTCAATAAGGGGATTTGAGTCAAAGCGTCGACACTATTTGGCAGGAGAGTCGCCGGTGAGCTCGTCTGAAAGGCGGGAAGTTGCGAGACGCAAAGCGCGATCTGGGTCGATTCCGGCCGCGTTCGCCTTGATTACAAGGGCGAGGATCTCATCCCCGAGCAACTCTTCACTCGGCAAGTCCGCGCTGTGGATCTCCTCGGCGTTGGGACTAATCAAGCTAGCCCGCTTGAGCCGTTCGATGACTTTGGCCGCGCGCGCAAGTGTGGGCTTACCAGCGGGGATCCCTTCGAGGGCGCTGCGCGATCCTCGCCCTGTCTCCCCGTTCGCGTCCTCCTTGAGGCGCTCCCACTCGGCGTTCAGTTCTTCGACGCTCATATACCCACGGTCACCAAACACATGTGGGTGCCGAGCTCTCAGCTTTTCGTCGAGCCGCTTTTCGCGACGGCGTCGAGGTCGTATCCCTCCCCATCTCGCTCAGCAATCGCTGCGTGAAACAGCACCTGGTACAGCACATCACCGAGCTCCTCAGCGACTTCGCTAGCTGGAAGACCCCGTTCGATGGCATCAATGAACTCGGCGGTTTCTTCAATCAAAAACGGAATCAGTGATTCGTGCGTCTGCACTTCGTGCCAGGCGCAACCACCGGGGTTGGCCATGCGCCGCACGGTTGCACTCGCGGCACCTACCCCATTTGGGCCTGTCGCATCAGCTTCTCCGGTACTCATACAGGGAACCCTATCCTGCGACGGTTAGCATCGATTCATGCCTTCATCGACTTTCGCCGTGCGAGCCGGTGGGCTCATCGCTGCTGTCAGCCTCGCTAGCAGTCTGATGGCCTGCTCTGCCGAACCAGAACTCAAGTTTGTTTCCCCAACAATGGCCCCCGCGCAGACGCTCAGTGAAGCGTGCGCGATCTCGGGCGAAGAAGTAGACCGGTTGACGCTCGAGGCCGAGAAGCAGATGCGCGGCGCTTTGGAACAGGCGGGTGCTGATCTTGCCAATGGCCAGATCCCCTCAATAGATGCGCTCTCGGGCTCCCTCGACGATACCCTCCCAGAAGTTGAGGGGCAGATCAGCAACTCCGAGGTGCTCGCATCGGTCGCGCAAGTGCGCGAAGCTATGCGCGGTTTCCAAGACATCGCAAAGCCCGAGACCGCAATCGGTGTACCCGGATACATCGCTTCCCTCGGGTCCCAGCTCAATGAGCTGGCAAAGGCGGGCAAGCAACTGCAGGCCCTCTGCAACTCGAACTAGCGGCTAGTTCCCCTGCTTCCTTAGGTTGATGCCCCGGGAGCTGTGACAGGCGTAACATCCGGTTCGAGCAGCGCTGTAAAGACCCCACCAACCCAGGCCACGATGTCGCCATCGTACGGCGCCGCACCACCGCGTCCAACGCCTGAGAGCGGGCTCCGGGAGGTCGGGCTAGCCTCTGGCAGCGGAACCTGCAGCAGCTTGGTTGCCTCTGTGTAGCGTGCACCTCGGTACATGCGGTTCATGCGCGTCTGGCGCGATCCCGGCAGCACTACCGGCTCGATCTTCAACGCTGCGCCTGTGGCGACGACCTTGGTCAGGCCCAGCAGAGAGGCGCGGCGGCGAAGCGATGAGATCGCAGCGAGACGCATTACTTCCACGGGTGGTTCGCCATAGCGGTCCGTGAGCTCTTCAAGCACGAGCGCAACATGGTCTTCTGGTGCTTGCGGATGGGAAGCCGCAGAAAACTTCTGGTACGCCTCTAGCCGGAGCCGCTCGCTCTCGACATAGTCCTCCGGAATGTGCGCGTCGAGTGGAAGTTCAAGCGACAGCTCATTCGCGCCGACCACGTCTTCACCCTTGAACGTCGAGACTGCCTCGCCGATCATACGCAAGTACAGGTCGAAGCCGACGCCCGCGATGTGCCCCGATTGTTCACCACCGAGCATGTTGCCTGCCCGCGCAGTTCAAGGTCCTTGAGTGCCACTTGCATGCCCGACCCGAGGTCGTTATTTGCGGCGATCGTGTCGAGACGTTCGTGCGCATGCTCAGTAAGTGGCTTATCGGGATCGTAGAGGAAGTACGCATAGGCACGCTCACGGCTACGGCCAACACGACCACGTAGCTGGTGCAGCTTGCTCAGGCCGTACTTGTCAGCGGCGTCAATGATGATCGTGTTCGCGTTGGCGATATCTACCCCGGTCTCAATGATCGTGGTCGAGACGAGCACATCGTACTTTCGCTCCCAGAAGTCGACTAGCTTCTGCTCAAGCTGATGTTCACTCAGTTTGCCGTGCGCAACCGCAACGCGTGCCTGGGGAATCATTTTTCGGCGATCTGTGAGGCGATGCGGTTGATCGACTGCACTCGATTGTGTACGAAGAAGATTTGACCCTCTCGCAGCAGCTCTCGACGAATTGCTGCGGCAATCTGCTTGTCACTCCTCGGACCGACAAATGTGAGGATTGGGTGGCGATCTTCCGGGGCCGTCGCGAGTGTCGACATCTCACGGATGCCCGTCACCGCCATCTCCAACGTACGTGGGATGGGGGTCGCGCTCATAGCGAGAATGTCGACGCCCGTCTTCAGCTTCTTCAGCGCATCCTTGTGCTCAACACCGAAGCGCTGCTCCTCATCAATGATGACGAGCCCGACGTCTTTGTATCGCACTTGCTCGGAGAGCAATCGGTGCGTACCGATGACGATGTCGACAGTGTCCGCAGCAAGCCCCTCCGATGGTTTCTTTCGACTCCTTTTCAGTCTAAAACGGCTGAGCGCACGCAGGCGCACAGGGAAGCCCGCCATGCGGTCCTGGAAAGTCTCAAGGTGCTGTTTTACCAGCAGCGTGGTGGGAACGAGGACGACCACCTGCTTACCATCTTGCACGGCCTTGAATGCAGCACGCACCGCGATCTCTGTCTTACCAAAACCGACGTCGCCCGAGACCAGTCGATCCATGGGAATCGCCCGCTCCATGTCACGTTTGACTTCATCGATCGTGGTCAGCTGATCGCGGGTCTCCGCATACGGAAACGCTTCTTCGAGTTCGTGCTGCCAGGGCGTGTCCGTGCTGAAAGCATGCCCCGCAGAGTTGAGGCGCCGCGAGCCGAGTAAAGCTTGACCAGCTCGACCGCGATGTCACGCACGGCTTTACGAGCCTTCTTCTTCGCGGTCGCCCAATCGCTGCCACCCATTTTTGAAAGCGCGGGTGCTTCGCCACCGACGTAGCGCGAGAGCTGATCAAGCTGATCAGTCGGCACAAAAAAGCTTGTCCTTCGGCATGCCACGTTTTGTCGAAGCGTACTCAAGCACAAGGTATTCTCGCAAAGCCTTGCCGCGGTCAGCAGCACTTCTACCCACACCAGTCGGCACCATGCGCTGCGTCAGCTCAACGAACTGGCCGATGCCATGGGTTTCATGCACCACATAGTCGCCTGGCTGCAGCTGCAGCGGGTCGACCACGTTTTTGCCACGCCGCTTCGCAAGCTTCGTAGGAGCGTGATGCTGGCTCACCGCACGGCCGAAGAACTCTGCCTCACTCACCAGAAATGAACGAGCCTCGGGGCTTTCAAAACCGGACCAGGCCGTACCGGGCGTGAGATATATGACGCCTTCCTCGAGTTGCTCCGGCAATGACTCGACCATGCGCGCCGCGAAGTCTGATTCTGCGAGGACGTCTCGTGCGCGCTCAACAAGACCCGTACCCTGCGCGGTGACAACAATGCGCCAGCCAAGCTTCAACCGCTCGCGCAACGATTCCATCGTCGCGACACCCGCATCGGCCCCAGGAGTCGGCCGCGGCAGTGGGCGGCCGTCAACGACGACCTGGCCCCACACAATACCGGCTTCAGGCGGCCCGTCAAGCGCTACCTTACTTTGCCCGAGACGGTCTTCACCGCTACCGAGACTGCTGACTTCGCTTGCAACGCCCTCATCGCCTGCGTCTGCCACGAACCCGGTGAGCGTCTGCCAGGGCCTCGCCTCCGCTGCTTCGCGGAGCTCAACCATTGTCAGCATTCCGTGATTATCCGTGGGAACTGGGGCATCGGCGCCGGCCGTGGCCGCTGCCCAGGCTGCCTCCAGGAATTCACGGTTGGTTTCAGCGAGGCTCACTGCACGACCTGCAACTCGTTCGGGTGCGATAACCATCACCGCGGCATCGTCGGGCAGAAGCGCCGTGAGTGGTTTGAGGCTCGGCAAGAGTTGCGGTAGCAGGCTCTCCATGCCTTCGACGGCAATGCCCTGGCTGACCTTCTCAAGCAGCGTGCTCAGCGCTGGGAACCTCGGCAGCAGCTGCAGCGCCCGTTCGCGCACGTCTTCAGTGAGCAGCAACTCACGCGCTGGCCAAAGTTCAATTGTGGGAAGAGGATCGCCCGCGCTGCGCTGGTCGCTGACTGCAAATCGGCGAATCTGATCAACCTCGTCGCCAAAGAAGTCGACTCGCACCGCTTGGTCAGCGGTGGGAGGGAAGACGTAAGAATGCCACCACGCACCGCAAACTCACCGCGGCGGGTCACCATATCGACACGTGTGTAGGCGGACTCGACTAACTTTCCAGCAATTGCTTCGAGCCCCTCGCCCACCACCCCCGCCTGCAAAACGATCGGCTCGGCATTTGACGCATGCGGAGACACCGGCTGTAGGGCAGAACGTACCGAAGCAACAAGCACAAGCGGGTGGGTAGAGTCAGCGGGCGCATTGCTTGCTTCCCGCAGCAGTCTCAACGCAGCGGCACGCCGGCCAACGGTCTCGGCGCTCGGGCTCAAGCGCTCGTGTGGCAACGTCTCCCACGCTGGAAACTCCACAGTGATCGCTTCGGGAAGAAGCGAGGCGATGGCTGATCGTAGTGCGTCAGCCTCACGGCTGGTCGCGGCGATGAGCAGTAGCGATCCTCTGCTCCCCCGCTGCATACGTTGCCGCACGAGACCCGCAATGAGTGCTGGTCGCAGCGCTTCGGCTGCAGCAAAGTCCGCACTTTGGCCGGCAGACTCAAGTGCGTTTGCGAACGACTCTGATTCGGTGAGCAGTCGATCAAGCCCTGCAAGACTCATCGGGTTGACCGCCCATGAAAGCGCTGCTGCGTTGCAAGTAGACCCTCGTCAACCAGCGCTTCAACGGCATCAGCGGCGTCTTCGAGCAGCACAGCCAAAGTGCTGAGCTCACTACTCGCGAACGGCTTCAGCACGAAGTCTGCCGGATCCTGCTGACCCGGAGGCCTTCCAATTCCGATACGCACGCGCAGGTATTCGGGCGTATCAAGAGCTTTGGCAATGTCGCGCAAACCGTTGTGGCCACCGTGGCCACCGCCCTGCTTCACCTTAATCGTGTCAAACGGCAGATCAAGTTCGTCATGCAGCACAATAACTCGATCAGCAGGCACCCCAAAGTACTTCGCAAGCGCAGACACGGGCCCACCCGAAGTGTTCATGTACCCGTTCGACTTTGCGAGCACCAGCTTCGGCCCGCCCGGGCGCAAGAAACCTTCGGCGACTCGTGAGTGTGTCTTATGCGCGGCAAATTTGCTGCCCCGACGATCAGCGAGAACGTCGAGCGCCATCTGCCCGACATTGTGTCGGGTTGTTTCGTATTTTGGACCGGGGTTTCCGAGCCCAACGACCAACCACGCGTCACTCACCGGCACGCCTCTCTCGTCTTCACTCTTACTTACACGCCGTTTTCGCCAGAACATGTTTCCATCGAATCACATGCCCATGGCATCGGGGCAATTCACGCTGAGCGATCCTCGCTGCGAAATAACAAGGACCAATGAAACGAGCCCGCCGAGAACGGTGGTTGACCGTCTCAGGCGGGCTCGCCTTTAAGCTCGATTACTCGGCTGCTGCAGCAGCCTCTGCCTCATCGTCAGCCTTCGAACCACGGGGCTCAGTTACCTGTACGACGAGCTGGTCAGGAGCGTCGAGCAGCGTCTCATCGCTCGCAAGCTTGATCTCACCAACGAGTACGCGCGCGCCAGCTTCGAAGCCTTCGATGTTGACCTCGACGTGCTCGGGGATGTTGGTCGCGGGAACGCTCAGGCGGATCGTATTGAGCTCCTGCATTGCAGTGGTGCCTGAGAATGGAGCGCCAACAATGACCAGCGGAACCTCAACCTCAACAGTCTCGCCCTTCTTGACGATGATCAAGTCAGCGTGTTCGATAACCTGAAGCACAGGGTTCTTCTGTACGTCCTTCACCAGCACGAGCTGCTTCTTACCAGCAATGTCGAGCTCGATGAGCGCGTTTGCGTGGCGAACAATCAAGCTGAAGGCGTGCGCCTCAACCGAGAGGTGCAAGGGGGCAGCGCCGTGGCCGTAAACAACAACGGGGGTCTGGCCAACAGCGCGGAGCTTGCGTGCGACGCCCTTACCGAAAGTCTCACGTGCGTTTGCGACAAGCTTTGCAGCTTCGGTACTCATTTTGTCTCCTGTAGCGGGCATACGCCCATACGGGGCGGCCGGGGCCGCCTACTCTGATATTGCCTCGCCAGATGGCGCGTCAGAAGGGCCCGCTAGAGGCTCCACCGCGTCGATCACGGGCGCAAGCGCCCCTCGCCGAAGTACAGCCACAAAGCTTACCGCAATATCGGGTGATTCGCACATTCGTCGTTCGGGAACTACCCGGACGTTTTCCGAGGCTTTCAGGCCCCGACGCTTGTAACTTCGCAAGGATCGTGTACTGTCGAATTCGTGAAGATCTAACGCAAGCCCGTTCTGCGCCGAGGCGCCGGGATATTGCGTACCGCAAAGGGGTGAGATCTCGCTTCAGTTGAATTCACTCAACCTGACCGAACTGATGGCAGTGTGCACACGCCACTGGCCTCCCCCGCATTTGAGCATGATCACTCGCATGCATGCTCCTGCAGTCGCACCACCGGCACAGGCCCGTCGCGGAACCCACACTCGTTCCGAAAGCAACACTTTGCCAAATCAACACACGTCCCCAGATCTTTCCGCCGCCCGCCGCGCGACCACCTCCGCTGCAGCAAGTGGAGCAACAACGACCGCCAACGGCACTCGAGCTTCCGCACGTGCCCACCTGTCAGTCGACGGACTCTCAGTCTCGTTCCCAGGTCGTCGCGTGCTCACTAATCTTTCCTTCACCGCCCGCGCCGGGGACCGCCTGGGTCTCATCGGTGAAAACGGTACTGGTAAGTCCACACTTCTGCGGGTGCTCGCGGGGCAGCAGAACCCTGACGAGGGGAAAGATTGAGTTACCAGGTTCAGTCGCGCTGCTTGAGCAGGAGCTCCCCTACCACGAAAGCACCCCCATTTCTCAGGTGCTCGACGATGCCCAGGCCAGATCCCTGCAGGTTCTGGCTCGACTCGAAACGCTGGGTAGGGAGCTTGCTGAGCGCCCTGAGGATCCCGAAATCGCCGATACCTTCAGCGAAACACTCGAGGTCGCTGAACGAACCGGGGCTTGGCAGGCAGAGTCAGCTCGCGGCGAAATGATCAATGGTTTAGGCCTCGGCGGCATCTCAGAGACCCGTACGATCAATCAGCTCTCAGGTGGCCAACGCCTGCGCCTCTCCCTAGCCGCAATCCTGCTGCGCGCCCCGCACCTCCTACTACTCGATGAGCCTTCGAACCACCTCGACACAGCATCTGCTGCGTACCTTGAACGGGTGCTGAACGAGTGGCCCGGCATCGTAATCTTTGCGAGCCACGACCGCGCATTACTCGATGCCGTGGCAACGAAGATCCTCGATCTCGACTCGCTTCCAGTTTCGCAGCTCGAACTTGCCGAAGACGCGTTCGAGGATCCTGGGACAGGTATGGGAGCGCGCCTCTGGGGCGTTGGCTACTCTGCAGCACGGGCGGCCCGCGCAGATGAGATGCGTCGCTGGCGCGCGCGATTCACCGCCGAAAGCGACGAATACGCCGCGCTTGAGCACGAGATAGAGGTTGGTGCGAGAGAGGTCAATCGCAAGAGCGAGTCGAAGTCAGAGTCGAGGATCACCCGTAAGTTCTATGCGGATCGCGACGCAAAGGTGACCGCACGCAGGGCACGCAATGCTCGGGTGCGCCTAGAAATACTTGAGCGGGAACGAGTGCGTTGCCCGCCCGAACCCTTGAAATTCAGGGGTTTCGAGGATCCGCAAGCCGATCCGGCGCTTCCTCAGCCACAGCCCTCGTACACTCGTGTCGACAAGCCGAAACGAAGCGCTTCACGCATCAGCGGAACACCTTCGGAACCCATGTCAGCAACCCTGCTCCCAGGCGGCTCCCCCTCAAAGCTGAGCCCATCCCTCCTCACCGCCGTAGAGGTCGCGTTTGAAGAGCGGCTCACACTGACCTCACTCGAGCTTCGTGAAGGGTCGAAGCTGCTGCTCACCGGCCCAAACGGGGCGGGCAAATCGACACTTCTGGCGATCCTCGCCGGTGAACTTCAACCGCAAACTGGGTCGCTGCTTTGCGAAGCTCGCATTGGCTACCTGCCGCAGGAGGTCGCGTTTGCACAGGGCGCGCGATCCTCGACCGAAACCTATCGACTTGCCGTTGGTGAGGAACTTGCCGAGCTCGTGCCCCTTGCCGCGACTGGCCTCGTCGCCCCACGCGATCTCGACAGAGCAGTTCGCGAGCTCAGTGTTGGGCAGCGCCGAAGGCTTGCCCTCGCCACACTGGTTGCCGATCCCCCGCCCATACTTCTGCTCGATGAGCCAACAAATCATCTGTCGCTCACCCTGGTCGAAGAGCTCGAAGTCGCCTTGCAGAACTTCAACGGCGCCCTCGTCGTCGCCAGCCACGATCGCTGGCTTCGCAAACGGTGGACAGGCGAGATTCTTGACCTGACCCCCTGCTGAGCGGACTGAATTCTTCCGTCAGCCCCGAAGAAATCACTCCCGCCGTAAGAGCCTACCGAGGCAAGCCTGCTAAACCACCTGCTAATCCCCGATAAGACAACCACGTTCTCCCCATTTAAATGAGGCAGCTGATGTTGCTTGATCTTGGTGGAAGCGACATCAACTGCCTCATTGTGCCAACGCACAACCCCAAAAACACAAAAGGAAAGCACGAGGGGCCTGCATAGGCAAACTCCCCCGCGCTACGCTCCGTAGGCTGACGCAGTAGCATCACCGCGGCTTGTAAAAGGCGATGCCTTTTTACTTACGCTAGCCACCCCGCGCTACGCTCCGTGGGCTGACGCAGTAGCGTCACCGCGGCTTGTAAAAAGGCGATGCCTTTTTACTTACGCCGCGCCCTCAAACATGCTGGTGACTGAGCCGTCTTCGAAAACCTCGTGAATCGCCTGTGCGAGCAGCGGGGCAATCGAAAGCACGGTCAGCTTGTCGAAACGCTTCTCCGGCGGGATCGGAAGAGTGTCGGTGACGACAACCTGGTCAATGAAGTCCTGCGAAAGGTACTCGATTGCCTTCCCCGAGAAGATAGCGTGAGTACAGGCAATCGTCACGCCGCGAGCGCCATTAGCTTTGAGCGCCTCAGCAGCCTTGGCAATCGTGCCGCCGGTATCAATCATGTCATCAACAACCACGCACCACTTATCCTTCACATCACCGACGATGTCGTGCACCGTGACCTGGTTTGGCACAAGTGGGTCACGGCGTTTGTGAATGATCGCGAGGGGCGCACCGAGCTTGTCGCTCCAGATGTCAGCTACACGCACACGACCCATGTCGGGTGAGACAACACAAAGGTCGTCACGATCGATCGTCTGCTTGAAGTGGTTAAGCAGCACGGGCATGGCGAACAGGTGATCGACTGGGCCGTCGAAGAAACCCTGAATCTGTGACGCGTGAAGGTCAACTGACATGATTCGGTCAGCGCCAGCAGCCTTGAACAGATCGGCCACCAGACGAGCCGAAATCGGCTCGCGACCGCGACCCTTCTTGTCTTGGCGCGAGTACGGGTAGAACGGTGCCACCACAGTAATGCGCTTCGCCGACGCGCGCTTCAGCGCGTCTACCATGATCAGTTGCTCCATTAGCCACTCGTTGATCGGGTGAGTGTGGCTCTGGATAACAAAGGCGTCGCAGCCACGAACGCTCTCGTCGAAGCGGGCATAAATCTCGCCGTTGGCGAAGGTGCGGGAATCAGTGGGTACAAGTTCTGCACCCAGCTCTTCTGCCACACGCTCCGCAAGTGCCGGGTATGCCCGGCCCGTGATCAAGACCAGTTTCTTCTGGCCTGCCATCTCGATCGCGCTCATGTCGCTATTCTTTGCCCTGTTCTGCAGCTTGTGCACTGCTTGTTCCAGGCCGGTTCTCGGCCACCCACCCCTCAAGGTTTCGCTGTGGAGCTACATTGAGCGCCAGCGAACCCGAAGGAACATCTTTTCGCACTACGGTACCGGCCGCGGTGTACGCGCCATCTTCAATGGTAACCGGTGCAACGAGCACGTTCTTAGAACCAACCCGAACAGCATCGCCAACGGTTGCTTGGTGCTTCTTCACACCGTCGTAGTTCGCAAAAATAGTGCCGGCTCCGATGTTGCTGCCTTTACCAATCGTGGCATCGCCCACGTAGCTGAGGTGCGGCACCTTGCTGCCGTCGCCGATCTTCGTATTCTTTGTTTCAACAAACGCGCCGATCTTGCCAGCGTCACCGAGTTCGGTGCCCGGACGAATATAGCTGAATGGCCCGATTTCTGCACCTGCGCCAAAGACAGCAAGGGTCGCCTCACTGCGGCGAATGTGCACGTTCTCGCCCACTTCACAATCCACAAGAGTGGTGTCGGGGCCAATGATCGCGCCTGTGGCGATCGAAGTCGCGCCGTGCAAATAAGTTCCGGGCAGGATCTCAACGTCAGACTCGATACTCACGTCTGCGTCGATCCAGGTCGACGAGGGATCAACCACCGTCACGCCCGCCCGCTGATGCGAAAGCACGATGCGACGGTTGAGCTCACGACCAGCCTCAGAAAGCTGCGCACGATCGTTCACGCCCGCGATCAGCCAGGGATCATCGGTCGCTACCGCGTCAACCGCTCCACCAGCTTCGAGAATCCTTGCGGCTGCGTCTGTCAGGTACTTTTCTGCCTGAGCATTATTCGTGTCGATCTGGCCCAGTGCACGGCTCAGCGCAGCGCGCGCGAACACATAGATGCCACCGTTAATCTCGGTGATGCGACGCTGAGCTTCACTCGCGTCCTTCTCTTCGACGATGCCAGTCATCACGCCATCGGACTCACGCAAAATACGACCAAGTCCTGCCGGATTGTCGAAAATCGCGGAAAGCAAAGTCATGCCACGGCGGTGCTCAACGTGGCCGCTCACGAGACGCTCAAGCGTCGGAACATCGATCAGTGGAGCGTCTCCACTGAGCACCACGATCGAACCATCAAAGTCAGCCGGAAGCGCTGCAATCGCCTGCTCCACAGCACGACCGGTACCCGGAATCTCATCCTGATCAACGATGGTCGTGTTCGGGAGCATGGTCAATGATCGCCTGAGCTACACGCTCACGATCATGACGGACCACCGCGATGACCGACTCGGGCTGCAGGCCAGCCGCCGTGTCAAGCACATGTGCGATCAGAGAACGTCCACCGATTCGATGCAGCACCTTAGGTACTGCAGACTTCATGCGAGTGCCCTGACCCGCTGCGAGGATCACGACTGCGAGCTTCTGTGTCATCGAGCTTCCTTCAAATCCTTTGCTCCCCGAACCCGAAGAGCAGCGGCTGCTCCCCACTAGATAAGCGAAACCTACGCTTCACTTTACTTGGCCTGCGCCTGTGGGCGCAGATCGGAGCGATTGAACAAAGCGCTGCTTAGTTCACGCTCCCCACACAAGGAGAAACTTACGTTTCACTTTACTTGGCCTGCGCCTGTGGGCGCAGATCGGAGCGATTGAACAAAGCGCTGCTTTGTTCAATCGCTCCGCCCCCAGGACTCGAACCTGGACCTAACAGCTCCAAAGGCTGTCGTGCTGCCATTACACCAAGGCGGATCGTGCACGAGACACCGTACTATTCTGTCAGACTTCGCGCGTCACTTTGCACGCGCCAACAAGACCACTGCTCACTCTCCCATTTCGCGCTGCTGATCTGCCAGAACAAGGCAATAGGATCAAGAGCATGCAGGATGAGGTCGATCGAATCCACTCAGCGAATGGTCTGCCGCGCGCCCAGACCTTGATATCGCCCCCCTGGCAGTGTTCTCCCGCATGACCCGCATCACCAAGCACCTTGACCGCGCGCGCGTGCACGCCTTCGAACGCAGCGGTCTCGCGTCATGGGAGTTCGACGTACTCGCGGTACTGCGCCGCAGTGGTGCCCCGTATCGGCTGAGCCCCAAGATCCTCGTTAAACAAACCATGGTCTCAAGCGGAACGATGACCAACCGTATTGACAGAATGCTCGAACGCGATCTTGTGCGGCGACTGACCGACCCAAACGATGGTCGCGGCGTGCTCGTTGAAATGACGGAGCAAGGCCAGACGCTCGTCGACGCGGCGATGACACGACTCGCCGACGCTGAAGAAAGACTGATCGGCGGAATGCCCCGCGCTGAACGCGAACGCCTCGCAGCTCTGCTGCGCAAGCTGGCGCTCAGCGTCGACCGGTTTAGCCCCCTCGAAGACTGAGTGTGCTCGGCTGCCGTCGGCCTTTGCTAGCGTTAAGGCATGACAGCGAAGTCCAGTGCCGCACCCGGAATGCCCCTGCGTGATTACCGCGTACATCGCTACGTCAACGCATTCTGCCCAACCTGCCATGAAGAGCAGCCCGACCGGCCACTCGCAGAAGTGCAGCGACTATCAGGCTGGCTCGCAGACCGAGACGGCACTATCTGGCTCGAACGGGGCTGCCGCACACACGGCGTCCAGCGCACGCTCTACGACGAGTCGGCTGAGATCCTCCGTTATCTAGAGGAGTGGACGGCACCGACAAAAATTCACACTGCTGATCTCGCAGGCAACTTCAAACCAATTCCCGAAGCCTACGAAGACGGCCTACCAGAAATGCAGACGCAGCACACCTGCATCCTGCTCGAGGACATCACCGATCACTGCAACCTCAAATGTCCCACCTGCTTCGCTGAGTCGAGCCCCGCGGCGAGCGCAGTGGCTCCCCTGGCAGAGGTGTTGGCTTCGGTTGATGCCCGGCTCTCTCGTGAGAACAATCGCATCGACGTACTCATGCTCTCAGGCGGCGAGCCGACCCTCTACCCATGGCTTGAGCAGCTCCTCGAACAACTCGTAGCACGTCCGGTAGTTCGGATCCTTATTAATTCAAACGGGCTCCGGATCGCAAACGATGACGCATTCGTGGAAGTGCTGAAGAAGTACCGCGAGCGGGTCGAGATCTACCTGCAGTACGACGGCGAAGAGGCCGCTTCATCAAAGTTCCATCGCGGTGCCGACATTCGTCGGTTCAAGGCGCGGGCGCTTGAACGCCTTTCGACAGCTGGCGTGTTCACTACCCTCACTATGACCGCAACACTCGGCGTGAACGACCACGAGATCGGCAATGTGATCCAGCGTGCCATGGAAACGCCATTTGTCGGCGGGGTGACGATTCAGCCTGTGTTTGGTTCTGGCAGGTCTGCAGGCATTGACGCGATGGATCGCTTAACCCACACCGGCGTGCTGGCACGATTGGGCCCACAAACTGACGGCAAGGTGACCTGGAAAGACCTGACCGCGCTGCCTTGCTCGCACCCGCACTGTTGCTCAGTCGGCTACCTGCTGCGAGACGATTCGGGTAATTGGCGCTCGCTGACCTCGCTCGTGGGGCATGATCAGCTCAAGCAATTCCTCGATCTCAACCCTGACCTCATCGCGAACCGCATCGCCGACAGCAACATCAATAAGGCGCTCAAAGATAGCGTGAAGCAGTCGCTGCTTGACCTGTTGAGCGAGCAGTCTTCACTCTCACACCCGTCGATCGGCAGTATCTGGAAGGACATCTGCGTTGGCTGTGACCTGGGCATTGGTACGCTGACCCAGCTCGCCACCTCAGCACTGCCCGGGCAACACAAGCGCCTTCGCAACTTTCTCGGGGAGCGTGTCAAGCGCATCACAGTCAAGCCATTTATGGACATCAACACCATGATCGAAGAACGTCTGACTCAGTGCTGCGTGCATGTTGCCACAGTGAATGAGACCCCAGCAGATGACGGCAGCAACGTGCACCAGTGTGCTCCGTTTTGTGCGGTACAGGCGTGGGCCCCGCTTTCCAATCGCAGACTCTCGACTGCTACAGGATCGCCGGCGCTCAAGGGAATCAGTGATGAGGGTACCCCCGCCTTCGCACCTCCGTCTGATTCTGGGGCACAAACGGCCCCTGCCAACCCGATCTTCACTTCCGACCAGTCACGCCTGATCCCCGTAAAGTCACGACGGTAATCGAATGCCTGGCGACACCTCTGCACACCTCACCCCGAACACTCCTCCCCTGGCACAGCGAGATGGGAGTGTTCCCGACGCTCCAGGCTTCGATCCGCTACGCCTTTGCGTAAACACAACCGTCGCACTGATTGCCTGTGTACTGGGCCCCGTTGCACTGCTCGGTTTCGCACTACTCGCAATCTCGGGCTACGCAAAGGCCCGCCGCGCGGGCCTCATGCGTTCAAAGTGCAAGCTGGGAGATACACGAGTCGTGCTGGCGTACCTTTCGGTCGTTGCGGTGCTCGCTGCAGTGGCGATTCCGTTTTTGGGTGATGCTCTGGGTTCGAATAGTGAGCGGCTAGCCAGTGTTCCCGCGACTCAACGACCTTCTTGGTTTCGGCCCAGCAGTCGATACCCACAGCGCGTTTGTCGCGCTCGGGCTCGCCGTCGGCGGCCTCATCTTCTGGGTCGAGGCGAGAAGACGCGGGGAGAAAGATCCGCGGATCCCATACCTCGTGCTCGGCGCGCTGGTAGGAGCGGGGATCCTCGCCCGCCTGGGTACTTGGGTGCAACATCTTGACCCGAGCCAGAATCTCAACCTCCTCGAACAAATGATGCGCGGCAACGCCTCAATTCTGAGCGCACTCGTCGGCGCTTGGCTCGGCGTCCACATCACAAAACGACTTGTTGGTTACAAAGATCGCACCGGCGATCTCTTCGCGCCAGCGGTTGCGGTAGCGCTCGCAATCGGCCGGTTCGGCTGTTTCTTCACCGAACGCCCGGGTACGCCCACCGCCGGCGGCTGGGGCATCGTGCTCGACGAGGCCGCCGCGGCGAGGCTTGGGCTGCCCGCTGGGGTGGGTTTACACCCGAGTTTCATCTACGAGATTATTTTTCACACGGTCGCGTTTGTGTTGCTGTGGTTCTGGCTGCGCCACATAGGTCTCGGTGCAGGAGAAACACTGACCCTCTACATAGGCGCGTACGCGGTATTTCGGTTCCTCGTCGAGTTCGTTCGTGGCAACGAAGTTGCTTGGCTGGGCATGACGAGACCACAGCTTTTCCTGATCGTTACTATTCCAATTTTTGCAGCGAGGATCATATGGCTGGCCAAAAAAGGTAGGCTCAGCCCCAACGGATCAAGGAGGCAACGTGAGCAACAACCCGCCTGAACTGCCAGAGCCGGATGGGCAGCCCGAGAATTCTGAGCTGCATGGATCGGCTGAGCGGCCCGAAAACTCTGAACTGTCCAAGAAGCCTGAAGCACCTGGGACCCTTGCTGCACCCGAAAGTCCTGAAACGCTCAAAGCACCAGAGATATCTGTAACGCCCGAGCCACCTGCAGCGCCCGAGTCGATCGAGCCGGTTGAACAGCTAGTTCAGCAAGCCCCCGTGGAATCTCCACCGCAGCACTGGCAAGCTCCCCCTCAACAGGGCCTGCCTCCGATGCCACCGCCGGCGCCGCTGTATCCGCCCCAGCCGCAGCCTCCTGTGCAACCATCGGCGCCACCACAATTTGCGCCATATCCGCAGCAGGAGCAACACCCGCCGGCGCATTACGAGCAACAAGCCCCAGCGCAGCAGGCTCAGCAGCCACCGGCCCCTTATGTTCAACAGCAGCAGCAATCACCAACGGGCTACCTCCCTCCGGCTCCACCCCCACTGCAGTCGCAGTACCCGCCGGTTCCTGCCGGCTGGACGCCACCGCCTCCAGCAGGAGGGAAGATTTGGCTGGGCATCCTCATTGGTGCTGGCGCACCCATCCTGGGCTTCCTTCTCGGCCTGTGGGCAAACAATGGAGGTCTCTACGATCTTTCGACCGCACTCATGGCACTCCCATTTTGGCTCATGCTTGTGCTCGCAGTCGTACTCACGATTATTCGTAATCAGCGCCGCACTGGCATTGGCATGTGGATCGGTCTCGCCGCCCTCCCCATCATTGGCTTCGGTGCCTGTGTCGTCATGATCTTTGGTTATGGGACCCTCTACTAGCGAGGCAGGCTTAATTCCGCTTATGAGACGGCCGGAGCGGTGCAAAACCATCTGCTTTGGCGCTTGGCCTTGGCACCGGGCCCCGATTATTTGACAGTGGGTGGCACACGCAAAGTACCCGTCTGCCCCGCTTCGAACGCTGCAGCGTACCCAAGCAGTGCGGCATCATCGTAGGCGCGCCCGGCAAACGTCAGCCCAACTGGCATACCGATGTCACTCATGAGACCCATCGCGACCGTCACTGTAGGTATGCCAAGGTGCCTCAGCGCATAGTTACCATTCGAGAAGAACACCCCGTTGGACCAGGCATGATCTGCCGCCTCAATCTCACGCTCAGCGGATTCCTCGGCAACGTCGGCATTCGCCGGAAACACAATCCCGTCGAGCCCGTTTTCTTCCAGCCAGGATTCAAATAGCTCACCACGGAGACGCACGAGCGAGGTGAGTCCCGCGGCAAAGTCTGCACGCTCGCGAGGATCGGGGATCCCACGCTGCGCGTATGCCACTGTCGCCCGATACCGGTTTGGGTAGTCCTCGACCTCCTCGTAGCGATCGGGCAGGGTGCCGGGCGGAGCAGGAAAGATCTCATCGGGGTCAACCTCGGCGAGTGATCCGTACGTCGGCGCGGGGAGATCCTCGCCACGCAATTCGGCGTTCGCACGCAAGAAATCATCCCACCCAAAGGCAAGAAAGTCGGTGAACTCGGTGTCCATCCACCCTGCTGGGAGCAACCCAAGCGCACCCACGTTTTCCTGGCCTGGCCTATCCCCCTCGTAGTTCTCAATAAGTGGAAAATCGGTCTCAACAACTTCAGCACCGAGAGCTTCAATCCTTGCCCTCGCGCCTTCCCAAAGCGCAAGGATTGATGAACGCACGCTGATCGGGAAGTTCGGATCCCCGCCGAGGTACATCTTGGGCACCGCGAAGCGCTTACCTGCGAGCGACGCAGTTTGGGCAATCCGTGGGTATGAAGCTGGCCGGTGCTGGCTCGGCTTGGGAATCTCGATGACCTTCTGGTTGCGCCAGAAGTCGCCGCGCGTGATGGGGTCGTCTTGCACAAGCACGTCGAGTAAGCGCAGCATGTCGGGCATTGAGCGGGTATGCGGTACCACGACATCACGCGCCGGGAACAGCGGCCAGTTGCCACGAATACTGAGCACGCCCCAGCTTGGTGTGTAGGCGCACAGGCCATTGTTTGAGGCGGGGCTGCGACCGCTCGAGACGGTTTCCTCGCCCATGCCGAGGACGCCCATGCTTGTTGCTGTGGCCACGCCAGATCCGTTTGAGGATCCCGAGGCGTATGCCGCCGCCAAGTATTTGGGGTTGTATGGGCTCTCGGCTCGGCCATATACGCCGCGCTGCATACCTCCGTCGGCCATAGGCGGCATATTCGTTTTTCCGAGCAGCACTGCGCCCGCATCGCGCAGCTTCTCAACGGAGAATGCATCCCACTGCGCTACTAGGTTTTTGAATGCTGGCGATCCAGAGGCGACGGTGAGCCCCCTCACCATGTAGGAATCTTTGACCGTGAAGGGTACGCCTTCGAGCTGGCCTACCTGTCCGAGCGCACGGCGTCTATCGCTCGCGCGGGCTTCATCGAGCGCGTGCGGGTTCAGCACCACAATGGCGTTGAGTGTGGGACCGGCTCGGTCGATCCTCGCGACTCGTTCGAAGCACCACTCGACGAGCTCGACTGCCGTAACGAGGCCTTCGCTCAACGCCCGCAGCGTTTGCTCGATGCTTGCTTCGATCGGATCAAAGGCTTCATTGCTCATCAGGCAAGCCTACCGAAAGCGCGCTAGTCCGAACTGGGGGGCCGCTACTTGCAACCCCAACGTTCTTGGTCGTTCTCGTGGTTGGAAACAACGAAGCCGGGGCAGTTACCCGCCCCGGCTCCATCACGCGTAAAAGCGCAGTATCTATTTAGCGTTGGGAGACGCGCCCGAACGCTCCAGCGATCGGGGCTAGAACCAGCGGACGCGCCGCCCAGGTCACCGCTGCCGTCACGAGCACGGCCGCCGCGAACCACCAGAACCCAACCCATGAAATCTCTGGTGTGCCCCAGAACATGTGGTTCAGGTTCTTCAATGCGCCCGTCGTGAATACTAGGAACACGTGAATCAGAATGAACAGCACGAAGAACAGCATCACTGGGAAGTGAATCGCTCGCGCTATCGGCGCTGGGTAGAGCTTGTTCAGCTTCTCCGCGTTCTGCGGCCACCACTCGCTCATGCGCACACCCGTGATCGCCGCGAGCGGTGCCGCGATGAACACGACCGTGAAGTACATGATCTGCTGCAGCGAGTTGTAGTTCACCCAGCCGTCCTCGACAGGCCATTCAAGTGTCAGGTACTGCAGCATCGCACTTGCCGCGTTGGGGAACACTTCCCAACTGGTCGGCACGATGCGAGCCCAGTGGCCGGTAACAAACATCAACACCACGAATACCAGGCCATTCGCGAGCCACAGGATGTCAAGCGAAGTGTGTAGCCAAAGGTAGATCGAGATCTTCTTGCCACCCTTTTTCGGGGTGAAGAACGCGTCGGGCTTCTGCTGCTGGCGCACCAAGAGGCCGGAACGGATGATCAGCACGATCAAGAATAGGTTGAGGAAGTGAGTCCACCTCGCCCAGGCCGGGAACCCGTCTGCTACGAACTCGGGCAGGTGGTATTCGCCTGGGTATCGTTCCATGAACTCGGGTACGCCTGGAAGCGTTGTTACGCCGCGTGCGGCGAGCACGATAATTCCTGCGGCGAGGATCGCTCCGCCTCCCCACAGCACCGCCAATTTCACCCACTGACCGAGCGTGCGACTGCCGATCATTATTGGCTCACGCTTTGGTTTGGGCTTTGGCGCTGCCGGAGCTACCGACGCAGTCGCTGCCGGTGCTGACACCGGCGCTGCTGTGGCGGGAGCCTGTGTGGCAGGTGCTGGGGCGGCGGTTGATGCAGAATTCGCAGCGATGGCCGCAGCGGGCGCAACGGGAGCCTCAGCTCCGTCCGCAGTCTTCTCCGCAGCAATATTCGTGAGACTCTGGTCAGCCGCTGCAGACGATCCAGCTTGCACATCTGTGACACCTGCGCTGGAGACGCCTGGGCCGCTCCCGCACGTTCGACAGTAACGGTGCCAGCGGGAGGCCACGGTTCCCCTCCTGCAACGCGCGGCAGACCCTGCCGCAGCTTGACCTCTTCAGAAACTGTGTCGAACGCAGAGCTGGTCGCAGGTGCGACAGCCGGTGCACTCGCAGCAGCAGCGACCGCAGGAGCCACGGATGCAGGCAGAGCAGCAACAGAATCCGCAGACGATAGCGCGTCAGCACTGGTAGGTGCTACCGCAGTCGCAGCTGAGGCGGGTGTTCCAGCTGGCGCAGACGCGGCGGTCCCCGCGGCAACGGCAGCAACTGTGGCGGGGACTGCGGGAGGCCACGGCTCCCCGCCCGACACGCGCGGCAATCCACGGCGCAGCGGCACTTCCACGGTCGCAACCGCCGAAACGGGTGCCTCTGCTGCTACAGCAGCCGGAGACTCCTGGGTAGCGGCTACTGCAACCGGTTCTGGTGTAGCAGCAGGGGCAACAGCAGCAGCCGACACAGTCTCAACCACGGGCGCAGCAGCTGTGGGCTCAGCAGCGACAGCAACGGGCTCAGCAGTAGCTGGGGCAACTGGGGCAACTGCCACGGCCGTCACCGCACCAGCAACGTCCGGCCAGGCTGGGCCGCCCGCGACACGCGGCAACCCTTGCCGTATACGTTCAGAGGAGAAGGTAGCCAAAACCTAGGCCTTCAACTTCTCGATCTCGGCAATCAGCGCGGGCACGACGGTAAATACATCGCCCACCACGCCGAAGTCTGCAACCTCAAAAATCGGAGCGTCTGCATCCTTGTTGATCGCCACGATGAACTTCGATGTCTGCATGCCCGCTTTGTGTTGGATCGCACCAGAAATACCGAGCGCAATGTACAGTTGCGGCGCCACTGAGACACCGGTCTGGCCAACCTGGTACGACTGCGGGACCCAGCCCGCATCGACTGCGGCACGAGACGCACCCACTGCCGCACCCAGTGCATCAGCCAGCTGCTCGGTAAGTACGAACTGCTCCTTCGAGCCGAGCCCACGCCCACCAGACACGACGGTCTTGGCGCCGCGCAGCTCAGGACGGCTCCCGCCAGAGGCAGCTGCTTCAACAGCATGTACCTCACCAGCACGAGCGCCACTTGCCGTCACGTCGAGCACGCTCACGTTCACGGGCTTGGCCTCGGCACGTGCATCGACTGCACCCTGTCGCACCGTGATCACGGGAGCCCCGTGAGTGACCGCAGCACCGACGGTGTAAGCCCCACCGTAGGCAGAGTTTGTCGCGATGACGCCTTCAGAGTCACGGGCCAAGCCAATGGCATCCGCGATGACACCCGAGCGGGTTCGCGCAGCGAACCGTGCGGCGGTTTCGCGCCCCTCTACCGAGTGAGACGCAAGCACCGCGTCAGGCTGCACCAGCGCGGCTGCCGCAGCCAACGCGTCCGCGGCCCCGCGGCCAAGCGCCGCAGCAGGCACGGCACGCAGCACTACCGCAGCACCAAGCTCAGCTGCCTGCGCCGCAACCGCTTCGTCGTCAGAGATCACGAGCGCAACTGGCGTGCCCACCGAAGCAGCAGCTCCCAGCAGCGCGGCAGAGGACTTCGCCAGTCCACCCTCAGCGTTCGCATCGAGCAGGACCAGAATCGAGTCTGCAGAAAATTCCATGATTATTCGTTCCCTTAAACGTTCGACTCGATCAGACCAGGCGGTTCTCGGCAAGGAACGCGGCCAACTGCTGTGCTGCGTCTCCCTCGTCGGTGATCTTCACACCGGCCGCACGCGCGGGCCGCTCATCGATCTGAATCATAATGCCCCGCGACGCTGTCATATCGTCGGCGTGAATTCCGTAGTCAGCGAGTGTCTTCACCACGAGTGGCTTCTTCTTTGCCGCCATAATGCCCTTGAAGTTCGGGAACCTTGCGTCAGGCAGCGCCTCGGTGATTGACACCACAGCCGGCAAGGAGGCCGACACCTGCATCGTCGAGTCGTCGGACGCACGAGTGCCAGATATTTTGTCTGCCTCGATCGTGATTGCGGACAGGCTCGCGAGCACCGGCACCTCAAGTAGCTCCGAAAGCATGATTGGCAGCATGCCCGCCGAACCGTCAGTGGACTGGTTTCCAGCAATAACAAGGTCAAAACCCGAAGCACGCAGCTCCGCCGCAAGCACCTCAGCGGTCAACCCAAGGTCGGCACCAGCAAGTGCTTCGTCGGCAATGTGCACTGCTGAGGCAGCACCCATCGCGAGGCCCTTACGCACTGAGGCCGTAGCCCCTGCGGGTGCCATCGTCAGCACTGTCACCTCGGCTCCCTCGTTCGCATCCGCATACGACAGAGCCACCTCAAGGGAGCGCTCGCCGATTTCGTCCACGACGTTGTCTGAACCGTCTCGCACGGCAAGACCGGTCTCAAGACTCAGGGTACGATCCGTGTACGTATCCGGCACTTCCTTGAGCAATACGACGATTTTCATGATCCTCAGTTTCTTCAGTGGGTGCGAGTTTGCGCTCTCACGCGCAAACTTACCGGAGAATCCATCCGGATTCAGCGTTCACTCCCCGGATGGATGGTTCCAAGATTTGGGCAGGCAAAGCTTTCTGCGCACGCTTTGTCCAATAGATAGCTTAAGTCTCCGGTGCTGCAGGTTACTTTCGGCCGGTAATTGAGCGCGCCACAATTTCACGCATGACCTCGTTTGTGCCGCCGTAAATACGGTGCACGCGGGCATCAAGGAAGGCCTTGGCAATCGGATACTCGGTGATGTAACCGTAGCCGCCGTGCAACTGGACGCCCTGGTCGAGAATCTCCCACTCGCGCTCGGTGCTCCAGAACTTAACCTTCGCTGCTTCGTCAGCGCTGAGTTTGCCCTCGCGGTACAGGTCCATGGCGCGGTCAACGTAGGTCCAGAGAACGTCAACGGTGGTCGCCATATCGGCGAGGCGGAAACGGGTGTTTTGGAAGTCCGCAACTGGCTGACCGAACGCCTCACGGTTCTTCGTGTACTCGAGAGTCCACTTGAAACCAGCTTCAGACGCAGCTGCAGCGGCAACACCGATCGAAAGGCGTTCGAGAGGCAAGTTCATCATCAGCTGCACGAAGCCCATGCCTTCCTTCCCGCCAATGAGGTTCGCGTCGGGTACGAACACGTCAGAGAACGACATCTCGGCAGTATCCCAACCGTGGAAGCCCATCTTGCTGAGCTTCTTGCTGTGCTCGAAGCCCTCCATGCCGTCTTCGACAATGAACAGACTGAAGGCATCGGGGCGGTTGCCCTCGCCAGTCTTCACAAAGGTGATGACGATATCTGCGGTCTTACCCGACGAAATGAACGTCTTGGCACCGTTCAGAATGTACCCGCCTTCGACCTTCTTCGCGTTGGTCGTCACACCGCGCAGGTCGCTGCCCGCACCGGGGTCTGTCATCGCAAGAGCGCCGAGGATCTCGCCGGTCGCCATGCGTGGCAGCCATTTTTCCTTCTGCTCCTCAGTACCCATGTGCACGAGGTAGGGCACGGCAAGATCGTCTTGAATACCGAGCGCACCTGCGAGCGAGCCGAAGCCCGCGCCGATAACTTCTTCGTTGACGACCGCGCGGAAGCGGTAGTCCTGCAGCATCCCGGCACCACCGAACTCCTCGGGTACCGAGAGTCCGATAATGCCTTGCTCACCAGCGGCAAGCATCGTGGCACGGTCAACTTCGCCGTCCGCCTCCCACTGCTGGACCTTCTCGGGGGTGGCGTAGCGGCGCACGAACTCCTTGACTACGTCGCGGAAGGCCTCGTGATCCTCGTCATAAATATTGCGCTGCATTGCGGATACCTTTCTCAAACGGGTTCCGTGAGGACCCGAGACAATCAGTTACTTTCAAACTACAAGATCCGGAGGGTTTCCGGTGTCAGGAGATTTCGCCAGCTGCGACGGTCTCCACGAGGGCATGCACTTTTGTCAGGTGATGCGCCCCATAAAAGTCCGCTTCAGTGAGACGTCGCTGATCCTCATCCGAAAGAGAATCATGAGCAAGCACGGCGGTCACGATCGTCGCGTGCATCCAACTACCGACAAGCGTGGCGAGCAGTTCCTGGTATGGCACCGAGACGGCAAACGCGTCGCGCGGGTTTGATGCATGTTCGAGGATCGAGGCCGTCGCACGCTCGGCTGCCTGAATTGCCCGCTCAATACGTTCGACAAGTCGAGCAGCTACAGGGTTCGAGGATCCGCGGATCGTATCGAGCTGCGCCCGAATTGCCGCGAACACGCCCGCGGCGGTCTGACCACCGTCACGCAGGATCTTACGTCCGACAAGGTCGTTCGACTGGATTGCGGTCGTGCCCTCGTAGATCGGGGTGATCCTCGCATCGCGATAGTACTGAGCCGCACCAGTTTCTTCGATGAATCCCATGCCGCCGTGCACCTGGATCGCATCCGAGGTGATGTGCACGGACTCTTCGGTGCCCCACGACTTCAGGATTGGGATGAGGAACTCGGCGAGAGCCTTGTTGTGGCCCTCGTCTTCGCGGTCCTGCAGATCTGCCGCAAATACGACGAGTGCGCGGAGTGCTGAGATGCGGCTCGACATCGAAAGGAGTAAGCGACGCACATCTGGGTGGCCAGCGATGGGGGTACCCTCGGGGAGCCCCATGACCGCGCCCTGGATTCGCTCGTATGCGTAGTCGTTCGCGCGCTGGTACGCACGCTGAGAGAGGCCGAGGCCCTGCACACCCATGCCGAAGCGAGCCTCGTTCATCATGACAAACATGCCGGTGAGACCCTGGTGCAGTTCACCGATGAGATAGCCGGTCGCATTTTCGTACTGCAACACGCAGGTGGGGCTGCCGTGGATGCCGAGCTTGTGCTCGATGCCCACAGTAGAGACGCCATTGCGCTCGCCCGGGGTACCGTCAGCGTTCAGAATGAACTTCGGCACGAGGAACAGCGAGATGCCGCGGTGACCCGCGGGTGCGCCCTCAGTACGGGCAAGCACGAGGTGCACGATGTTGTCAGCAACGTCATGGTCACCCCATGTGATGAAAATCTTCTGGCCAGTGACGGCCCAGCTGCCATCACCGTTGTCGCGGGCCATGGTGCGCACTGCGGCAAGGTCGGTGCCAGCCTGCGGCTCCGTCAGGTTCATTGTGCCGGTCCACTCACCACTCACCATCTTGGGCAGGTAGGCGTCGCGCAGTTCCTGAGAACCATACGCAGTGAGAGCACGAATCGCTCCCGAGGCTGAGACCTGGGCAGAGAGCGAACGCCATGTTCGACCCGTTCCAGAATTCGTTGAGCGCAGCCGTCACCGTGGCCGGCAGGCCCTCACCACCGGACTCCTCCGAGGCAGATGCCGAGATCCATCCCGCTTCAGCGAATGACTTGTACGCTTCCTTGAACCCGTCCGGAGTGCGAACTCCCCCGTCGACATACTGTGCACCCTGCTGATCGCCCACCGTATTGAGTCGAGCAAAGACTTCGCTCGAGAACTCGCCCGCAGCGGAGATCGCGTCGAGCGCATCTTCCGTGGTGAGCGCACCACCAGTTGACCGGGCCACGATATCTGTTCCGAAAGCTTCGCCCAAGAGAAACTGGTATTGACTTACCGGTGGCACGTACGCGCCGCTTTCTGCGCTGGTGTGTGTCGCAAGGGAATCAATCGCCATCGTGATCTCCGTCGTTCGAGGTTCGTGGGCGGGCCTGTGGGCACACACCCCTTCTACTAATGCAGTATGCCTGACACTGCGTGTCGGATCAAGTTATCTATGTGAATAATGGGGGAAATAGCAATTTCTGAGTGATTAAAACCAAGATCTTGGTACTGAGTCTCACTTTCTGTGGTAGCTTCGGCGCATGAGCAGCATTCAGCAGGAGGACGTGGTGTCCACCGCACCACAGGCCGCTGCGGTGCGGTATCTCGCGGAGCACGGATACGAACAAACCACTGCGGGTGCGCTCGCTGACGCGATCGGCATGAGCCGCAGCACATTTTTCCGCCGCTTTGGCAGCAAGGAAGACGTCGTCTTCGCAGATCATGACCTCGCACTATCGCGGCTACAAAGTCAGCTCCTGAGCTCAGATCGGCCCGCCTACGATGCGATTGCGATCGGCACGCTCGAGGTCACTCACTTACTCACGCGTGACCCGAATGCTGCACGGCTTCGATCAGATCTGCTGCGTAGTACACCCTCCCTGCGCGAACGAGAACTCGTTATCACTCACCGATACGAGCGGGTATTTGGCGAGTACCTGAGTCGCACGGCCGCGCCCGGCACCCCAGACTGGGCACCAATCGCGCTCGCGGCCGCCGTTGTCGCCGTGCACAACGCCGCACTCAGGCGCTGGTTGCGCCAGAACGATTCACGAGCTTTTGGAGCGCTCGAGCGCGAGCTCACAGATTTGATGGCTCGTTTCTCGCCTTGGTTTGGGGGCGAGGATCGTGCCTCACGTGTTGTAGTCGCCGCATTCGACGCGAGCACCTCGCCCGACGAGGTACTGCGGGCGGTTGCCGCACAGCTTGGCTAAACTCTTCTAAGCCATTCCCTTCACAAGTTCCCTTCAATACACTGAGCCCCCGGCCCGACGAGCGATCACAATCGTTTTCGAACCCATTTGTATGGGTTATCCAACGTCGGGCGGCTCTACCCGATCCGTCCGGACACTTTGTTTCACACCCACAGGAGTGATGCCTTGTCTGAGACCACAGCAGCGCCGCAAGAAGGCACGCTAGAACGCGGTCTGTCTAACCGCCACCTACAGCTCATCGCTATTGGCGGGGCAATCGGCACTGGCCTCTTCCTCGGCTCAGGCAAGGTAATCAGCCTCACCGGCCCTTCCGTGCTGATTATCTACGCGGTCATTGGTTGCATGATGTTCTTTCTCATGCGCGGGCTCGGCGAGTTGCTGCTCTCGAACCTGAACTACCACACCTTCGGCGACATCGTGAAGGATCTCCTAGGCCCAGCCGCGGGGTTCTTTGTATCTTGGACGTACTGGGTCACCTGGGTCGTGATCTGCATTGCAGACATCATCGCCATCACGAGCTATGTTTCTTACTTCAACGAGTCAATCCCGACCTGGGTGCCAGCCCTCATCGCGGCGGCGGTGCTGTTACTCCTGAACCTGCAGCCAGTGCGTTTCTTCGGCGAGTTCGAGTTCTGGTTCTCTCTAATCAAGATTGTCGCGATCCTCGCGCTCATCGGTACCGGCATTGTGCTGATGGTTACTGGCTTCACGAACCCGGATACCGACACGCAGGCCTCACTCACACACCTGTGGGACCACGGTGGAGTGTTCCCATTTGGCCTGGGCGGCTTCTTGCTCGGCTTCCAGCTCGGGATCTTTTCGTTTATCGGCGTTGAGCTTGTTGGTACCGCGGCCGCAGAGACAGCCGACCCGCACAAGAACCTTCCCAAGGCGATCAACTCGATCGTGATTCGTGTGCTGATCTTCTACATAGGCGCGCTGACCGTCATCATGGCGATTACCCCGTGGGATCGCATAGACGCAGACAAGAGCCCATTTGTCACCACATTTGCCTACGCCGGCTTCGGTGCGGCCGCTCTCGCAATCAATGTGGTCGTGCTCACATCGGCTGCCTCGAGCGCAAACTCCGGGTTCTATTCCAGTACCAGAATGATGCTCGCACTCGCAAAAGACAAACATGCCCCCCGCCGTTTCGCGATGACTGATGCAAGGGGTGTACCGAAGCGCTCCGTGTTCTTCACAAGTGTCTTCCTATTCACCGCGATACCTATCTTGCTGGCCGGCGACAGCGTGATCGCAGCCTTCACCTTCGTGAGCTCCGTAGCCTCCGGATGCATCATTTTATCTGGAGCATGATCTTGCTGGCCTACATTGCGTATCTACGCAAGCACCCCGAGCGTCATGGCTCGTCGAAGTTCAAGATGCCCCTGCCCCGGTTCATGCCGTGGCTCGTGTTGGTCTTCTTCGCGTTCATTGTGGTGACGCTGACACTTGCAGACGACACACGCTTCGCACTGCTGTGCACACCAGTGTGGTTCATCGGCCTTGCGGTGATGTGGCAGGTTCGTAAGCGCGCACTGATCCGAGACGGGCTGCCATTGACAGCCGCTATTCCTCTGCCAGGAACAGGTGAAGACGCTCAGGATCAGGAGTCCTGCAATACTTGAGCGATGAGGGCGCACGAGGTGGTCATGGCATGGGTGACGGAAGAGCTCTCGAGCGGGCGCCTACGCATTGGGGATCGCCTACCGGGCGAGCGAGCGCTCTCCGAAACACTTAGGGTCTCCCGCAGCTCCCTTCGCGAAGCCCTGCGCGTACTTGAAGCACTGGGGTCTGTCCGCAGCGCAACCGGATCAGGCCCACAGTCGGGCACAATCATTACCGCCAGCCCTGAACAGGCGCTTTCCCTCGCGCTCAAGCTCCAGCTAGCGACAAGCCACGTAAAGCACCACCACATTGCCGAAACTCGATTGCTCCTGGAGACCTGGGCAGCGCAGCACTCAGACCCAGGACGCGGCGATTGGGGCCAGGCTGCGCACCTACTCGATCGCATGGACAATCCAGAACTCTCAATAGACGACTTCCTCGCTTGCGACGCCGACTTTCACGTTACCCTCGCGCAATCAGCAGCAAACCCGCTCATCAGCACGCTCATGGAGGCGCTGCGTCTTTCAATCGTCGAGCACACTGCGGCTGCTGCACGCTCGCTCCCGGATTGGGATAGCACTGCGGCACGACTGCGAGACGAGCACAGGGTGATCCTCGAAGCGCTACTCAAAGGCGACGGCGCAACGGCAGCCGCGCTGCTTCGTGCGCACATCGAGGGCTACGACCACGAGGTTGCACGACAGGATCGCGCTTAGGGGCGACCGCCGCTTCCGCTTGACGAAGGTCACTTTTCGGCGCATAATTGATGTGGTCTGACCACAGAAGTTCTGAGGCGGCAAGTCCGAAAGGAACCCAATGGTCAAGAGACAGTTTCCACGCCCCACCGAACTCTTCGAACTAATGAAGTTCAAGAAGCCTGAGCTGAACGGCAAGAAGCGCCGCCTCGATGCCGCCCTCACAATTGACGACCTGCGGGTAATCGCCAAGCGCCGCACCCCGAAGGCTGCGTTCGACTATACCGACGGTGCGGCAGAGGGCGAACTCTCGCTCACCCGCGCTCGCCAAGCATTTGAAGACGTTGAGTTTCACCCCGACATCTTGAAGCCCGCCGCCAACGTAGACACTTCGATCGAGGTGCTCGGCGGATCCTCGGCAATGCCCTTTGGAATCGCCCCCACTGGCTTTACCCGCCTAATGCAAACTGAAGGTGAAATTGCCGGCGCGGGTGCCGCCGCTGCCGCCGGCATTCCGTTTACGCTCTCCACCCTCGGCACCAGCTCCATCGAAGACGTCAAACACGCGAACCCGCGGGGGCGCAACTGGTTCCAGCTTTACGTCATGCGCGACCGTGAAATCTCGTATGGCCTCGTCGAGCGCGCAGCGAAGGCCGGCTTTGACACACTCATGTTCACGGTCGACACCCCTGTTGCCGGCGCACGCCTGCGCGACAAGCGCAACGGCTTCTCTATCCCGCCGCAGCTCACGCCGGGCACCATCATGAATGCTCTGCCTCGCCCCTGGTGGTGGTACGACTTCCTGACCACTCCAAAGCTTGAGTTTGCATCGCTCGATTCCACCGGCGGTACTGTCGGGGAACTGCTCAACGCAGCAATGGACCCGACAATTTCGCTCGAGGATCTCGACGTGATCCGAGAGATGTGGCCCGGAAAGCTTGTCGTAAAGGGCGTGCAAAACCTGACCCAGTCCGTCGAACTCGTTGATCGCGGAGTGGACGGCATTATCCTCTCGAACCATGGCGGGCGTCAGCTCGACCGGGCACCGATCCCGTTCCATCTACTGCCCCAGGTGGTGCGCGAAGTGGGCCGTGACGCGACCGTCATGATCGACACCGGCATCATGAACGGCGCTGATATCGTGGCTTCAGTTGCACTTGGCGCCAAGTTCACGCTGATCGGCCGTGCATACCTGTACGGCCTCATGGCTGGTGGCCGCGAGGGCGTCGACCGCACCATTGAAATTCTGCGCAGCGAGATCGAGCGCACAATGACACTGCTCGGTGTCTCTTCACTCGAAGAACTCGAGCCGCGCCACGTCACTCAGTTGCAGCGCCTGGTGCCTGTACAGCAGCGCTAATCGAAAGCCGCTCTCCCGCCGAATTCATGTTCGTGTGCCGGGGAGCGGCTTGCTCTTAGCCTGGTATCGCTAGCTCAGTATTAGCCGAGCATCTCGGAGAGTTCGAGCCAACGCTCTTCTAAGCCATCGACCTCGGCTTCATACGCCGTGATCTTCCCCATCTCGACGTTCAGCAGCTGGTAGTCCATTTGGTCGAGCGTCGCAAGCCCGTCGCGAGACTTCTTGATATCGGCGTTCAGGCGAGCAATGCGTCGTTCCACCGAAGCAATCTCCTTCTGCGCGTCGCGAAGTTCCCGACCAGATAGTGCAGGAGTCTTTGGTTTCGCCGCAGCCGAAGAGGATGCTCCAGAGGCGGTACCCTGCGCAGGGTCACCCGATGAAACTGCGTTCGAGCCGCCGGCTTCTTTCGCACGCTCTTCAGCAGCACGCCTCTTCAAGTACTCGTCGATACCACCGGGCAGGTGACGAAGCTTGTGATCAAAGATGCCATACTGCTGGTCGGTGACCCGCTCTAGGAAGTACCTATCGTGCGACACCACGATGAGCGTGCCCGGCCATGAGTCGAGCAGATCCTCGATCGCGGCAAGCATGTCTGTGTCGAGGTCGTTCGTTGGCTCACCCAGCATCTCAGAGGCAGATATAGAAGGAGTACCTGCCCACTATGGACGCCAACGCAATCACCCGCCCATCCGAATCAGGGACCGACGCGCTGATCTATACCCGCGCCTCGATGGATCGTCACTATTTGATGCGGTCCACGAGTGACCAGGAGACGGACTGCCGTTCCTGGTGCGAGCAGCAGGGGTGGAGGGTCGCCAGAGTCATTACCGATGCAAACCGCTCCGCATCGCAGTGGCGCACTCGGGAGCGTGAAGGCTTTGAGGAGGCCTTGCAACTCATCGCATCCAAGCAGTATGCAGCCTTTGTGACCTGGGAGCCGTCTCGTGCCGGACGCGAACTCGCGGCTTACATTCAACTCCGCGCTGCGTGTCAGGCAGCGGGTGTTCTCTACTTGACCAAGGGTCGGGTGTATGACTTCGCGCGCAGTGACGACGCCTTCATGATGGGACTCGAGTTCCTGACTGCGGAGAAGGACGCGGCGGTTATCCGGGAGCGGCAGCTTCGCACGGTCCGGCTGAACGCGCAGAAGGGTCGGCCACACGGACGACTCCCCTACGGCTACCGCAGGGTGTACGACGAAAACACGGGCGCTCTGCTGCGACAAGAAATCGACCCGGAGAAGGCTGCGGTCATCACGACAGCAGTCGATGAGATTCTTCACGGAGTACCGGTGAACCGGATCATCACGCGTCTGAACCGTGAGGGCATCCCAACACCGATGAAGCCGTTGAGTGACAAGACGCGCGGCTGGATGAATGCGACCCTCGTGCAGATCATCCGGAGCCCCACGATCGCGGGCTTGCGCAAGTACCAAGGTGAGGTGATCGGTGAGGCCGACTGGCCTGCGATCATCCCGGTCGAAAAGTGGGAGAAGGTCAACCGTGTTCTCGCCGACCGGGCACGACGAACTCGGTACGTCGAGGAGGACAACCACAGTCACCCGAAGTGGCTGCTGTCCTTCATCGCTCGGTGCGGGTTCTGTGGCCGCTTCCTCGCTCGGGTGCACAATGTGGTTCCTCGCAAGAATGGGAGGCCGCGCAACAACTATGTGTGCCAGCACATCGGATGCCGGCGGATCAGCATTGATGTGGAGAGGACAGATACATACGTTCTCGAAGCCTTGCTGGGCTGGCTCTCCACCCCAGAGAGCTTGGCGGTACTTGCCGGCCCGGATGATGACTGGAACGATCGCGTTCGCGAGGCTGAGGAACGACTGGCGGCTCTCCGCTACCGGCTGAACGAAGCCGCCGAACATTACGCGGAGGGCGCGATCAGTCTGGCGATGCTGTCGAATGTGGAGCAGCGACTGAATCCGCAGATCGAGCAGGCGGCGAGGGAATCGGTGCCGCCGGTGGCAGACGCAGCCGTGCTCGATCTCATCAGCGCCGACGATGTCCTTGCAGCTTGGGAGCGGCTTGATCTGCTCGAACAGCGTCGGCTCATCAAGATGCTCTTGGAAATCCGCATCGAGAAGTCGCAGCTCATGGGCGGCATCTTCGACTATGGGCGAATCAAGATCGCACCGCGGTTCGTCGCTCCGGAGACGTACAATTGGCGGCGCGCAGCGTAGCGCGCAGCACCACACCCTGATCCTTCGTGATCGGAAGGAACGAGGCCCCGAGTTCCCGCCCAGCTTTACGCAGCGCAGTGATCTCGGGGCTCTCCTCATGGTTAAGGGGCTCACTCATGGCACTTCTCCCGCGCTCAGCACCAAGCCCGCGATGAACTGATCCTCGGCCCGCCGACGCGCTTCCACGTCGGCGTGCATGTACTCTACAAAGTCTTCCTCCCGATTCGGGATGACGGTGTCTTCGATGGGTTCGGTGTCGGGTTCGCCGGGCCAGGCGATGCGGCGTGTGGGGCGGTCGGTGGTCAGGCGTGTGCCGCAGGCGGTGGTCCAGTGTCGGAGGCGTTCTTGGGCTTCGGTGAAGTCGCGGTGCCAGACGAGCATGGCGGAGCCTTTGGCTTCGGGGTGGATCGCGCACAGCCAGTGGATGTGCAACGCGGACAGCTCCCACACCAGTGCCGGGTGGCGGTGCCAGAACGGCGGGACGACCGCGACCGGAAGGCCGTAGGTGTGGCGCAGCCAGTGCACCCATTCGTTGAGCGCGAGCCATTCTTCCTCCGCGGCATCGGCGGTGAGGAGATTCCAGTTCACCGGCCCCGGAGGCCCCGACTGATCCTCACCTTGGGCGCCAGGGGTGTCGGTGTCGGGGTCGTAGCTTTCATCGAACTCGTCCTCCGCCGCCTCACCCGGATCGGCAGCGCTCGTGTCGGGCAGTTCATCGACCATGATGCGCTCTCACCTCCCGACCGCAGCAGCACCAGCGGACGCGCGACGTGGCGCGTCGGGTGACAGGGCCGTGTCTTCGAGGCCGGCGTCGAGTGAGTCGGGTTCTGGGGTGCGGCGGGGCCGGTCGACGGTGTAGCGGGTGCGGGCGAGGTCGTGGCCGAGTTTCTTTGCGACGAACTCCTCGACCTTGATCGTCTGCCCGTTGTCGTCGGTGCGGTCGTAGTGGTGGGTGTAGCCCTCGGCGACGAACTTGTCGCCTTTCGCGAAGCGCTGGTGTGCGCGTTCGGCGGTCTTTCGGAACGCGACGAGGTCGTGGAAGGTGGTCTCGGTCTGCGTGAACGATCCGTCATCTTCGCGGCGGTAGTGTTCCTGCCCGATCTTCACGAACAGACGCGCGTCACCCTTCTCAGTGAACGACAGATGGGGCTCGGACGCGATGAACCCGGACAGAGACTCTTGCGTATGGATGGCCATTGGACACTCCTCGTTACAGTCGGCGCCCCACGGTTCGGGGTGCTCTGTCACTCAGGTGCGCCGTCGGCCTCCTGCTCGCCGGCCGACGCAGGCGTGCCGTGTTGCAGCATCCCCTCGACCTCACGGCGCTGCGTCTGCAGCTCGCCGGCGTTCCTGCGACCTGTCCAGGCGCGGAGTTTCGCGACGATAGGTGGTGCTGCGCGGAGCAGGATGAGACCGGTGCCGAATGGGAGCGTGCGGATCACATCGGGAGGCATGATCGACACCCGACGGATCGAGCGTTGCGCAGTACGGGAGCCGTGATCGCCGATGGTGGTGGAGTCGGTGATCTCATCGCGTTCCCCGATCAATGTGGTGAGGTCTTGGAGATCGCGGCTGTTGGATGCGCCACCGAGGATGATCTTCACGATCGAGGCGTCCCAGATCGCTCCGGCCGCGTTCTCCGACCATTTCTCCCTCGCTTGCGCGAGGGACTGCAACACGGGCATTGTCGTGATCCCCGTGCCCCCACCCTCGGCCATCAGTGTCGGCAGGGACGGGAGTGGGGCGAGGTTCCCGATTTCATCGAGGGCGAGGAGTAACGGCGGGTCGAGGCGGGCGGCGGGTGACCGTGCGGCGAGGCGTCGGGCGGCTTCAACCAGGTCTTCCACGAACGCTGACACCAACGCCGCACTGTTGTTCGCCCCAGCACCCGTCGCCAACAGATACACCGTGCCACGCTTCCGCAAAAACTCTTCGGGATCGAACTTCTCGTCCGGGCCGGGGCTCACCGCGTCGAGCACACGCGGATCAGCAAGGGCAGCGAGCGAGAGGGAGACGCCCTGCCAGATCGAATCCCTGGTGCGGGGGTCGGAGTCGATCATCGCCTGCAACGAATCCGCCCACCCTGTCGCAGCATGCGGGTTCGCGGTCAGGATCGCGACCGCATCGGACGCTGCGGCAGGATCGAGGGTCCACCGAAACACCTCTGCCGGGGTGCGGTGGTCGAGGGCTGCTGCGTGAAGGAGCGTTTGGAGCGCGGTGCGGGTTTTCCCTTCCCAAAAGTCACCACCCTCGACACCACCAGCGGAGAGACCGGTGCCGGCTGCAAGACCGGTGGCGCGGATCATCGCCGTCAACGGGTCCTCACACCCCCGAATCGGTGACCAGCGGAGCCCCGCCGGAACACCTTCGGCGAGGTGCTGCGGGTCGAACACCGCCACCGGCCGCCCGTCAGCGCTGCGGGCGGTGAGAGTGGCGGTGAGGTTATCCGGGCGGGTAGAGGTCGTGACGACTGCACCCGGTGCATCGAGGATCGCGTTGATGACGACGTGGAGGCCCTTCCCGGAGCGGGGTGGCCCGATCAGCAGGATCGAGTCCTCGACGCTCGCCCACACGTTCACGCCCCGCGACACCCCAAGCAGATAGCCCACGTCCTGCGCGGTCGGGGTCTGCAGCGAGGGGCGGAGTTGCTTGCCGCGGCGCAGCAGCGCCTTCTCTGATGCAGCGGTCGCGACATCGGTGCGGGTCGCGATTCCGACGATCCGATACGGGTCGGTCTTCGTTCTCCGGTTGTGCTCCCGGAACGTGCGCCACACCCACCAGCCCGCCGCGCCGCCACCGAGGATCAGGAGCCCCGCGACGATCCAGTAGACGACGGCGTTCAGCCGATCGGCACCGAGCGGGCTGCCTGGATCGGCGGGGTGCAGGAGTACGCCGAGACCGGATTCGATGCCGCCGCTCGGCCGCGCGATCCCCGTCGCCCACGCGGCGATCGTGCCGGCCACACGGAGGATGACCGCAAGAGCGGCGGCGGCGATGAGGGCGATGATGCCGAGGTTCGCGAGCTCATCCCCGAGCGCGCCGCCCTGCCTGGGGGCGCTCATGCGAGCCTACTGACGACGAGGGTGCCGGAGACACGACCGAGGAGGATCACTTCACCGGTCACCGCAGTTGCGGCTTGCTCTGCAGTCAGGAGGACTCGGGCAGTGCCGTCAGGACTGGCATCAGAATGAGCATGAATGATCGCGACTGCGACATCCTCACCTGCGACGAACCCGGAACCTGCGACCTGATGCAGCACCGGCGGCACCGCTGCCACCAGAGGCGTCGTCGCCTCCGGCGCGGGTCGTTCCCAGGGCCTCGCGGTGGGGCGTTCTCGTGGTGGGGTGATGATGTCGGTGAATGTAGACCCGTCCGCCTCCCGAACCTGCACCCGCAGCGGCGTCCGATGCCGGGCCGCGAGAGTGTCGAGAATCGCGGGGAACGATTCGCGCCGCCAGCCCGGCGCGAACGGCTCAGGCAGGTACGGTGCCCCGTCGACGGTGACCGTCATTGCACCGTCCGCACTGATGGTGAACTCCACCACCGGCACCACGACCGGCCCACCACTCGGAGGCACCGGCGTCGTCGGTGGATGAACGTCGGGGTTGGTGCGGCGGTATCGGGGCTTCGGGGTCACAGGCGGGTCCTTCCAAGACGAACAGCAGTCGCCATGCAGGTGCGCCCGCGCCGCCTGATCGCAGAAATGGTGAGAGGGCACGAACCTGGGGGTTGGTTCGTGCCCTCCCGCGCTGACCCACCATGTGGGGGCGCCAGCGGGTCAGCAGCCTTGGTTAGTCCTCCTTTGCTCCCTCGAACTGGGCTTTGAACTCCTCGAACGCTTCGTCCTCTTCGCGGACGTACCCGTTGCGTTCGCGGGCGATCGCGAGGCGGCGACCGAACAGCAGCACCCCACCGGTCGCGGCGGCGATCAGGCCACCGGCGAGGCCGAGCGGCCACCAATCACCACCTCCGGTCTGCGCCAACTCACCCGGCTTGCCGGGCTCCTCCGGTGTCTCCGGCACTGGGGTGACGGTGGTGGTCTCATCGGGTGCACCGCAGAGGCCGCGGTGCAGGATGAGGCCGTCCTTGTCGATCACGGTCTCCACCCAGTAGTAGGTGCCGACCTCATCGAAGATCACCTCATCCGAGGCGTACTCGCCCGGGCCATTCAGGTCGATCACGGCGGAGGTGAACACGAGCTCTTCCGCCGCGCACAGCGCCTCACCGGTGTGCTGCCGGTACGCCTCGAACACGAGCCGTGCCCCGTCAGGCACGGTGCCGGTGACGGTTGCGACATCATGCGCCGGCTCACCCAACACGACGGTCAGCGTCGCGTTCGTCCTCACGAGCAGTTCTTCCGGCTGCTCGCTGACGACGGTCGTCTCACCCGGTGCGCCGCACTTCCCTTCGGCGATTACGTCGCCGTCGGTGTTGTGGAGGGTTTCGACCCAGTACACGTGCCCGGGCTCGGTGACGGTAGTGGTGCCGGAATGGTAAATGCCGGCCCCGTTGACAGGGATCTCGTCGCTGACGTAGAACGGCGACTCACACACCGCCCCCTCCTCTGCCGGGTGCGGCCCGTACGCGCGGAACACCAAGTACGCGCCGTCGGGGATCGTCGTTCCCTGGACCAGTGCTGTGTCCGAGAACGGTTCCCCGACGAGCGCTTCCGGGGTCGCCTGCGTGATCACCGACACCGGCACCTCAGTGCCTGTCGGTGGGACGTAGAAGCGTTCCAGCACATCCGCCGGCGACGACTGATAGGGCTGCACCCGGTCGTCGCCCTCGAACGTCGTCACGAGAACGTAGAAGCCGTGCTCGGTGGGCACGATCTTGTCGTCATCGGTGTACCCGAGCTTGTAGACCCCGTTCCGTGCCGGCGTCGTGAGCTCCGCCAGTACCGGTGCCGTGGTCAGGTCGAGATCATCGGTGAGTTCGCTATCTGTGGCGAAGGGGCCGTAGACGGTGTGACGGAGCACGTCGAGGTCGGCGTTCCAGTAGCCGTCGCCGGTGAAGTCACCGTGGTTCGCGGGGAACCCCGACACGGTGACGATATCGAACGCGCGGCCGCCGGGGTGCACGTTGTACTCCCGCATCATGGAGGTCACTGTGATCGGCCATCGCACGGATGTCGTCTCGACGTTGATGCCGTAATCGTCGGCCCAGTCGTTCGCGAGGTAGTCGCGCACCCACTCCGGCTGTGACGCCTTCTTGACCTCCCACACCCACGTCACGAACCCACCCGACGGCGCCACCACCGACGGCGACGTGTAAACGCCAGGGCCATCCGCCGTGATCGTCACGGTGCCGAGGGGCACCGCGTTACCGTCGATCACCGTGCTCTGCGTCGGGGGTAGGGTGCCGGGGACTTGGTAGGCGGTGCCCTCGAACACAACCGGAATAGGTGCGCCGTCATTCTTCAACCACGCCCCATTGCTGCTGGACACGGTGATCGTGTCGGTCAGCGCGTCGCCGGGAACAGCGAGGCGCTGGTCCGCTTCGGAAACCGCGACGGGCTGGAACGGCACCACCGACGTCTCGGCCACCTGCCCGAACCGGTCCGTGAACGAATCGGTGAGGTACTTCGCCTGATCGCCGTGCGCGGCCTTGTCGATCACCCATACCCACGTGTAGAAACCCGACTCCGGGGCGATGATCGTGCCCGGCGAAGTGTACGACCCCGCACCCGTGAGCGTTACCGTCTCGGTGCCCGTGACGGGGGCTCCTTCGGGTGGGGTATCCGATTCGGTGGGCTGCTCATCGAACGGCCCATACAGGGTGCCGGTCGCGGTCACCTCGATGGGTTTCCCGTCGAGGTGAATCCAGGTGCCCTTCGATACCGTGACCGTGAGCCCGTCCAGGAACGCGTCGCCCTCAGCGACATAGCGGGAGGCGACCTGGGTGGTGATCTCCGGCTGGAAATCCAGGTCGATCACCGGCGACTCCACCGACGCCGACAGCCCCGTGGAAGAGCCCGCGACGGCGGCGATGAGGCGCTGCTGCCCAGGCGTCGCGTACAGGTCGAGCGCGGCCCCGTACCCGGCAGCAGACACCGTCATGGATGCGCCGATCTTGTACGACGGCACCCCGTCGGCTGGGGTGCCGGTGATGGGTGCGTACCGACGGCGAGATTCCGCGTCGAAGCGCCGTCCGAGAACTTCGCATTCGTCAGCGACGCACTCCCGGTGAGAGAGGCCGGGTGGGCGGTGACGGTGAGAGCGCCGGTGTACTGATCCGTCATCTCCAGCGCAAGCGACAACGACGGATCGGTGACCGCGTTCACTGCCGCCTGCTGTCGCATGGTCGAGAGGCTCGTGAGGATCGTGCCCCGCTCCGAAGCCGGTGCGCGGGCGACGTAGTAGTCGTCACCGGACATGCCGTGCGAGTTGTACATGCCAGGGCTCGCGACCGACCACACATACAGCGCCACCGCAGCCGTCACGTTCGCATCACCGGACTGCCCCCACCGATCCAGCACATAGTTCATCTCGGCAAGCTGCTGACGGGACAACGAATCCAGCGACGTGATCCGCTCCGGCCCCGCCGTATTCCCATAAGGAGGGTCAGCGTGGAGATCGGCGCAGTACGCCTGCCGGCCGTCGACACCGGTGTTATACGCGCCGAGGAACGCACCATCAGACCAGTAGCCGACACCCTCACTCGCCGCGTGCGCGGGTTGAGCACTCAGCGCGAACGACCCCGCGAGCAGAAACAGGGCCAGCAGCACCGACAGCCATCGTCGGAAGAGCCTGGTCGGTGGTGGCGCAGCCACCGGCTGCGGAATGTGAGTGAGTGATCCTGACACGAGATGCCTCCTGACGTTCTGGTGAGCAGCAACCCGACACGGGTCGCCTTCACAGCAGGTGCACCACCCAGCCCCTCGACCTCACAGTGCAGGGCCCGGCGATCTCCGCCCGGGGCCTGGCTTCTCTTGATCGAGCGGGTCAGCCTCGAGTCCTGCCCGCTCTCGAACTGCACGATGCGCACCGTCGCGCATGCCGTGGAGGAGTTCGCGGATGTCGTCGTAGCCGGTGATGATCGACCCGAGCCCGTCACGCAAAGGAGGTGGTGACACCCCGCAGACGCAGCACTCGTCAACGGTCCAGGGATCGCACCGACCGGACGACCCAGCTCCATCGCACGCGCTGCGGTGTGGAGGGAACCCGAGCGGTAGCCAGCTTCGGCGATCAGGACGGTGCCCGAGAGGGCGGCGAGGAGTCTGCCGCGTTGCAGAAACCGCCACCTTGTCGGCACGACGCCCGGCGGCAACTCACTCAACAGCAGGCCGTCGTTGGCGACCCGGCCAAGGAGTTCGGTGTGCCCTGCCGGGGTAGGGGCGGTCCAGGCCTCCGGCGAGCACGGCGATCGTGGAACCATCAAAGGTGAGAGCGGCGCGGTGTGCGGCGCCGTCGATCCCGTAGGCCCCGCCGGAGAGCACCGTCCGAGCATCCGCAGCTGCTGACTGCACCAAATCCGTTGTGATGTGCCTCCCCGTACCCGGTAGACGCCCGAGCCCCCGTGACAGTGAGGCGCTCCCACACCGGGCCTGCGAGCAGGCCGGTGTCGCCCTTCGCCCCACAGGGCGAAGGGGGCATGATCGCCCAGCGCGTTGACCGATACCGGCCAGTCCGCATCACCGGGGATCAGCACCCGCATCCTGTGGAATGCGATTGAGTCTCCGCAAGCACCGCGGGATCCCCTGGGCCGCGTCAATGCGCGGGGCCAGACGCCGCTGCCAGGTATCACCATCAGGCCCCACCGGCCCCTCGACCTCATCGGCGACGGCACGAGCGACCGTCTCGGTGCCTGGCGCCGACTGTGCGGATCATCCGCCCCGTCACCGCATCACCTCCCGGCTCTTCGAAGACACGACGGCCGCGAGGATGATCCTCGCGGTGCGCTCATCTGCTGCCAGCT